>NZ_BAAHAZ010000006.1:0-303682 GCF_054777115.1 Nocardioides maradonensis | reverse complement strand
GCCCCAGCGCCGGCGATCACACGCGCGCTACTGCTACCGAACGAACCGCCCTACACCGAAACCATCCTCAGCCGGCCACACGAAAGATCGAGGCTAGTAGCGTGCAGGGCGTGCGCGAGTACTCCACCCCGCAGACCGTGACGATCCCCATCACGGGGAACCTGACCGACGACGTGGTCCGCAACGCGGCCGAGGCGCCCGAGGCGGTCGCCTTCCGACGACTCGCGGCGGACGGCTCCTGGGACGACGTGACCTCGACCGCCTTCCTCGACGAGGTCCGCGCGGTCGCGAAAGGCCTCGTGGCTGCGGGGATCGAGCCCGGCGACAGGGTCGCGCTGCTGTCGCGCACCCGCTACGAGTGGACGCTCGTGGACTACGCCGTCTGGTTCGCGGGCGCCATCACGGTGCCGATCTACGAGTCCTCCTCGGCCGAGCAGGTCGAGTGGATCCTCGGCGACTCCGGCGCCCGCGCGGCGATCGTCGAGGACGCCGCCCACGTCACCCGGGTGAGCGGCGTGCGGTCGCGGTTGGAGGAGCTGCACCACCTGTGGGCGTTCGAGGACAACGCGGTCGACGTCCTCACCAGCCTCGGAGCCGACGTCGAGGACGCGGTCGTCGAGGAGCGTCGTACGACTGCGGGTCCGGGCGACGTCGCCACCCTGATCTACACCTCCGGTACCACCGGGCGTCCCAAGGGCTGCATGGTCACGCACGGCAACTTCATGTCCGAGCTGGGCGTGGCGGTCGACGAGCTGGAGCAGCTCTTCGACGGCGAGAACGCACGCACCCTGCTCTTCCTGCCGCTGGCGCACGTGTTCGCCCGGATCATCCAGGTCGGCTGCGTGAAGTCGCGTACGACGATGGCGCACACCTCCGACATCAAGAACCTGCTGCCGCAGCTCGCCAGCTACCAGCCGACCTTCATCCTGGCCGTCCCCCGCATCTTCGAGAAGGTGTTCAACACGGCGTCGCAGCGCGCCGCCGCCGACGGTCGCGGCCGGGTGTTCGACCGCGCCGCCGAGGTCGCGATCGCCTACTCGCGCGCACTGGACGGCGGCCGGGTGCCGCTGCGGATCCGCACCGAGCACGCCCTGTTCACCCGGCTGGTCTACGGCAAGCTGCAGCAGGCCCTCGGCGGCAGCTGCGAGTTCGCGATCTCCGGTGGCGCGCCGTTGGGCGAGCGGCTCGGCCACTTCTACCGGGGCATCGGGGTCAGCGTGCTCGAGGGCTACGGGCTGACCGAGACGACGGGCGCGCTGACGGTGAACCTGCCGGATGCGCAGAAGGTCGGAACCGTCGGTCGACCGCTGGCGGGCACGACCGTGCGGGTCAGCGACGACGGCGAGCTGCTCTTCCGCGGCGGGCAGGTGTTCCGGGGCTACTGGAACAACCCCGAGGCGTCGGCGGAGGCGCTCGCCGACGGGGGCTGGTTCCACACCGGCGACGTCGGCGAGGTCGACGACGAGGGCTTCGTGCGGATCACCGGCCGCAAGAAGGAGATCCTGGTGACGGCGGGTGGCAAGAACGTCGCGCCGGCCGTGCTCGAGGACCGGGTGCGCGCGCACCCCCTGGTGAGCCAGTGCCTCGTGGTGGGCGACGGCCAGCCGTTCATCGCGGCCCTGATCACCCTCGACACGGAGGCGCTCCCCGCCTGGGCCGCGGCCCACGGCACCACCGCCGTACCGGCCGACCTCGTCGACAACCCGGAGCTGCTGGCCGAGATCCAGTCGGCCGTCGACGACGCCAACCTGGCGGTGTCGAAGGCGGAGTCGATCCGGAAGTTCGTCGTACTCCCGGAGGACTGGACCGAGGAGGCCGGACAGGTCACGCCGAGCCTCAAGCTCAAGCGCAACGTGGTCATGCGCGAGTGTCGCGACGAGATCGCCGCGCTGTACTCCTGAGCCGCTCCCGACGGGCTCCAGAACCCTCGACGGAGGTCGGTTTCCGACCGGTAGTCCTTTCGGGCTATTCGTGGATCGCGAACGGCCAGAAATGCGATCGACGTCACCCATTGGGCCCTTGGTCCCGATAACCTCGCCGATGCGTCCGATGGCCACCAGGCCGGGACGCGCATCGGGAGATCTTCATCGAGACCGGCCTCCTTTCGGGAGGGTCGTCGGTCCGACAACGGGAGCGGAGGGCTCTTCATGGACCGTCGCAGGCTGCTGCTGGTCGTCGCCGCAGTGATCGCAGTGCTCGGCGTCTTGCTGGTGTTCGTCTACACCAAGGGCGCCGACAACCGCGCCGCCGCGAAGTACCAGGCCGTCAAGATCATCACCGCGTCGCAGACGCTGCAGCCGGGCGAGAGCTTCGACGAGGCGTTCCAGGCCGGCAAGATCACGTCGGCGGACGTCGCCCAGGGCCAGGTGCTCGCCGGCGCGACCAACGACGCGCAGGCCTTCCAGGGGAAGCTGGTCCTCACGACGATCTACCCCGGCGAGCAGCTGGTGCCGCAGAAGTTCGGCGGGGCCGACCAGGTCCAGTCGGCTGCGACCCTGCCGATCCCGGCGGGCAAGATCGCCATCTCGATCTCGGTGGAGGACGACGCCCGCGTCGGCACCTTCGTGAGCCCGGGCTCCAACGTCACCGTGTTCCTCACCCAGGACGGCGTCTCGAGCAAGGTCCTCCTCCCCCGGGTCCAGGTGCTGGCGTTCGGCCAGTCGACCTTCGTGCCGTCGGACAACACCAACGACACGAGCGGGACCGCCACCACGGACCAGAAGTTCCTGGTCACCCTCGCCGTGTCGCAGAAGGACGCGGAACGCGTCCGCCTCGGCCAGACCATCGGCTCGCTGTCGCTGGGTCTGCTGAGCAGCGACAGCAAGGTGACGCAGGGCAGCGGCGTCGGCCCCGGCACCATCTTCGGAAAGGGCTGAGCGATGCCCATCCTCGTCGAGCCCGACCAGGGCAACCTCGCCCGGCTGCAGCCGGGCATGCCGGCCGGCGCGCACGGCGTCGCCGGCCTGGACCGGATGTTCGCCTGGCTGGACCAGCACTCCGATGAGTACGTCGTGGCGCTCGGCCCGTCGCTCCCGCTCGAGCACGTGCTCGGGGTCGCCGAGGAGCTGCGCATCAAGCGGCCGACCATCAGCGTGGTGCTGGTGCGCGACCACCTCGACACCGAGGTGCTCACCAGCGCGATGCAGGCCGGCATCCGCGACGTCGTCACCTCGACCGACGAGAAGGGCCTCACCAAGGCCGTCGAGCGCGCCCACCAGCTGTACGCCGCCCTCCGCGGCCCCGGTGGCGCCCGGCAGATGGGCCGCATCGTGACCGTCTTCTCCCCCAAGGGCGGCGTCGGCAAGACGACGTCCTCGGTGAACCTGGCGCTCGCGCTCTCCGACAAGGGGGCGCGCAAGGTCTGCCTGGTCGACCTCGACCTCGCGTTCGGCGACGTCGCGATCACCATGCAGATCTTCCCGACGCACTCCATCGAGCAAGCCGTCGGCTCGGAGGACTCCGTCGACCTCGCGATGCTCGAAGGACTGCTGACCCGCCACGAGAGCTCACTGAGCATCCTCGCGGCGCCCGCCCACCCCGACGTACGGGAACGGGTGACGCCGCTGCTCATCTCCCGCATCCTCCGCGCGCTGCGCGACGGCTTCGACTACATCGTGGTCGACACCTCGCCGTCCTTCGACGACGCGACGCTGACCGCGCTCGACGAGACCGACGAGTGCGTCATCATCGCCACCCTCGACGTCCCGACGCTGAAGAACGTCAAGGTCGCCCTGGAGACCATGGACATGCTCAACATCGCCCGCGGTCACCGGCACCTGCTGCTCAACCGCGCGGACGACGCGGTCGGCATCAGCATCGAGAAGGTCGAGGCGATCCTGGGCATGCCCGTCGCCGCGCAGGTCGCCACCGCCGTCGAGATCGCGGCGTCGACCAACGCCGGCAACCCGATCATCGCCGAGAAGCCCGGCCACGCGGCCAGCGTCGCGTACGCCGAGCTCGCGTCGACCGTCACCGGCGAGCCGATCAGCCTGCCGGCGGCGTACGGCGCTCCGACCGACCCGCACCACGACCCGAACCGGTCACGCGGCCTGTTCCGCCGCGGGAGGAGCTGACCATGTCGAGCCTGTCCGAACGCCTGGAGGCGGCCCGTCGCGAGGCAGCCGGCAAGCACGCCGCCGAAGCCCCGGCCGAGGAGGTCGACGAGACCCCGGTCGCCGAGGCCCCCGCACCGGCAGCCGCGGGCCCGCTCGCCGCACGGGCGGCCGCGGCCGGGGCGGACAACCGCTCCGCGCAGCGCCGCGCGATGGCCAGCCACGAGGCCGACCGCATCGAGGACCTCAAGGCGAGCGTCCACTCCGAGCTGCTCAAGCAGCTCGGCCCGCACCTGTACGACGCGGACATGGACCAGGCCGACCTCGACCAGAAGGTCCGCACGATCCTGTCCGAGGTGCTCGGCTCGCAGGACCGGCCGCTGAGCAACGCCGACCGCGCCCGGGTGACCAGCGAGATCAGCGACGACATCCTCGGCTACGGCCCGATCGACCCGTTCCTGCGCGATCCCGAGGTCTCCGAGGTCATGGTCAACGGGCACGACAGCGTGTGGCTGGAGCGCAGCGGGCGCCTGGTGAAGGCGGAGGCCCACTTCGCCGACGAGGCCCACCTGCGCCGCACCATCGACAAGATCGTGTCGCGGATCGGACGCCGTGTCGACGAGTCGAGCCCGATGGTCGACGCCCGCCTGCCCGACGGCAGCCGTGTCAACGCGATCGTGCCGCCGCTGGCCATCGACGGCTCGGCGCTGACGATCCGGAAGTTCTCTGCCGACCCGCTGACGGTGCAGGACCTGATCAACTTCGGGTCGCTGTCGCCGGTGACCTCCGACTTCCTGTCGGCCTGCGTGCGCGGGCGGCTCAACGTCATCGTGTCCGGTGGCACCGGCGCGGGGAAGACGACCACCCTCAACGTGCTGTCGTCGTTCATCCCCGGCGACGAGCGCATCGTCACCATCGAGGACGCGGCCGAGCTCCAGCTCAAGCAGGACCACGTGGTCCGGCTGGAGTCGCGCCCGGCGAACATCGAGGGCAAGGGCGCCGTGAGCATCCGCGACCTGGTGAAGAACAGCCTGCGCATGCGTCCCGACCGCATCGTCGTCGGCGAGGTCCGCGACGCCTCCGCGCTGGACATGCTGCAGGCGATGAACACCGGTCACGACGGCTCGATCACGACCGTCCACTCCAACGGCCCCCGCGACACCCTGGCCCGCATCGAGACGATGGTGATGATGGCCGGCATGGAGCTGCCCATCAAGGCGATCCGGGAGCAGGTGGCCTCCGCGATCGACCTGATCGTGCACCAGACCCGGTTCAAGGACGGGTCGCGGCGGATCACCCACATCACCGAGGTGGAGCGGATGGAGGGCGACGTGATCACCCTCCAGGACATCTTCGTCTTCGACCACAGCGCCGGCTTCGACGAGAACGGACGGGTGCTCGGTCGGCTCCGCTCGACCGGGCTGCGGCCGAAGTTCCTGGACAAGTTGGCCAACGCGAACGTCGCCGTCGACCCGGCGCTCTTCCGGTTGGACCGGTTCTGATGCGGCGCGCCGCAGTCGTTCTCGCCGGCGCGCTCGGGATCGTCCTCAGCGTGCTGCTCGGCGCACCGTCGTACGCCGCCGGCCAGGCCACGATCGCCCATGTCCAGACCTCCGGCGGCACCCTGCAGGTGCTCGTCGACGTACCGCCCGGGGCGACGGTCAACCTCGACGGCGTCACGGCGACGCTCGACGGTGCCGCCCTCGACGCCACCGCGACCTCGGCCCGGACCGGCTCCACCGTGGAGCGCACGGCGGTCCTGGCGATGGACACCAGCGACTCGATGGCCTCCCAGGGACGCTTCACGGCGGCCAAGCAGGCGGCCCTCACCTACCTGCAGACCGTCCCCGCGGACGTCAAGGTCGGCGTGGTCACCTTCGACAGCCACGTCAGCGTCGCCCTCTCCCCCACGACCGACCGCGACCAGGCGCGGTTCGTGGTCAACGGTCTCCGGCTGAGCCGCGGCACCCTGCTGTACGACGGACTCAGGACCGCCGTCCAGACGGCCGGCACGAGCGGCCAGCGCTCGGTCCTGCTCCTCTCCGACGGCGCCGACACCGGCTCGTCCGCCACCCTCTCCGAGGTCGCGGACACCGTCCGGTCGACGAACACGCTGCTCGACGCGGTCTCGCTCGGGCAGCAGGGCAGCGACCTGACGGCGCTGCGCAACATCGCCGCGGCCGGCGACGGCGTGCTCATCCAGTCCACGGGTGCCGCGCTGTCCAACGCGTTCCGTCGCGAGGCCGACGTCCTCGCGAGCCAGATCCTCGTGACCGCGCCGGTGCCCGCCGACTTCACGCGCTCGCAGGCCACCGTCCGGGTGACCCTGCCCAGCAACCAGGGGCAGCTCGTCGCCAGCGCGCTCGCACCCATCGAGGTCGCCAGCGCCCCGGCCCCCGCGACGCTCGCGAACCCGGACTCCTCAACGGGCTGGAACACCCCGACCTGGCTGCTGTACGTCGGCATCGGCGTGCTCGCGCTCGGCGTGGTGGGTGGTGCGGTCCTGCTGGTGCCGGGCAAACCGGCGCCCATGACGATCGCCGACCGGCTGACCGAGTACACCGCCCGCACGAGCGGTCCCGCGGTCGTCTCCCAGAAGCCGGCCAGCGAGCCCGTGCTGGACCAGGCCAAGGCGGCCGCGGCCAGCATCCTCGAACGCAACCAGAACCTGGACCACCGCCTGGGCCAGCGCCTCTCCGCCGCGGGCAGCGGCTTCAAGCCCTCCGAGTGGCTGCTGCTGCACGTCGGTGTGGTGATCGGTGCGACGTTGGTCGGTGCCCTGGTCAGTGTCGGCAACATCTGGATCGCGCTGCTCTTCGCGGCGCTGGGGGCCATCGCTCCCCCGATCTACCTGAGCTGGCGCGCCAAACGGCGACGTCGAGCGTTCGACGACTCGCTCCCCGAGGTGCTGCAGCTGCTGTCCGGCGCCCTGTCCGCCGGTCTCTCGCTGCCGCAGGCCGTCGACACGGTCACCCGCGAAGGACCTGACCCGATCGCCGGTGAGTTCAAGCGAGTGCTCGTCGAGTCGCGGATCGGCGTCTCGATCGAGGACGCCTTCGAAGGCGTGGCGCAGCGGTTCGACAGCAGGGACTTCGCCTGGGTCGTCATGGCGATCCGGATCCAGCGGCAGGTCGGCGGCAACCTTGCCGAGCTGCTGACGACGGTGGCCGGCACGATGCGGGAGCGCGCTTACCTGCGACGCCAGGTGAACGCCCTGGCCGCGGAGGGCAAGCTGTCGGCCGCGATCCTGAGCATCCTGCCGCCGGGAGTGGGCGGGTTCGTCCTGCTCACCAACGGCAGCTACATGCAGCCGATGTTCACGACGTTCCTCGGGTGGATCCTGCTGATCGGCGCCGTGGTCTGGCTCGGCATCGGCATCTTCTGGATGAGCCGACTGGTGAAGGTGGAGATCTGATGGCACTGTTCCTCGCGCTCGTCCTCTTCATCGGAGCCATCGCGGTCCTCGGCGTCGCGCTCGCCAAGCACGAGCAGCCCGTCGGTCTCGCCCGCTCGCTGCAGGCGCTCGAGCAGATGGGCAGCGCCGGCGCCGACCAGCTGGTCGCCGAGGCCGAGCTCCCCTTCGCAGACCGGGTCCTGGCCCCGTTCCAGGAGCGCAGCCTGAAGATCGGGCGTCGGCTCACCGGAGCCGACCAGGCGGAGCGGCTGCGCCACAAGCTCGACCTCGCGGGCAACCCGCGCGACTGGTCGGTCGACCGGGTCATCTCGCTCAAGGTCTTCGCCGCCGTCGTGGTGCCCCTGGTGGGCATGGCATGGGGTGTCCTGCTCGGATTCGGGGTCGGGCTCGTCGTCCTCGTGGGGATCGGCGGTGCCGTTCTCGGGTTCTTCGGACCCGACCTGTACCTCTACCAGCGCGCGTACGACCGTTCCGAGGAGATCCGGCGCACCCTGGCCGACGCCGTCGACCTGCTCACCATCAGCGTCGAGGCGGGCCTCGGCTTCGATGCCGCGCTCCAGCAGGTGGCGCGCAACACCACGGGTGCTCTGGCCGAGGAGTTCTCCCGGGTCCTGCGCGAGATGCAGCTCGGCATGGGGCGCGCCGACGCGCTCAAGGCGCTCGGCGACCGCACCAACGTCGACGACCTGAAGTCCTTCGTCGGCTCGATGGTGCAAGCCGACTCGTTCGGCATCTCGATCGCGCAGGTGCTCAGGGTGCAGACTCAGGAGATGCGCACGAAGCGACGTCAGTATGCCGAGGCCAAGGCCCAGCAGGTGCCGGTCAAGATCATGGTCCCACTCGTGCTGTGCGTGCTGCCCTGCCTGTTCGTCGTGATCATGGGGCCGGCCGCCGTCAACATGGTGCGCGAGTTCTCCCAGCACTGAGCGATGCCCACCAACCAGGCCTACGGGGTCCTCGCTGCCGCACGGTTGTTCGCCCTGCTGGCGATCGCCGGCCCGGCGCTGTGGTTCCGCGACACCCACGCGGTGCTCGTCATGTGCGCGATCGGGGTGCTGTGGGCCTACCAGACCATCACCGCGATCCGCCGTGACCTCGAGCTGTCCCTCTCCCCCTCGGTCGAGGCGGGCGCGGTCGGCATCCTCTGCGCGCTCGGCATGCACTACTCCTCCGCCACCCTGGCCGCCCTGGTGGTGCCTCCGCTCTACGCCACGCTGACGGTCGGCACCCGGACGATGTACCGGGTAGCGGCGATCCAGGCCGTTGCCACGGTCAGCATCGGGCTGATGTGGTGGCAGACGATCTCGTCGGACCTCGGCGTCTCGATCTTCACCTGGTCGATGGCCGGCATCGGGCTGAGCCTCGTCGCCGGCGTCACGTTCGCTGCGGATCGGATGAACGCCGACGCGCTGCGCCCCTACCGGGACGCCCAGCACCTGATCCGGCAGCTGATCGACCTGTCCAGCAACCTGAGCTCCGGCCTCGACGTCACGGCCCTCGGCGGGGAGCTGCTCGGAACGGTGGGTGACCACCACCCGTGCAAGGTGCTCTACGCCTTCGTCCCCCGCGGGGAGAGCCTCACCCCCATCGCCTCCACGATCGACGACCCCGACGCCGCGGTGGCCTGCGAGCAGCTGGCCGTGCAGGCCTGGGCCAGGGACGCACCGGTCGTCGACGGCGCGGGGTTCGCCTTCCTCGCCGGCGACTACGCCGTGGTGGCCGGCCAGAGCAGCGCCGACCCCGAGACTCTGGCCGAGCTCGACCTGGCAGCGCTCGCCGAGGAGCTCACCCCGAGCGCCGTACGCCTCGACACCGCGCTGCTGTTCGCCCACTTCCGCGATGCGGCCACGGCCGACGAGCGGCAACGCCTCGCCCGCGAGATGCACGACGGCGTCGCGCAGGACATCGCCTCGCTCGGCTACCTGATCGACGCCATCGCAGGTCGCGCCACCGACGAGACGCAGGCCCAGCAGCTCCAGATGCTCCGCGACCGGGTGACCAAGGTCGTCGCCGAGGTACGCCGGTCGGTGATGAACCTGCGCACCAGCATCGGCGAGAGCGAGAGCCTGGGCGCCGCCATCAGCGCGATCGCCCGGCACCTGTCCGAGGCCTCCGGCATCCCGATCCGGGTGCGGCTGGACGAGCAGCCGGCGCGGCTCCGGCCCGAGGTCGAGGCCGAGCTCTTCCGGATCGCCCAGGAGGCGATGAACAACGCCGTCAAGCACGCTCGGGCGAACTCGATCGACGTCCTCTGCCACGTCTACCCACCGCAGGCACGGATCACCGTCACCGACGACGGCACCGGTCTGCAACAGGGACGCGACGACTCGCATGGACTGAAGATCATGAGGGAACGGGCGAAGCTGATAGGCGCCGACCTGACCGTGCGCGACAATGCCAGCAGAGGGCTCACCGTCTCGGTCGCGTTGCGCTCACCGATCTACGCCGACCACTGACGCGTCACCCCCACCCCTCGAGAAGGAGACTCCCATGAGCGACACGAACATCAAGGTCCTCCTGATCGACGACCACGAGCTGATCCGCAACGGCCTCGGCGCGGTCATCGACCTGGAGCCGGACATGGACGTCGTCGGCACCGCCGCGACCGTGGCGGAGGGCCTCGCCGCCTTCGACCGACTGCGGCCCGACGTGGTCGTCACCGACCTGCAGCTCCAGGACGGCACCGGCCTGGACATCGTCCGGACGCTGCGCAAGAAGAGCGACCAGATCGGGCTGGTGGTCCTCACGATGCACTCCGGTGACGAGCAGATCTTCGCCGCGATGCAGGCGGGGGCGTCCGGTTTCGTCGGCAAGGACGCGCCCTCGACCGAGGTGATCAAGGCCGCGCGGCACGCCTCGGTGTCCCCCAAGGCCTTCGTGTGCGCCGGCCTGGTGGGCGCGATGATGCGGCGCGCATCCGGCGAGTCGACCGCGCTGACCGAGCGCGAGCACGACGTGCTGCTGCTCCTCGCCGACGGCCTGAACGCCGCCCAGATCGGCGCCAAGCTGTACCTCTCGGAGTCCACGACGAAGTCCCACATCGCCCGGATCTACCAGAAGCTCGGGGCGGTCAACCGCGCCCAGGCGCTGGTCACAGCGATGCGGATCGGGCTGCTCTCCACGGTCGCGCCGGCCGCGCGGTAGGGCCAGGAATTCGGCCTCGGGTCTGTAGTCCGTTGGGACTACGACAGTGCGGCCGAACTCCCGATAGTGACAGGACCGCGGCTCAGGCAGAGTTCTCGGCATCGGGGAAGCATCTCCCCGGGGACACGAACTCGCACCACCTCTATCTAGGAGAACCCCGATGGTCCAGTACCTGCAGATCCTGCTCAACGCCCGCTTCGCCAAGATGGAGGAGCGTGGCGCGTCGGCCGTCGAGTACGGCCTGCTGGTCGCCCTCATCGCCGCCGTCATCATCAGCGTCGTCGTGGTCCTCGGCGGCAAGCTGTCCGACGCGTTCCAGACCGTCGTCGACCAGCTCTGACCGACGGCCTGAGGTGATCAGGCAGTCACACGCGATCACGGCCGCGGACCTCGACGAGGTCTGCGGCCGTGATTCGTTTCCGAAGGTGGAGGGTCCGGCCATGCCGAACACGCGGGGTGCCAGTTCCGTCGAGTACGGGCTGCTGGCGTCCTTGATCGCGGGAGTGATCATCTCGGTGGTCCTCGTCCTCGGGCCGAAGGTCGCTGACCTGTTCGTCCTGGCCTGGCCCTGATCCGACGAGGCGTTCAGCCTCCGCGGGTCATCTGCCGGGCGATCGCCACCCGCTCCAGCACCGTCGGGTGCGAGCCGAACCACCACTGGGACAATGCCGGTGGCGTGGGGTCGGACAGGGAGCGCAGCGCCAGCTCCCGCTGCATCGTGACGAACGGCTCCGGCGCCCGCGTCACCTCGAGCGCGGTCACGTCCGCGCGGGTCTCGATCTTCCTGCTCACGGCGTTCTGGACCGGGAGTGCCAGGAAGGTGCCGACGGCCACCATCGCCAGCACCGTCGGTACGCCGGCGGGCGACCCCACCGGGGCCCACCCCCGCCGCTCCAGGGCGAGCGCCAGCGAGCCGAGCAGCCCCACCGCGAACAGCGCCCCGGCCGCGCCGAGAGCCGTGCCGGTCGCGACGTCGTCGTGCTTGGCGTGGCCGAGCTCGTGCGCCACGATCGACAGGACCTGGTCGCGCGGCAGCGAGTGCACGACGGTGTCGTACAGCACCACCCGACGGGTCGAGCCGAACCCGGAGACGTAGGCGTTGAGCTCGGTCGTCCGGCGCGACGCGTCCGACACCAGCACGTCGTCGACGTGCACGCCCTCCTCATCGGCCAGGCGCAGGATCGCCGTGCGCAGGGCGCCGTCGGGCAGCGGGTGGAACTGGTTGAACATCGGCTCGACGAGGACCGGGTACACGAAGGAGCCGAGCACGACCAGCGCCGCGAGCCCTCCCCCGGCGATCGCCGGCCAGGTCCGCGACCAGCGCCGCGCACAGCCCAGCACGAACAGCACGCCGAACGAGGTCGTGACGATCGTGACCCCGGCCGACTTGAGCAGGTCGGTCGCCCACGAGCTCCAGGAGTCGGTCGCCAGGCCGTGCGCGAGGTACAGCCGCTGCAGCCCGATCGCGGACGGCAGCGCGGCCAGCTGACCGAGCGCCGTGACCACGGCGACCAGGCCCGCCACCTGCACCCACCACGGCCCACGCCAGCGCTCGGCCCACGCCCGTGCGCGGTGGCTGAACCCGAGCCAGACGGCGACGCCGAGCGAGATCGCCAGACCCGACCAGCTCCAGACCCGCGCCCACAGCGAGAAGCTCTCGGTCCGGTCGATCTGGGCGGCGCTGAAGACCGAGCCCGCGGGAACCGGCGGCGGCGTACCTCCCGGCACCGGGTGCCAGGGCACCAGCCACCCGGCGAGGAGGACGAACAACGCTCCGCCGACCATCGCGGTCGCCAGCGCGACCCGGGTCGTCCCACCGGCCTCCCGGGTCCGCTTGCTTCCCACGAGTGACTAGCGTGCCACGGCCGCCACAGCGGTCAGCTTCGACCTCCAGGCAGACGTCAGCGAGGCCACCGTGAGACCGGTGTCGCGGGGCAGGGCGGTCGCCACCGGCGTGCCCGCGAGGGCGTCACGGTAGAACCGGACCAGCGCGCGCTGCCCGGCGTGGTCGGCGATGGTGACGCAGGCCAACCAGGCCGCCTCGTACGTGGGGTCGAGGTTGTTGTCACCACCGAAGTCGGAGTCCGCCGGCAGCTGGTGAGGCGCACCGTGGCGACGTACCCGTTGCGCGATGCCACCGGCCGTCGTCGACAGCGGGAGCGAGACGTCGCTCAGGGCGACGTAGTCCGCGAACCCCTCGATCAGCCACAACGGCACACCGGCGGCCAACGGCGCGTCGGTGACGGCGTGCACGGTTTCGTGGGTGATCACCACCTGCGCGGCCACATGATCCATCGATCGATACACGACGGGGTTGATGAACACGTGGACCGGAGCGCCGGGCAGCCGGTTGCCGTCGACCGGCGCGGTGATTCCGGCGATCCCGTCGTACGTCGGCGGCTGGACGCCCAGGGCGCGCTCCATGCCCGCCACGGTGGCCGGCGCCTCGATCACCACCGAGCGTCGACCGCCGAGGACCCGGCGGTCGCGGGCGATGCCGGTCTCGGCCTCGGCCAGCAGAGCATCGGCCTCCTTGGCCGGCGCGGTGGCGATGACGAGGACGTCGGCCGAGCGACGCACCGTGACCGGTCCGCTCAGCCACAGCGGGGTGGCCTCGCTGCCGCCCCCGATCCTGCTGATCGTCCGGCCGCCGTCGGCGAACGAGAAGGCGAGGTCACGCTGGGCGATGCCGTGGTCGAAGCCCTTGACCCGCCACGACACCTGCACCGTGGCTCCCCAGGCGCCCTGGAACGACCCGCCGCCGTTCTCGGTGAGGTAGGTGAGGACGACGCTGTCCAGGCCGATGCGGCGCACGTTGCCCGCGACCGCGGCCAACAGGTCGGCGGCGGCCGGGTCGGCCCCGAAGCGCCGGGCGGCGACGGTGTCACCCCGGCGGAGAACGGCCTGCAGCTCCTGCAGCGTGGTCGTGGCCCGACCGGGGTCGATCGTCGCGACCGCGGTCGGGGTCGGCACGACGTAGGTGCCGTTCCCACCACACGCCGTGAGCAGGGCGGAAAGCGCGAGGAGCGCTGCCGTCAGGACGACGGCAGCGCTCACTCGTGAGGACAGCGGCTCATCCAGGGCGGACGGCACCGACGTACGGCATGGCGTGCAGGCTGGTCACCTTCACACCGACGCTGGGGTTCTCCGCGTTCACGATCAGGCCGTTGCCGATGTACATCCCGACGTGGCTGATCGGGCTGTAGTAGAAGACGAGGTCGCCGGGCTGGAGGTCGCTCTCCGCGATGTGCGGACCCATCGAGTACTGCGCCGAGGACGAGTGCGGCAGGCTCACGCCGGCCTGCGCCCACGCCATCATGGTCAGGCCGGAGCAGTCGAAGGCGCTCGGGCCGGCGGCGCCCCACACGTAGGCCTTGCCGACCTGCGCCATGGCGTAGTGCACGGCCGCGGCAGCGCGGCCGCTGGCCTGGATGTCGCCCGGGCGGACGGCCGCGCCACGCGACAGGATCGCCTCGCGGGCCTTCGCCTCGAGGCCGTCGAGGATCGACTTGGCGGCGGCGTACTGGCTGTCGGCGTTCTTCTTGTCCTTGGCCAGCTCGGCCTTGAGCGACGCGATCTTGTCGATGCGCTGCTGGGTCTGGGCCCGGCGGATCTCGAAGGCGGTCGCCTGCGCGCCGTAGTCGGCGAGGCGGTTGTCCTGCAGGTCGTTGACCGTGGACAGCGTGGAGACCTCGCCGAGGAACTGGTCGGGGTTCGACTCCAGGAGGCCACCGGCGCCACCGAGGGTCTCGCTCTGGTACTGAGAGATCACCGCGTCGCGGACGTCGGCGCGGACGCCCTGGAGCTTCGCGCCCTGACGCGTCTCGGCGACCTTCAGCGACGTCAGCTCACCCTTGAGGTTCTTGAGCTGGATCCGCGCGTTGTTGTAGTCCTCGGCGGCCTGCTCGGCCTGGTGCATCAACGTGTTGACGCGGTCGCGGACCTTGGAGATGTTCTGGTCGGCGCTGGCCGGGCTCTGCGAGCCGGACAGGGCGATACCGACGGTGCCGGTCAGAGCCAGGGCGGCAAGGCTGGCGGTGAAGCGGTTGCGGCCGTTCAGCATGAGCTGGCGGGTCCCCTCTGGTGTCGTACGCCTACCGGGTGAGCTGACGGATTCGGGCACGACTCGCCCTACCCGCACTCCTCGCTCCGACCCGCCCGATCGCGTCGTCGCGCCTTGTGCAGGATTCACCCCAGAGTTGGTGGTTCCCCGGCTCCGGACCGCACGCGGTCCAGACTCAGCGCGGTGCCCGCGCGGACCTCTTTGGCCCACTTCCACGGACACCTGGATGACGAGGGTAGTCGCGGGCCAGCGGGCCCGCAAAAACTCGGCGGGCGTGTTGGGGAGAACTCCGTGAGGTCCACATCACACGATCCCCACCGGTCCCTCCGGCCACCCTCGTCCCACCGATCAGGCGGACTCGACGACGGGGGCGGACATCGGGGTGACGAGCCGCAGCGGAGGCACCAGTCCCCCGTCGGCGAGCACGTCCAGCGCCCGCATCTCGTCGTCGTCGAAGGTGAGCTCCGGAGGTGGTCCGAGCAGCACGGTGACCACGCAGTCGTGGCACGCCAGACCCCGCACCACGCAGGTGTCGCAATCGATCCTGGTCGTCATGGGACGAGAGTGACAGGAGGTGCCGACACTAATCCGCGGCGACCGTCACGGCCCGTTCTGCGACGCGACGGTCGTGAAGGGCCAGCCGGATCATGGGCGGGACCATCGCGAGGATCTGACCCGCCGCATACCCGAAGACGGGCACGGCGACGATCAACGCCAGGGGAAGAGGCCACCGGAGGTCACGCCGCGCGAGCAGTGCAGTGGCAACACACGCCACGGCGAGTCGGATCCCGACGTCCAGACGCTGGTTCGCGAGGTGCCAGCCTCCGCGCGGCAGGGTGTCGGTCGAGTGCGACGTCAGGTAGTGGAACCAGTCCGACCACAGCCCGGGGTCGAACAGGTAGGAGATGCCTACGAGCACCACGGTCGCTGCTGCGATGCGGACGACCGCCCCCCACTCACCGCGCACCAGGAACCAGACGACACCGACACACGTCGGGGTGATCTTGGTGAGTGCGGGGAATGCCCAGAGCTCCGGTCGGGAGAAGCCGAACACGATGACCAGCCCGAGGAAGGCGTTGATGTTCCCGAGCGCCAGCTCGGGAACGCACACCAGCAGGACGGGAACCCTCCACCGCCAGGCAAGACCGTTCGTCATCCACCAGAAGATCACGAGCTCGACGAGCGACCAGCCGACCGCGAAGACGGTGAAGGGCAGGTGCGTGAACGGACGGACGACCTGGAGGAAGACCGGGGAGTACTCGAACGCGTCCATGTGGCCCGGAGCGGCGAGCTGGTACGGCACGGTCGACCGCCCGGCCAGCCAGTAGGCGTGTGCGTCCGCGCCCATCCAGCCTCGGTCGACGAAGGTGCGCACCGCCGTCTGCGCGAAGATGGCGGCGAGGACCCACAGCGTCATGAACCCTGCGGTGCGCGCAAGACGCCGCCAGTCCTCGCCCGTCATCGTCACGCCCACACGCTAGCCGTGCCTCCGGATTACTGTCGGTGATCCCCCGTACCGTCGAACCATGACCGCCGCCGCTGATGTCCTGCGCGTCGGCGAGCAGCTCAGCTTCGACCAGATGGGCCGCCCGCTGCACGGGGTCACCTTCTGCGTAGTCGACCTCGAGACCACCGGGGGCTCGTACGCCGACGGCGACCGGATCACCGAGATCGGAGCCGTGCTCGTGCGGGGCGGCGAGGTGCTCGGCGAGTTCCAGACGCTGGTCAACCCGCACACCGCGATCCCGGCGTTCATCGCCGTCCTGACCGGCATCACCAACCGGATGGTCGCCGACGCGCCACCCATCACCTCCGCGCTCCCGGCGTTCCTCGAGTTCGCCCGTGGGGCGGTGCTGGTCGCGCACAACGCACGCTTCGACGTCGGTTTCCTCAAGCACTTCAGCGCCGAGCAGGGCCTGGTCTGGCCCGACTTCGAGGTGCTCGACACCGTCAAGCTGGCTCGCCACGTCGTCCCGCGCGACGAGACGCCCGACCACAAGCTCTCCTCGCTCGCCCGCGTCTTCCGGGCCGGCACGACCCCCAACCACCGCGCGCTGGCCGACGCCCGCGCGACGGTCGACGTCCTGCACGGCTGCATGGAACGGCTCGGATCGCTCGGTGTGCACACCCTCGAGGAGCTGCAGGGCTACTCCTCCAAGGTCGTCGCCGCCCAGCGCCGCAAGCGCCACCTTGCCGACCACCTGCCCCACGCCCCAGGCGTCTACCTCTTCCGCGACGAGCGCGGGCGGGTGCTCTACGTCGGCACTTCCAAGGACCTGCGCAAGCGGGTGCGCACCTACTTCACCGCCTCCGAGACCCGCTCGCGGATGGGTGAGATGGTCGGCCTCGCCGCGTCCGTCCAGGGCATCGAGTGCGCCACTCCCCTCGAGGCCGAGGTCCGCGAGCTGCGGCTGATCGCCGAGCACAAGCCGAGCTACAACCGACGCTCGCGCTTCCCCGAGAAGGTCAGCTTCCTCAAGCTCACCCGCGAGGTCTGGCCGCGGCTCTCGATCGTCAAGCAGGTGCTCGACGACGACGCCGACTACCTCGGCCCGTTCTCCTCGCGCGCCTCAGCGGAGAGCTGCCTGGTCGCCCTGCACGAGGTCTTCCCGATCCGCCAGTGCACCGACCGGTTCGCGCGCGAGCCGAACCGGTCGGCGTGCGTGCTCGCCGAGATGGCGCGTTGCCTGGCGCCGTGCGACGGCAGCGTCGACCTGATGACGTACGCCGCCGTGGTCCGCCAGCTGCGCGATGCCGTCCTCGAGGCGCCCGACGACGTGGTCGAGCTCATCAACGCCAAGATGGCGGCCCTGGCCGACGAGGAGCGGTTCGAGGAGGCCAAGGTCCACCGGGACCGGCTCGCCTCGTTCGTCCGGGCTGCGGCGCGCACCCAGCGGCTGACCTCGTTGACCCGCTGCCCGGAGGTCATCGCGACGCGCCGCGACGAGCAGGGACGCTGGGCGGTGCACGTGGTCCGCTACGGACGCCTCGCCGCCGCGGGAGTGATCCCGCCGCTGGCCAACGCACCGGCGTACGTCGAGGGCCTGCGTGCCTCTGCCGACACCGTGCTCCCCGCGGCCGGCCCGATCCCGGCCGCCTCCGCCGAGGAGTCCGAGCGGATCCTGCGGTGGTTGGAAATGCCGGGCGTCCGGCTGGTCGAGGTCGACGGCGAGTGGACCTGCCCGTTGGCCGGTGCGGGCCGGCATGTCGAACGGTTCAACCTGGCACCGGCCGGTCCTAGAGTTGGCGCATGATCACCGCCATCGTCTTCGTGCAGGCCGAGACCGCCCGGATCCCCGAGGTCGCCGAGGCCATCGCCGCCCTCGACGGCGTGAGCGAGGTCTACTCGGTGACCGGCCAGATCGACCTCATCGCGCTGGTCCGGGTCCGCCGCCACGAGGACATCGCCGACGTGGTCTCGGACCAGCTCAACAAGGTGCCCGGGGTCGTCGACACCGAGACCCACATCGCGTACCGCGCGTACTCGCGCCACGACCTCGAGTCGGCCTTTGCCATCGGCGTCGACTGAGCCGCCCCCTCAGCGCGGGCGTCGTTCCCGCCTGATCACCTGGATCGCTCCGGCTGTCGCAGCGGTCGTGCTGGCCGGCAAGCTGATCGCCAGCGGTTCCGGCCCGCTCACCAACCCGGACACCTACTTCCACCTGCGCTTCGGCGAGAAGTTCGCCGGGAGCTGGCAGCCGTGGCATCCCGGTCACCTCGACCGCTACTCGTCCGCACACTGGGTGCCGACCCAATGGCTCTCCGAGCTGGGGATGTACGGCGTGCAGCACGCGTTCGGTCTCGCGGGGGTCGCGGTGCTCTCGACGATGGTGATCACCGCTCTGCTGGCGAGCTGGTACGCCAGTGCTCGTCGCGGCAGCGATCCGCTGCCTGCTCTTCTGCTCACCGCGCTCGCCCTCGTCGTCTCGAGCGGGTCCCTGTCCGCGCGACCGCAGGTGGCCAGCCTGCTCCTGATCACCTGGACGGCGATGGCGTGGCGTCGTGCAGCCGACAGCGGACGCGTCCCGTGGCTGCTGGTTCCCCTCACCTGGTTCTGGGCGCTCGTCCACGGCATGTGGATCCTCGGCGTGATCACGAGCCTGGCGCTTGCTGCCGGCCTCGTCGCCTCGCGGGCCCAGCGACCGCGAGCGCTGCTGGTCGGCCTCGGATCGCTGAGCATCGCGCTGCTGACCCCGGTCGGGCCGCGTCTGGTCTCGGCCGTCCTCGCCGTGAACGGACGACGCGCCTACATCCCCGAGTGGGCCGCTCCCGACTTCACCAGCGTGACGGGCGCCGTCGCCCTCGGGCTCCTGGCGCTGACCGCCCTGTTCCTGATCCACTCGCGCGATGCTTCCTGGTACGAGATCGCCAGCCTGGGCCTCAGCTCAGTCTTCGCCGTCTACTCCGACCGCACGCTTCCCGTGGCTGTCTGCATCCTGCTCCCGACGCTGGCACCACGGCTGCAGGCAGCGATCGGCAGCCGTGTGGAGGTCAGCCGGGGCGAGCGCATCGTCGCGACGTCCCTGTGCACCGCCGTCGTGCTCGCCGTCGCAGTGATCGCGCCCCACCGTGCCACCGAGCCGCCTGGTTACACCCACGACTTCGACCAGGAGCTGGCCATGCTCCCCGCGGCGACACCCCTGCTCACCACGTGGCCGGATGGTGGCCCGTTGCTCTGGACGCACCCCGAGCTCGATATCCCCTTCCACGGTTACTTCGACGTCTACACCGACGACGACCTCAGGACGTACCTCGCCATGTTCGCACTCGAACCGGGCTGGGACAGGACGCTGCGCAGGCTCGGCATCCATGACGCGCTGCTGCCGATCAGCACACCCCTCGCCTCTGCGCTGGTCGCCCGGGGATGGGTGGTCGAACGCACCGCCAGCGGGCGCGAGCTCCTACGAGGCCCTGCGCGCCGGGCCTCTCACTAGGCGTGCAGCACCTTCGCGGTCGCTGGACTGGTCCGGGTCACCGTCGTGTAGCCGGACAGCCGTCCGGTGACGGAGACCGTGATCCTCTTGCCGCGGGCCGAGTTCGGGACCCGGAAGGTCGACGCCTTGCCCGCGGCTCCTGCCACGGCACTCCCGTTGATCCTCCACTGGTAGCTGAGCGCGACGCCGGTCGGCCCCCAGTAGCCCTTCGACACGTACAGGGTGACGCCGACCTTCGCCAGTCCGATGATCTTCGGCTGAGCGCTGGTGAGGACTCCGCGGGTCACGATCGACGTCGGCGCGCTCGCCCTCGTCAGCGGGGCGTAACCCGTCCGGGTTCCGGTCACCTGCAGGGTGATCGCCTTACCGACGGCGGCCGCGGGCACCTTCAGCGTGTGGCTGCTGCCCGTCTGGACGACGGTCCCGCCGGCGTACCAGTCCCAGCGGAGGGTGGCTCCGGACGGGTCCCAGCCCACGACGGTACCGGTGAGGGTCTGGCCGACCTGGGCGCTGCCGCTGACCGTCGGCGTCGCGCCGAGCTGGGTCGACCCCAGGACCGCGACAGGGTCGCTGTCCTGGGGAACCTGCCGGTAGCCCGGCAGCACGCCCGAGACCGCGACGGTCAGCTGGACACCCGCGTCCGCCGCCTTCAGCGTGTACGCGGACAGCGTCGCCCCGGAGATCACGGTGCCGTTCCGCTTCCACTGGTACGAGTACGACGTCGGCGCAGGCGACCACCCGGCTCCGGGATCGACGTTCACCGTCTCGCCGACCGTCGGGGTGCCGTCCGTGACGATCGTCGGCTTGCCGACGGCGCCGAACTCCTCGTACGTCACGGGACCGTAGCCGTTGCTCGTCCACGACTTCGAGTCGAACTTGTCCCGCACCGCCGTGGCCTTCACGGTGATCGTCTTGCCCGCCTGGGCGGCATCCAGCGTCAGGGTCTGCGCCGTGGCACCCGAGATCATGAGTCCGTTCGCGAACCACTGCCACGTCCAGGAGTCCTGGCGCGGGAAGGTGTTGTCGATCTGGGCGCTCAGGACGTCTCCCACCCCGGCGGTGCGCCCGTCGGGCCCTGTGATGATCGGAGCGCTGCCCGACTCGAAGGTGCCCTTCTCGATCGCCGTGGTGACGTACCACGTGGTAGCCGTCCCGGTCGACGGGTACGTCTCGATGCGCCGGCCGTCGACGACGCCGGACACCAGCACGATCAGGTACTTGCCCCAGTCGATGGCCGTCGGGACGTACGACTGGCGATCCGCGTCCGGGATCGCCGTCCAGCTGTTCATGTCGCCGGTGTGCCCGGTGCTCGCGGTCGTCCGGTACCAGCGGTAACGGAGCTCGACCGGCACGTTGGACGGTGAGCGCCAGCCGTTCGCGAGGTCGGCCGAACCCTCGATGACCGACGTGCTCGGCACCGGGTCGTAGTACAGCTGCGCGCCCACCTGCTTGATGCCGCCGATCACCCCGCCGTTGTTGGCCGGGTTCGGCTCGACGCCGGTGCCGTTGGAGCACCCGGTGGTCAGCAGCCGGACGTGGTCGACGGTCGCGACCGAGTCCAGGTCGCCGTTGGTCGCGTCGCTCACCGAGAGCGTGACCGTGGCATCGCCTCCGGAGAGATCGAGCGGCACCCGAGCCGTGTCCCGGCTGGTCCAGTCGTTGATGCCGGTCACGCCCGGGAGGCGTGGTGCGATCTCGGTGGCTGAGTACGCGCCCGGGGCCGCGTCCGTCGGATCACCGGGAGCGTGCCAGTAGTTGATCGCGTTGACGGCGTACGGCTTCGGCGCGGGATCGTAGCCATCCTGGCTGAAGTACGCGTTGCCGGCATTCATGGCGTACTGGGCGACGTCTCCGGTCTTGACGATGGAGAGCGTGTCGCTCGGAGAGGCCGTCGTGTAGGTGTGGACCGGCTCTTCGGTCCCCATCGCGTAGTCGACGAGCAGGCACTGGGCGTTGGACGCCTGGGACACCGTGAAGGTCACGCTCGCGCTGTCGGGCTGTCCGTCGTTGCCGACGTCGGTGCTGAGCTGCGCGTCCTGCGCGCTCCCGAACACCTGGCTCGCATCCCCGGTCGACAACGTCAGGTAGCTCGAACCAGCCGACGGGAAGTCGTTGAACGGCTGGGTGCTGACCACACCGCTGCCGGCGACGACGGCCGTCACCCCCGACGGGAGGTCCAGTGCGGTCGTGGCATCGCTCGGTGTCACATCGGCGTGAGCCGGCGCAGCCATCGATACGATCCCGAGCGCTGCTCCCCCGAGCGATGCGGCGCACGCCAGAGCAGCCCAACGATTACTCGTCACGGCGAATTCCTCCCCGATAGTCCCTTGCGCGCCACGCTAGGTGGCCGACGCAGGACTTCGGCACGGTCGATCCGCCGCTCCGCCTAGTCAGATCTGACTAAGCCACGGGCCATCTGCCCCTGGCGTCAGGCCGAGGCCGCCGCCACCCAGCGGTCCAGGGTCGCGGCGGCAGCGCCCGTGTCGATGGCGTCCGCGGCCCGGGCCATCCCGGCCCGGAGCGCGTCGAGGTGGGGCTCGCCGGGAGCGTCGTACACGGCGAGCGCCGCCCCCGCGTTGAGGAGCACGGCGTCGCGCACGGGTCCGGTCTCCCCCGCGAGCAGGGCGCGCACCACCGAGGCGTTGTACGCCGCGTCGCCGCCCCGGAGGTCCTCAGCGGTCACCAACGGGAGGCCGAGCTCGGTCGGGTCGACCGTGAACGAGGAGACGGCTCCGTCGTGGGCGGCCCAGACCTGCGAGGTCGTCGTCGTGGTGAGCTCGTCGAGCCCGTCGTCGCCGCGGAACACCCACGCGTCCGCGCCGCGGCGGGCGAACACGCCGGCCATGACCGGCGCCTTGCCGTCGAAGGCGCAGCCGATCGCCTGGGCGCGCGGCTTCGCCGGGTTGGCGAGCGGGCCGAGCAGGTTGAACAGGGTCCCGATGCCGAGCTCGCGCCGGGGCACGGCCGCGTGCCGCAGCGCCGGGTGGAACGCCGGGGCGAAGCAGAACGTGATCCCGGCCTCCTCGGCGACCGGTCCGACCCGGTCGACGGGCAGGTCGAGGCGGACGCCGAGCTCCTCGAGCACGTCCGCGGTGCCGGCCTTCGAGGACGCCGAGCGGTTGCCGTGCTTGACGACGCGGGCACCGGCGCCCGCCGCGACGATCGCGGACATCGTCGACACGTTCACCGAGAACGAGCGGTCACCACCGGTGCCCACCACGTCCAGCGTGCGGCCCGAGACCGAGAGCGGGGTGGCGACGTCGTACATGGCGTCGACCAGGCCCAGCAGCTCGTCGCTGGTCTCGCCCTTCGCCCGCATGGCGACCGCGAACCCGGCGATCTGGACCGGCGTCGCGTCGCCGGCGAGGATCTCCCCCATCGCCCACCGCGCCTGCTCGGGCGCCAGGTCGCGCCCCGACACGACGGCGTCGAGGACCTCCGGCCAAGCGCTCACGACGCCGTGGCGGGGACGCGCTCGCGCAGCAGCGCGATCACGACCTCGGCGAGGTGCAGCGGGTCGATCGGGTGCGGTACGGCGGCGTCCGCGCGCGACCAGGTCGCCAGCCAGGCGTCCTGCGGGCGGCCGGTCAGCACCAGCAGCGGCGGGCAGTCGCGCAGCTCGTCCTTGAGCTGCTTGGCGATACCCATGCCGCCCGCCGGGACGGCCTCGCCGTCCAGGACGGCCAGCGCGATGTGGCCCGCGTCCATGTTCTGGATCACGACCGGCTCGGTCGCGACCTCGACGTACTCCAGCTCGGGGAGGTCCGGGTGCGGACGCCGTCCCAGGGCCAGGATGACCTGCTCGCGGGTGTGCACGTCGTCGCTGTAGACGAGCACCTTCAGCGGCTTGGGGCTGCTCACGCGTGCACCCTACTCGGTCCGGTGCGTCGCGGCCTGCTGGTGCAACGCGGTGTTCCTCGCCTTCCGGGCGCGCTCCTGCGCCTCGAGGCGGTCGAGGCGGCGGTCCTCCCGCTTCGCCTCCTTCATCGACGACTGCACCCACTGCACGAACAGGACCACGAAGAAGATGAGCCCCACGACGTCCCCGGAGCCCCAGAGGATCCCGCCCGCGAGGTGCTGGTCGGCCATCGGGGTCGGCAGCCACGGGTCGATCCGGTGGAGGTCGGGGTACCAGGAGCCGCCGATCAGGTTGTCCTGGCTCATGATCGTGATCCCCAGGAACGCGTGGAACGGCAGCGTCAGCACCGCGAGCAGCACCCGGAACGGGTGGTCCACCCGGCCGGGGATCGGGTCGACGCCGACCAGCGGCCAGAAGAACAGGCTGCCGACGAGCACCAGGTGGCCGTGCATCAGCTCGTGGACGTAGGCGCTGTGCAGCGAGGCGGTGTACCAGCCGGAGAAGTAGAGCGCCCACGGAGAGAGCACGTAGAGCAGGAACGCCAGCGGCGGGAAGGACAACACCTTCACCACGCGCGAGTGGACCACCGCGAGCAGCCAGCGGCGCGGCATCGGCGGCAGGGTGCGCAGGCCGAGGGTGACCGGGGCGCCGAGCGCCAGGGACAGCGGCACCGCCATCGAGAGCACCATGTGCTGGGCCATATGCACGCTGAGCAGGGTCAGGTCGTACGTCGCGAACCCCGAGCAGGTCGCCACGTAGAACGCCAGCCACCCGACCAGCCACGCGATCGTCCGGCCGATCGGCCAGCGGTCTCCCCGTCGCCGCAGCGTGACCACCCCGACGGCGTACAGACCGACCGCCCAGACCGTCAGGACGGTGGCCAGCGGGTCCATCGACCACAGGCTGACCGAGGTGTGCCAGGACAGCGGGGGAAGCGGCTGGATGCTGGCCGGGAGCAGAGCACTCGACACCAGTCGAGCGTAGGCACCGAATCAAGTAGACCGTTTCCAGGGGGTCGGGATGCCATGAGCCACGGGTCAGGCAATAATGACGCCCGTGGCGACTTCTGCATCGGCAACCCTTCCTGCCTCGCGCCTGCACGGCCAGCACGACCGACCCAGCATGGTGGCCGTCGGAACGATCATCTGGCTGTCCAGCGAGCTGATGTTCTTCGCGGCCCTGTTCGCGTCGTACTTCACGATCCGCGCGGTCTCCAGCGACATGTGGGCACAGAACACCTCCCACCTCGCGGTGCCGTTCGCGTCGGTGAACACCACGATCCTGGTGCTGTCCTCGCTGACCTGCCAGATGGGCGTCTTCGCGGCCGAGCGTGGCCAGGTGTCGCGCCAGGGCTCCCTCTTCGACGTCATGAAGTGGGGCCTGCGCGAGTGGTTCATCCTCACCTACGTCATGGGCGCGATGTTCATCGGCGGCCAGGCCAAGGAGTACGCCGCGCTGATCCACGAGGGCATCACCATCCCGCACGACGGCTACGGCACGATGTTCTACCTGACCACGGGCTTCCACGGGCTCCACGTGACCGGCGGTCTCATCGCGTTCCTCTTCGTGCTCGGTCGCACCTACGTCGCCAAGCGGTTCACGCACGAGCAGGCGGTCAGCGCCATCGTCGTGTCCTACTACTGGCACTTCGTCGACGTGGTGTGGATCGGCCTGTTCGCGACGATCTACCTCGTCAAGTGACCCCTGAACTGACCAGCTCCCACCGGACCAGCAAGGACTGAATGTGCGCCTCCTGAACCGCTCCGCCGGTCGCCTGTCGCGGTACCGCCGCGGCCCGATCGCCGGCCTCGTGGTGCTGCTGCTCGGCCTCCTCCTCACCGGAGGCCTGTACGCCGCCTTCTCGCCGGCCCAGGCCAGCTCCGACTCCGCGGCCGCGAAGCAGGCGCAGGTCGAGAAGGGCCGTCAGCTCTTCCTCGTCAGCTGCGCGTTCTGCCACGGCCAGAACGGTGAGGGCGTCCTCACCCAGGGCGGCAGCCAGTACGGCCCGGCCCTGACCGACGTCGGCGCCGCCGCCGTCGACTTCCAGGTCGGCACCGGCCGCATGCCGATGGCCCAGCCCGGTGTCCAGGCCGTGCGCAAGGAGCCCGTCTTCAGCGAGTCCGAGATCGCGGACCTGGCGGCGTACGTCGCCTCGCTCGGCACCGGCCCGGCGATCCCCGACACCGGCATGTACTCCACCGAGGGCATGTCGCAGTCGCAGGTCGAGGAGCTCGTCCAGCGTGGTGGCCAGATCTTCCTGGCGAACTGCACCGCCTGCCACAACTTCGAGGGTTCCGGCGGCGCCATGCCGCGCGGCGGCTTCGCTCCCCGCATCCGCGGCGTCGACTCCAAGTACATCTACGAGGCGATGCTCACCGGCCCCCAGTCGATGGACACCTTCTCCGACGGCAACATCCCGCCCGAGGACAAGAAGGCCGTCATCGCCTACCTCAACAACCTCAACGAGACGCCCAGCTACAGCGGCCTGACCCTCGGCGGTCTCGGCCCGGTGAGCGAGGGTCTCATCGCATGGGTGGTCGGCCTCGGCTTCCTCGTCGGCTTCGCCGTCTGGATCGCGGCCCACACCACGCGCACGACCAAGAAGAAGGACGGTGCTTCGGCGTGACCGACAACACTCCGCCGACCAGTGGCGAGTCTGACGGAGGCGAGCTGGTCCAGGCCGGGCCCATCGCCGACCCGGGACTGCCTGAGCATGTCTGGCGGCCGACCGACGTCGACCCGCACGCCGAGAAGCGCGCCGAGCGCCAGGTCGCGGGCCTCTTCGGCCTCTCCGCGCTGTGCACGATCCTCTTCGTCGTCTCGTACTTCGTCTTCCACGTCGGTGAGCACTGGACGGTGTGGCTGGGCCACGGCGTCTCCACGATCGCCCTCGGCCTGACGCTCGGCCTGGCCCTGCTGTTCATCGGCATCGGCATCATCCAGTGGGCGCGCAAGCTCATGGGTGACCACGAGATCAGCGAGCTGCGCCACCCGGCGCGTTCCGACGACGACGCCCGCGAGGGCACGCTCGCCGCGATCGCCCAGGGCCTCGACGAGGCGGGCATCGCCCGTCGCCCCCTGATCCGCAACTCGCTGCTCGGCGCGGTCGGCCTGGTCGGCGTACCCGCCATCCTGGTGCTGCGCGACCTCGGCCCGCTGCCGGGCGACAAGCTGTACCACACGATCTGGGGCATGGGTACGCCGGAGCACCCGATGCGCATCGTCCGCGACGCCATCTGGACGCCGATCCTGGCCTCCGACCTGGAGATCGGCGACCTGGTCAACTGCCAGCCCGACGCCTACAAGAATCCCGAGCGCTACGGCATCGACCCCGCGCTCGTGGAGGGCACCGAGCTGCAGGTCCAGAAGTCGAAGGCCTCGCTCATCCTGCTCCGGATGGACCCTGCGGACATCAAGCCGGGCAAGGACGTCAACGGCAACTCCACCGCCAACTGGAGCTACCAGGGCATCGTCGCCTACTCCAAGATCTGCACCCACGTCGGCTGCCCGATCTCGCTGAACGAGCGGACGACCCACCACCTGCTGTGCCCCTGCCACCAGTCGACGTTCGACCTGTCCAACTCGGGCAAGGTCGTCTTCGGCCCGGCCGGCCGCCCGCTCCCCCAGCTGCCGATCACGGTCGACAGCGAGGGGTACCTGGTCGCACAGCGTGACTTCGACGAACCGGTCGGACCTAGCTTCTGGGAGCGTGATTACTATCAGCACGTCTGAGACCGTGGCGAAGACCAACGGTACGAAGCCGGCGACGGTGACCGGCGGCGGCAAGACCGCCGGCGTCGTGGCCAACTGGGCTGACGAGCGGCTCGGTCTCGCGAGCCTCGCGAAGAAGAACCTGCGCAAGGTCTTCCCGGACCACTGGTCCTTCATGCTGGGCGAGATCGCCCTGTGGAGCTTCGTGGTCCTGCTCCTGACGGGTGTGTTCCTGACCCTGTGGTTCGACCCGAGCATGTCCGAGGTGACCTACAACGGCTCCTACGCGCCGCTGCGCGGCATCGAGGTGTCCTCGGCGTACGCCTCGGCGATGAACATCTCCTTCGACGTGCGCGGCGGTCTCCTGCTCCGGCAGATGCACCACTGGGCGGCGATGATCTTCATCGCGTCGATGATGATCCACCTCATGCGCGTCTACTTCACCGGCGCGTTCCGCAAGCCGCGTGAGGTCAACTGGGTCATCGGCTGCCTGCTGCTCCTGCTGGGCACCCTGGAGGGCTTCACCGGCTACTCCCTGCCCGACGACCTGCTCTCCGGCACGGGCGTCCGCGCGGCGGACGGCTTCATGAAGGCCTCCCCCATCGTCGGCACCTACCTGTCGTTCTTCCTGTTCGGCGGGGAGTTCCCGGGCAGCGCGATCATCCCCAGGCTCTACTCGATCCACATCCTGCTGATCCCGGGCATCCTGCTGGGTCTCATCGCGGCCCACATGATGCTGCTCGTCTACCACAAGCACACGCAGTGGCCTGGCCCCGGCCGCACCGAGGAGAACGTGGTCGGCTACCCGATGCTCCCGGTCTACATGGCCAAGGCCGGCGGCTTCTTCTTCATCGTGTTCGGCACCATCGCCCTGCTGGGCGGCCTGTTCTCGCTGAACCCGGTCTGGAAGTTCGGCCCCTACGACCCGTCCAAGGTCACCGCGGGCTCGCAGCCCGACTGGTACATGGGCTGGCCCGACGGCCTGCTGCGCATCATGCCGGCGTGGGAGACGCACCTGTGGGGTCACACGATCTCGTGGAACATCATGGTCCCGATCCTGATCGCTCCGCCGACGCTGCTGGTCGTGCTCATCCTGCTCCCGTTCATCGAGAACTGGGTGTCCGGTGACAAGCGCGAGCACCACCTGCTGCAGCGCCCGCGCAACGCCCCGACGCGGACCGCGATCATGGTCTCGCTGATGACGTTCTACGCCTGCGCCTGGACCGCCGGTGGCAACGACATCATCGCGATCAAGTTCCACATGAGCATCAACGAGATCACCTACTTCCTGCGGGGAGCGATCTTCATCCTCCCGGCGATCGCGTTCATCGTGACGCGTCGGTGGTGCATCTCGCTGCAGCGTGCGGACCACGAGAAGCTGCTCCACGGCTTCGAGTCCGGCGTCCTCGTCCGCACCGCGGCCGGTGGGTACGCCGAGAAGCACCTGCCGCTCCCGGAGGGCAAGGCCTACGCGCTCACCGCGCGGACGACCGACACCTACCTCGACGAGGAGCAGATCGAGGAGGACGAGGCCGAGTACACGGGCAAGTTCCCGAAGCTGCGGGCGCGACTCCAGCGCCTGTACTTCGCGGACAACATCCCGAACGTGACCCCGGCCGAGCTCCACGAGGCTCAGCACCACGCCGAGCACGAGCTGCACGAGATCGAGGAGACGATCGCGATCGGCCCCAACCGGCACGGTCCGACCGTCGGTCACTGATCCGCACAGAACAGGGCGGCGGCACCCCGAGGGTGCCGCCGCCCTGTCGTTTTCGTGTCGGTGCCGCGGTCCGACGGATCAGCGCGTGCGATCCGCCTCCGGGGTCGCACGCTCCGAGACGTCCCAGGTCAGCGCCGCGATCATCAGGGCGCCGGCGACGAAGAACCAGTAGTTCGAGAACGCCTGCTTCGACAGCGTGATCAGCACGGTCAGGGTGAGGGCGATCGCAGCGGCGAAGGCCGCCGGGTGCCGCGGCGCGCGCCACGCGAGGAAGCAGGCGACCACGAGACCGGCGCCGAGCGGCAGGACGCCGTAGACCGCCGCCGGCGGCCACCCGGTGCGGTTCACCAGCCAGACCAGGAGCGAGTTCGAGTCGGCGCGGTAGGGCTGCAGGAACTGGAACTCGACCAGGCTGCGCCAGAGACCGTGGAAGTCCCAGACCGCGAACGGGAGGAGCGTCAGCGCGCCCGTCGCCACCGCGACCACGACCGGACGCCAGGCGTCCCTCCCCCGGGTCCCGGGGCGGTGCAGCAGGAGCAGCAGCGGAAGCACGACGACGAAGTACTGCTTCGAGACCAGGAGCAGACCGAGCCACACCGGTGCCATCCGGTCGCCACGGATGAAGGAGACGACCGTGAGCGCGAGCAGGAGCACCGCGATCGGCTCCACCCAGCCGTGGGCGAGCACCCACACGAGTCCGGGCAGCAGGACCACGAACGCAGCGGGCGCCGCTCCACGGAGCGTGTGGATGACGACGGCCGTCGCGACGAGCGCGAGCACCGCCGCGATGCGTACGTCGCCGAGCAGCCATCCGAGGCACGCACCGACCAGGACGACCGGCGGGTAGGGGAAGCCCGCGGTCACCGTGTGGCCGCTCAGCACGGCAGGGCTGTAGAAGCGCGCGTTCTCCTTGTCGGTGAACGGGCTCCGGAACGTCATCGCGTAGGGATCACGCCCGTGCAGGATCCCGTGGGCGCTGTCGCGGAGGAAGACCAGCACGTCGATCACCGTGTCGGTCGCCAACCCGAAGGAGGCGAGACCCACCAGGGCCAGGACCGTTGCCGCGAGCGCCAGCCGGCGACGGCCGGTCACGACGGCCGCCGCGGCCGCTACCACGGCGCCCAACAGGCCGATCCCGATCGCTCGTGCCACCCCCATCGGCATCGTGAGGTCGGCACCGCTCCACGACACGACGTCGACGCAGCAGAGCGCGAGCAGCACGACCGCCGCGAAACCCACGCTGACCGGGCCGACCACGCGCCGGCCGAGCAGCAGGGTCGCCGCCAGGGCCGCGGCGAGCAGCTGGCCCACGATCTGCAGCTCGAACATGCTCGAGAGCAGGATGCTCGGAGCCACCAGCAGCACGCCGAGCAGCAGGTGGGGCTCGACCGAGCGCAGCCCACCCGGTACCGACGCGCGGCCCCCCTCCCCCGTCACGGACGTTCGGCGGGTTCGTAGATGTCGACGACCTCTTGCGCTACGTGCGGGGTCAGCTGCATCACGAACTGGTAGGCGAACAGCTGCGGCCGAGCCTTCGCGAGAGCCCGGTTCATGCGCGTGAACAGCGTGCCCTCGCCGGTCTCGTCCGCGCCGCCGAACGGGATCCCCGTCACGTCCTCGGCGAGGATGTCGAACCCTGCTCGGGTGACGAGGTGGCGCAGCGTCCGTCGGGTGAAGAAGCGCAGGTGGGTCTCGTCCAGGATCCCTCGCTGGTCGTAGCCGAAGAGCCCGGTCGCCATCCGCGCGCGGGGGTACCAGTGCGCCGCGTTGGGCACCGAGAGCAGCACGCGCCCGCCCGGCCGCAGCCGCTCGCGCGCCGCCCGGAGCAGCGCCTCGGGGTCGGGGACGTGCTCGATGACGTCGGCGAGCACGACGACGTCGTACCCCTGCCCGACCTCGTCCGGGATGCCCTCCGTCAGGTCGGCGAGGAAGAACGCGTCGAGCCTGTCGCGGACACCCTCGGACTCCGTCGCGTCGACGCCGGTCACGCGGTGGCCGAGCTTGGCTGCCTGGGCGCCGAGCTCCCCCGGACCGCAGCCGAGGTCGAGGATCGACAACGGTACGTCGACGTCGAGGATATCGAGGATCTGCCGGTGCGAGGACCCGTCGCACATCTTCAGCGCGTACTCGGGCTGCGGCGTGACCCACCGACTCGTCCCGAAGCCCGCCTTGCTCAGCCGGTACTCGACGACGTCCTTGGCCACGTCGCGCGCGTAGCGCATGCCGTTCACGTAGCAGATCTCGTCGCCGTAGTAGGTCGGGATGGGGATCTCCACGATCGTCTTCCCGGCATCGACCAGCTGGATGATGATCTGGGTGTCGAAGTCGAAGTCGTCGGTGTTGTTCTGGATCGGCAGCTCCTGCAGGGCCGCCACCCGGTAGGCGCGGTACCCCGAGTGGAACTCGCTGAGCGAGGTCCCCAGCATCCGGTTCTCGAAGCCGGTCAGCACCCGGTTCCCCAGCCGCTTGTACGCCGGCATGCCGCCGGCCTTCGCGGCCTTGGGCGTCATCATCCGCGACCCGAAGACCGCGTCGGCCTCGCCGGCGATGATGGGCTCGACCATCAGCGGGAGCAGCTCTGGCGCGTACTGGCCGTCGCCGTGCAGCAGCACGACGATGTCGAGGCCCCGTTCGGCGGCCATCCGGTACGCCGCCTTCTGGTTGCCCCCGTAGCCCAGGTTCTTGGTGTGCCTCACGACCACGGCGGTGTGGTCGGAGACCCGTTCGGCCCACTCACGCGCCTTGGCGATCGTGTCGTCGTCGCTGGCGTCGTCGAGGACGATCACCTCGTCGAGGCGGGTCCGGAACTCCTCCGGGATGCGGTCCAGGGTCGCGAGGAGCTTGCGCTCCGCGTTGTAGGCGACCACGACGATCCCGATGCGGGGTGCAGTGTGCGTCATGGGACGAGACTTCCATCCCGACCAAGGAGAGCGCACCTGCCCCCGCCAGATCGACGGAAAGGATTGCTCATCCCGTTGCTTCTCAGAGCGCGGAGTCCGCCTTGTACTGCTGGAACGGGATGTTCCAGTCGCCGTAGCCGTTGGTCGGCTCCATGGCCCGCGAGGTGCCGGTGTACTCGACGACGTCGCCCCGGCGGCTCATCGCGAACAGCCACCCGGCGTTCTCGGTGCTCATGCCGGTGCACCCGTGCGAGACGTTGGCGTGGCCCTGGTACCCGACCGACCACGGAGCGGCGTGGATGAACTCACCCGAGTAGGTGAGCCGCATGGCCCACTTGACGCCCTTGATGTTGTACGCGTCCGCGCCGGTGATCCCCACCGTCTCGGAGTTCATGTCCTTGGACGCGAACTTCTCGATGATCACCTTCGTGCCCGAGCGGGTGGTGTACGCCGGCTGCTGGCCGGTCGTGATCGGGATGGTCCGCAGCAGCTTGCCGTTGGAGTAGACCCGCATCTGGTCGGTCCTGGTGTTGACCTTGTAGATGTGCGCGGCACCGACGTCGAAGCTGATGTCCTTGTCGAGCTGGCCGTAGATGCCGTTGCCCGCGTCGACGCCGTTGACGTCCGCCGACACCTGCACGTGGGTGCCCGGCTTCCAGTAGCTCTTCGGGCGCCAGCGCACTTCGTTGCTGCTGATCCAGTGCCAGCTCCCCGGCTGCGCGGGGGTCGAGGAGACGTGCAGGTTCTTCTCGATCGACTTGCGGTCCGTGACCGGCACGTCGAAGGTCACGATGACCGGCATGCCGACACCGACCGTCTCCCCCTGCAGGGGCGCGATCGAGGGGTAGGTCTGCTGCTGCAGCGTCAGCGCCTGGGTGGTGAAGCGGGCCGTGCGCGTGACCGTCTGCCCCGCCTCGTCGGTGCCCATCGAGGTCAGCGTGTACGACGTCGCCGGCTCGAGCCGGTCTCCGGCGGTCCACGAGCGGCCGTCCTTGGCGAGGGCCCCGGCCACGGCACCCTTGGCGGAGCTGAGCTTCACCGACGACAGCGTCGCGTGCTCGGCGTGCACCGAGACCAAGGTCGACACGGGCACGTCACGGGCGCCCTTGCGGACGTTCGCCGACACGACGGCGGTGGTGTCCGCTGCAACCCCGGTCGTGCCGCCAGAGGCGGCTCCAGGGCCGCTGGCGGCCTTCTCGCCGGTACCGCAGCCGGCGAGGACCAGCACGGCGACGCCGATCACGGCGACGGTCGGCCCGCTCGGGAAATTCAGAGTCTTGCGCACCGGATGAGGATAACTGCGCCTACCTCCGGACCAGGGATCCGCGAGCAGTCGGACATCTCACGCCGTCGGGGTGCAACCAGGAGCCGTCCCGAGGCGTCGTACCTCCTCACGCACGCACAAACGACGGAGCCGCCCCAAGGCCGGCAGCGTGTCGCCGCCGGTGACGAGCCTGGGTTCTCACCGGAACGAAGTGACGGGGAGAACCCAGGGAGACACCGATAGCGGCGACACGCTCGGCCGATATATCAGTGGGCGTGCTCGCCCCGGTAGTACTCGAAGACCATGCCGCTGAGGGCGAGGGCTCCGAGCACGACGCCGATGATGATCAGCCAGTAGGCCTTCATCGCGACGGCGAACACGATGACGCCGAGCGCCAGCCCACACCACATCGGCCACCAGGAGTACGGCGGGAAGAAGCCGAGCTCGCCGGCGCCCTCCGCGATCTCGCCGTCCTTGCGGTCCTCCGGTCGGGCGTCCATGCGCTTGGCGTGGAAGCCCAGGTAGAGGGTGACCATGGAGCACAGGAGCGTGGTCATGATCAGGGCGGAGGTGCCCGTCCAGTCACCGCAGTGGTAGCTGCCGCTCGCGTCGGCGACGTGGCCGCAGTGCGTGCCTGCGTCCGTCACCAGCCAGTAGGCCGGCGTCACCAGGATCAGGAAGACCGTGGTGAGACCGAAGATCCAGCTCTCGACCTTCATCAGGCGTGTCCGTCCTTCTTGATCGTGTCGCCCGTGGTGTCGACGAGCTCGGTCAGGTCGTCGTCCATCTCGATGGCGGCGATCTCCGGGTGGTGCAGGTCGAACGCCGGGGACTCCGACCGGATCCGCGGCAGGCTGTGGAAGTTGTGGCGCGGCGGCGGGCAGCTCGTCGCCCACTCCAGCGAACGGCCCCAGCCCCACGGGTCGTCGGTGTTGACCATCGGCGCCTTCTTGCTGGTGATCCAGACGTTGTAGAAGAACGGGATGAACGACGTCGCGAGGATGAACGAGCCCAGCGTCGAGATCTGGTTGAGCGTCGTGAACCCGTCACCCGGCAGGTAGTCGGCGTACCGACGCGGCATGCCCTCGATGCCCAGCCAGTGCTGGACCAGGAAGGTCGTGTGGAAGCCGATGAACAGCAACCAGAAGTGGATCTTGCCGAGCCGCTCGTCGAGCATCTTGCCGGTCAGCTTGGGCCACCAGAAGTAGTAGCCGGCGAACATCGCGAACACGACAGTGCCGAAGACGACGTAGTGGAAGTGCGCGACCACGAAGTACGAGTCGGAGACGTGGAAGTCCAGCGGCGGGCTGGCCAGGATGACGCCCGTCAGACCACCGAAGAGGAAGGTCGTGAGGAAGCCCATCGCCCACAGCATCGGGGTGTCGAACCTGATGGACCCGCCCCACATGGTGCCGATCCAGTTGAAGAACTTCACGCCGGTCGGCACGGCGATCAGGAACGTCATGCCGGAGAAGAACGGCAGGTTCACCGCGCCGGTCACGAACATGTGGTGCGCCCACACGGCCACCGACAGGATCGCGATGCCGAGCGTGGCGGCCACGAGGCCGACGTACCCGAAGATCGGCTTGCGGCTGAAGACCGGCAGGACCTCGGAGATGATGCCGAAGAACGGCAGCGCGATGATGTACACCTCGGGGTGACCGAAGAACCAGAACAGGTGCTGCCACAGGATCGCGCCACCGGTCGAGGTGTCGAAGACGTGGGCGCCGAGCTGGCGGTCGGCCTCCAGCGAGAGCAGGGCACCCGCGAGGATCGGGAAGGCCACCAGGACCAGGATCGCGGTGATCAGCACGGTCCACACGAAGATCGGCATCCGGAACATGGTCATGCCAGGAGCACGCATGCAGATGATCGTGGTGATGAAGTTGACCGCGCCGAGGATGGTGCCGAGACCGGCCATCCACAGACCCATGATCCACAGGTCACCGCCGGCGCCCGGGCTGTTCACCGAGTCCGAGAGCGGCGTGTAGGCGAACCAGCCGAAGGAGGCCGCGCCCTGCGGGGTGAAGAAGCCGGCACCCGCGATCAGGCCGCCGAGCAGGTACAGCCAGTAGCTGAACATGTTGAGTCGCGGGAACGCGACGTCGGGGGCACCGATCTGGAGCGGCATCACCGCGTTGCCGAAGCCGAAGAACAGCGGCGTCGCGAACAGCAGCAGCATGATCGTGCCGTGCATGGTGAAGAGCTGGTTGTAGAGCTCCTCGTTCACGATCTGCTGGCCCGGGTAGGCGAGCTCGGCGCGGATGATCAGCGCCATGATGCCGGCCGCGATGAACCAGAACATCGCCGTGACGAAGTACAGGTTGCCGATCAGCTTGTGGTCGGTCGTGGTGAGCGCGCGGACGAGGAGCTTGCCCAGGGGCTTGCGCTCGACCGTGTCGGCGGAGCGAGCGGCGGTGGCGGTCACTCGGAGCCTCCCTCGAGGGTGTTGCCGTTCAGGTACGGGGTGCTCGCGTACGACCCACCGAGCACCGGCTGGCCCGAGACGTGAGCCGGGTTGGTGGCGAGCTTGGCCATGTCAGCGACGTACTGGTCCCAGCTGACGACCTCGACGTTGAACAGCATCCGCGAGTGGTAGGTGCCACAGAGCTCGTAGCACTTGCCGTCATAGGTGCCGGTGGCGATCGGGGTGATCTGGTACTGGTTGTGCTCGCCCGGCACGACGTCCATCCGCATGCCGAAGGCCGGGATGCCGAAGTCGTGGATGACGTCGGGGCTGTACAGCTTGAAGAGCACCGTCTTGTCGACGGGGATCTCCAGCGTGGGGATGTCCTCACCGGTGCCGGACACGAAGACGTTCTTGCCCTTGTCCGGGCCCGACGGCACCGTCTGGTTGAAGGTCCACTCCCACTTCTGGCCGACCACGTTGACGGTCACGTCCGGGTGCGGGCTGACCTCGAGAGCGAAGTTCTGCACGCGCACGGTGTGGGCGAAGAAGGCGACCACCATGATGATCGGGAAGATCGTGTAGAAGATCTCGATCGGCAGGTTGTACCGGGTCTGGACCGGGATCTCGTCGTCGCTGCGACGGCGGAACCACCAGGCGGACCCGAGGATCAGCGCCCAGGTGACGACACCGGTCGCCAGCGCTGCGATCCATGCGCCCTGCCAGAGGGCGAGGACGTGCTGGCCGGTGGTGCTGGCCTGCTGCGGCATGCCGAAGCGTTCCCACTGGTTGTCGGTCGCACAGCCGCTCAGGCTCAACGCCAGGACGACGAAGCCGGCGAGCAGGACCGGCCGGCGCAGCCGCCGACGGGACACCCGCGTGCGCTCGGGGAGCTTGAAGCCCACGAACGAGCCTTCCTCTCGAGGGTCAGAACATCCGAAGAGTATCGGAATCCGTGGGCCCGGTGACCGCAGGGTCGGGTTTCGATTCGGGTCGCGTCGCCCGCCCCTCGCCATGTCCTAATCTCGACGTGTGGAACCGGTTTCGCGGCGCTATCTCGACACCGCCTCGACCGAGCCCCTGCACCCCGCGGCACGCGAGGTGATGCTCGCGGCGCTGGATCGGGGGTACGCCGATCCGCGACGGCTCCACCACGAGGGCCGCGACGCGCGGCTGCTGCTGGACAACGCCCGGGCCGTGGTCGCCGACTGCCTCGGGGCGCACCCCGACGAGGTCGGGTTCGTGGCGTCCGGGACCGATGCGGTGCACCGGGGGCTGCTGGGCCTGGTCCCGGCCGGCGGCGGCATCGTCCACTCCGCGATCGAGCACTCCGCCGTCCTGCACGCCGCCCAGTGGCGTCCCGGACCGCACGTCAGCGTGCCCGTCGACGCCCTCGGCAGGGTCGACCCCGTCGAGGTCGGGGCCGCAGCGGCCACCCCCGGTGTGGCCGCCGTCGCGGTCCAGCACGCGAACCAGGAGGTCGGGACGCTGCAGCCTGTCGACGACCTCGACCTGCCCGCCGGCGTACCTCTGCTCGTGGATGCGGCGGCCTCGACCGGACGGACGCCGCTCCCCCGCCGCTGGGACGTCCTGACGGCCTCCGCGCACAAGTGGGGCGGACCGGCGGGGGTCGGTGTGCTCGTCGTACGCCGTGGCACCCGGTGGTCGACGCCCTTCCCCGGTGACGAGGGGCTGGACGCACCCGGGTTCGCGGACGTGCCGGCGGCCCTGGCCTCGGCGGCGGCCCTCCAGGCGGTGCTGGCGGAGCAGGAGACGGTTGCGGACCGGCAGTTCCGCCAGGTGGAGCGGATCCGGCAGGCGCTCGGCGGGCTGCCGGACACCGAGGTGCTCGGGGACCCCGTCGGCCGGCTCCCGCACCTGGTCACCTTCTCGTGCCTGTACGTCGCCGGCGACGAGCTCGTCTCGGCGCTGGATCGGCGCGGCTTCGCCGTCGCGAGCGGCTCTGCCTGCACCGCCTCGACCCTCGAGCCGAGCCACGTGCTCGCTGCGATGGGCGCGCTGACCCACGGCAACGTGCGGGTGTCGCTGGGCCGGGACACCACCGACGCCGACGTCGACAGGTTCTGCGCGGCGGTGACCGAGGTGGTCACCGAGATCCGTCGTGGAGCGGGCCTGTGAGTTCGTGAACGCCCAGGAAGCTGGTGGACCTGTGAGCAGGCGCGAGATCGACTGCCGGGACCAGCCCTGCCCGCGCCCGATCATCGAGCTGGCCAAGGCGATCGGTGACGTGCCCGTCGGCGAGGAGCTAGCCGTGGTCGCGCGCGACCCGGCCGCGCAGTACGACGTCCCTGCCTGGTGCCGCATGCGCGGCCAGGAGTACGTCGGAGCGGAGGTCACCGAGGCCGGCGACCCCCGCTACGTGGTGCGACGCGCTACTTGACGTGCTCGGCGACCTCGGTCGCGGCCTCGTCGCCGTAGGACGCGCGGATCCGGGCGACGAACTGCTCGGGCGTGAAGTCGTACTCCTGGGTGCCGACCGTCTCGACGACGTACGCGGCGAGGACGCAGCCCACCTGGCAGGCGCGCTCGAGGCCCAGGCCCCAGGCGAGCGCGGCGAGGAAGCCGGAGCGGAAGGCGTCGCCGACCCCGGTCGGCTCGATCGCGGTCACGTCGGCCGCGGCCGGGACCTCGAGCTTGAGGCCGTCCTTGTCGGTCACCCGGACGCCGTCCTTGCCGAGCGTGGTGACCTGCAGGCCGACCCGGTCGAGCACCTCGCCGGCCGTCCAGCCCGTCTTCTTCTCGATGACGTGCGACTCGTACTCGTTCGAGAACAGGATCGCGGCGCCGTCGATGAGGTCCCGGATCAGGTCGCCCTCCGCGAAGGCGAGCTGCTGGGAGCAGTCCGCGATGAAGGCGTAGCCGCGCTGACGGCACTCGTGCGTGTGCCGGCGCATGCCCTCGGGGTCGTCCGCACCGACCAGGACGTACGACGGGGTGCCGACCCGCTCCACGATCGGCAGCAGCTCGATCTGGCTGGCCTCGCTCATGGCGCCCGGGTAGAAGGACGCGAACTGCGCCATCGACCTGTCGGTGGTGCACACGAAGCGCGCGGTGTGCTTGCTCTCGGAGATGTGGACCGAGTCGCAGTCGACGCCGTTGCGCTCCAGCCAGGAGCGGTAGTCGGCGAAGTCCTCGCCCGCGGCACCGACCAGGACCGGGCGCAGGCCCAGCTTGGCGAGGCCGAAGCACATGTTCGGGGCGACGCCACCGCGGCGTACCTCCAGGTCGTCCACGAGGAAGGACACCGACAGCTTGTCGAGCTGGTCGGCGACCAGCGAGTCGGCGAACTTCCCGCCGAAGGTCATCAGGTGGTCGGTCGCGATCGATCCGGCGATGAGCAGGGGGCCGTTGGGAGCAGTCACGGGCCGCAACCCTACGCGGCCCGAAATCGCACGCGTTGTTAACCGGGCGAAAACTCCTGAAGCTACCGATCGGTACGGCTGGGTCTACCCCGCGGTAACGCCTAGCGTCGAGGCATGACGCCGTACGAGGAGCTCGCCCCGCTCGCCCAGATGAAGACCGACTGCGAGGCCGTCACCCGTCGGCTCCAGAGCGCCGCGGCCAAGGCCGTCCGGCCCGCCCCCAGCATCCACTTCGACGAGTTCGCCCAGGACCTGCCGAAGAAGGGCATCGAGATCTCCGAGGCCGCCCAGCGCCTCGCCGCTGCCATCTTCGATTAGCGCGAGACCCGGATTTTGGTTTCTCGAGATCCGGAAAATGGCTGAGGCCCCACGACATCACGTCGTGGGGCCTCAGCCATTTTCCGGATCTCGAGAAACCAAAATCCGGGTCTCGCGTCAGTGGAAGGAGTCCCCGCACGCGCACGAGCCCGTGGCGTTCGGGTTGTCGATCGTGAAGCCCTGCTTCTCGATCGTGTCCACGAAGTCGATGACCGCACCGTTGAGGTAGGGGACGCTCATCCGGTCGACGACCACGGACACGCCGTCGAAGTCGGTGACGACGTCGCCGTCGAGGGTGCGCTCGTCGAAGAACAGCTGGTAGCGCAGGCCGCTGCAGCCGCCCGGCTGGACGGAGATGCGCAGCTGGAGGTCGTCACGACCCTCCTGCTCCAGCAGGCTCTTGACCTTCGCAGCCGCAACCGGGCTGACGTTGATCTGGTCCTCGCGGCGGTCGGTCAGCACCGGGGCGGCGACCGTCTGGGTCGCGCCCGCAGCGGTCGCCGGGGTCTCGGTGGTCGCGCCGTGGCTGTGGCCGCAGCCGCATCCGTCGCTCATGGTGACTCCATCTCGTCGAGCAGAACTTTTCAACTAGACCAATGGTCGCACAGCGGCGGTTATTCCCTCACTCCCAGACGAGAACCGGCTTGATCACGGTGCCCGCGGCGCTGTCGGCCACCGCGTCGGCGATCCGGTCGAAGGGGTACGTCGAGATCAGGTCGTCTACATCGAACCGACCGTCTCCCCGACGCGCCACGAGCTCGGGGACCGCCGTCAGCGGGTCGCACTCCCCCTCCATCGAGGAGCGCACGACCTTTCCCGACTGCAGCAGGTCGATCGCGTCGATCGTGTACTCCGCGGCCCCGAGGCCCAGCGCGATGAGCAGGCCCTTCGGCCGCAGCGAGTGCTGCGCCTGCAGCACCACGGCGGGGATCGCGGTGGTGTCGATGGCGTACGTCGCCCCACCACCGGCCGCCGCCCTGACCCGCTCCTCGACCGGGGAGCTGTCGTCGGTCGGGTCGAGCGCGACAGCGCCGTACCCCTCGGCGACCTTGCGGCGTGAGGCGACCGGGTCGACGGCGACGACCGTCTCCATGCCGGCGCCGCGGGCGGCGGCGACGGCGGCGAGGCCGACCGCACCCGCGCCGAAGACGACGAGGCTCGTTCCCGGCGTCGGGTCCGCGCCGCCGAGCACCAGGTTGAGGACCGCGCCGGCCCCGGTCTGGAACCCGCAGCCGAAGGGCGCCAGCCGGGTCAGGTCGAGCGACCTGTCGACGACGACGCAGTTGTCGGCGTACGCCAACGCGTGCCGGGCGAAGCTGGACTGGCCGAAGAAGCTGCCGAGGACGGTCTGCTCGCCGCGGCGCATCGTGGTAGAGCCGTCGGCCCGCATGCCCATGTAGTTGAGCAGCAGCGACTGCTCGCAGTAGCCGACGTCACCGGCCCGGCAGGGTGCGCACGCGCGGCAGGAGCGGAAGCTCATCACGACGTGGTCGCCGACCTCGATCCCGGTCACGTCGGCGCCGACCGCCTCGACGACGCCGGCGCCCTCGTGGCCCGCCACCATCGGGAACATCTCGGCGGGCAGCATCGTGGGGACCGTCAGGTCGGTGTGGCACAGACCCGTCGCCACGACGCGGACCAGCACCTCGTCAGGACGAGGGTCGTCGAGCTCGACCTCGGAGAGGACGAACGGTCCGCCCGGTTGCTCGACCAGGGCGACGGTGGTCCTCATGCCTCGCACTCCGGCGACAGGTCGTCAGTCATGGGACCAAACTAGAACACGTTTCAGAACTGCGCTATCGGGACCAGGTCCGGGCGACCCGCTCGGCGACCTCGGCGAGGACGGCGGCCGGTTCGGCGAGCGCGCGGTCGTGGCCCGCGCTCTCCGCCAGCGAGTACGCCGCGTCCATGCCCAGCGCCCGCATCTCCCGCGCGCCCACGTCCACCCGCCCGGCGATGACGACGCACGGCCGGAGGGCCTCGGCGGCGACCGCCGCGACGCCGGCCGGTACCTTCCCGGCTCGGCTGCTGAAGTCGAAGGCGCCCTCACCGGTGACGACCAGGTCAGCGGCGGCGGCGCGGGCTGCGAGGTCGGTCAGCTCGGCGACCAGGTCGACGCCGGAGACCCGCTGAGCGCCCAGCAGCATCAACCCGAACCCGATGCCCCCGCCCGCTCCGGCGCCCGGCTCGAGCGCCAGCCGCTTGTCGGTGAGGTCCGCGAAGCGCTGGAGGGTGACGTCGACCCAGGGCAGGTCCGCCTCGGCGAGGCCCTTCTGCGGGCCGAAGGTCTTCGCCGCCCCGAACAGGCCGGTGAGCGGGCTGTCGACGTCGCTGGCCAGCACCAGCTCGACGCCGGCGAACAGGGCCTGCGGTCCGCTCAGGTCCACCGCCTCGATCGTCGTCAGGCCGTGCGGTCCGTCGTCGAGGTCCCCGCCGTCGGCGTACGCACCGAGGGCGGCGAGCAGGCCGGCTCCCCCGTCGGTGGTCGCCGTACCGCCGACGCCGACCACGATCCGTCGGGCGCCGGCCTCGAGGGCGTGGGCGAGCAGCACCCCGACGGCGTGGCTGCTGCGCCGCACCGGGTCCGAGTCACCGGCCACGGCGAGGCCGACCGCCTGCGCGCACTCCAGGTAGACGGTGTCCTCGACCCGGAGCAGGGTTGCCGGAAGGGCGTCGTACTGGACGTCCTGGTCGGGCAGGCTCGTCACCGCCGTGGCCAGGAGCTCACCCCCGACGGCCGCCTGGACGACGTCGACGAAGCCGGGTCCGCCGTCCGACATCGGCGCGAGGTCGACGTCGTCGCCGGGCGAGTGCCGGCGCCAGCCCTCGGCGATGGCCTCCGCCGCCTCGACGGCGGTCAGGGTGCCGGCGTACTTGTCGGGGGCGACGAGGACTCGCATGCGGCAACCCTAGGGTTGGCCAGGTGGAGATCCGCGCGATGACCGTCGAGGACGTGCCGGTCTGCGCGGCGATCAGCGACGACGCGTTCCTCGCCGTCGACCGCGCGATCCACCGGCCGGGGCTCCCGGAGCCCCGGCGGCGGACCGCGGAGCACACCGCGCACTGGATCGCCCGCACGGCGACCACCGTGGCGACCGATCCGGGCGGGTGCGTCGTCGCTGAGCAGCACGGCGAGGTCGTCGGCTTCGCGACCGGGTACCGCCGGGAGCAGGTGTGGTGCCTGGCGACGTACGCCGTCAGGCCGGCGCTGCAAGGTCGCGGCGTCGGCCGGCGGCTGCTCGACGCCGCGCTGACCTACGCCGAGCCCTGCCCGCGCTGGATGCTGTCGGCGACCGCTGACCCGAAGGCCTACCGACGCTACGAAGCCGCAGGGTTCACGCTGACCGCGCAGGCGTCCTTCCACGGGTCGATCGACCGCGGCTCCCTGCCCAGCGTCAGCGGGATCCGCGAGGGAGGTGTCGCCGACCACGGCTGGATCGACGACCTGGATCGCGAGCTGCGGGGCGGCTCGCACGCCCCGGACCGCGCGGCGCTCGATGCCGCCGGCCCGCTGTATGTCCTGGCGGATCGTTCCGGCTACGCCTACACGAACGGGCGGTCGGTGGCCCTGCTCGCCGCACGCTCGTCGGCGAGCGCCGAGCGGTTGCTCGCCCACGCGCTGCGGGCGGCGGGCGAGGACTTCGCCCTGCACCACGTCACGGCCGCGAACGCGTGGGCGCGCGAGATGGCGCTGCGGGTCGGGCTGGCGGAGGCACCGCGGGGCTTCCTGGGACTGCGCGGGATGGAGCCGCCCACGACGTACATCCACAACGGCGCGCTGCTCTGACCGGCGCCGCCGGACGCGAATCGGCGCTGCTCGGATGCCGCAATAGGATTCGGGCATGAGCACCGTGGACCTTCCGCTGCTTCCGCTCGGCCGCGGCATCGACCCGCTGTCGGAGCGCGGCGTCGACTGCCCGGGCGACCTGCCGGAGCCGTCCGACCCCGACCTGGTCGCGCGCGCCCGCGCCGCGAAGGAGGCACTCGGCGACAAGCTCTTCGTCCTCGGTCACCACTACCAGCGTGACGAGGTCATCCAGTTCGCCGACGTCACGGGCGACTCCTTCAAGCTCGCGCGCGACGCGGCGGCCCGGCCCGAGGCCGAGTACATCGTGTTCTGCGGCGTGCACTTCATGGCCGAGTCCGCCGACATCCTCACCACCGCCGAGCAGCAGGTCGTGCTGCCCGACCTGGCCGCGGGCTGCTCGATGGCCGACATGGCCCGGATCTTCCAGGTCGAGAAGGCCTGGGAGGCGCTCGCCGAGGCGGGCGTCCAGGACCTCGTCGTCCCGGTCACCTACATGAACTCCAGCGCCGCCATCAAGGCGTTCTGCGGCCGCAACGGCGGTGTCGTGTGCACCTCGTCGAACGCGGAGGTCGCCCTCGACTGGGCCTTCCAGCAGAAGGGCGCGGACACCAAGGTCCTCTTCCTCCCCGACCAGCACCTCGGGCGCAACACAGCCGTGCTCAAGCTCGGCTACAGCCTCGAGGACTGCGTGGTCTGGAACCCGCTGAAGCCCAACGGCGGCCTGACCCGGCAGCAGGTCCAGGACGCGAAGATCATCCTGTGGCAGGGCCACTGCTCGGTCCACGGACGCTTCTCGGCCGACGTGATCGACGAGCTGCGCGCGAAGATCGACGGGCTCAACGTGATCGTGCACCCGGAGTGCCAGCACGAGGTCGTACTGAAGGCAGACCTGGTCGGCTCGACGGAGTTCATCATCAAGACGATCGAGGACGCGCCCGCCGGCTCCAGCTGGGCGATCGGCACCGAGCTCAACCTCGTCCAGCGGCTGAAGAACGCCCACCCGGACAAGAACATCGTCTTCCTCGACCGCAACGTCTGCTACTGCTCGACGATGAACCGGATCGACCTCCCTCACTTCGTGTGGGCGCTGGAGAACCTCGTCGCCGGCAACGTCGTCAACCGGATCGAGGTCGACCCGCAGACCGAGGCCGACGCCCTCACGGCTCTGCAGCGGATGCTCGACCTCCCCGGCAAGACGCACCGCGACTGAGCCGGCACCACCCGAGTTAGGAAGCAACCGATGTTCAAGCGGACCAAGTCCGACGCCGTACCTGCCGCGGACCAGGCGGCCAAGGAGGGCGGCAAGGGCCGCCCGACGCCGACCCGCAAGGAGGCGGAGGCCGCGGCCAAGGAGCGCGCCAAGGTTCCGCGGACCCGCAAGGAGATGGCCGCCGCCGACCGTCAGCGCAGGACGTCCGCGCAGCAGAAGGCGCGCGAGGCCATGAAGACCGGCGACGACCGCTACCTCCCGGCGCGCGACAAGGGTCCGGTACGACGCTTCGTGCGCGACTTCGTGGACTCCCGCTTCTCCATCGTCGAGATGCTGATCCCGCTGCTGGTCGTCTCGCTGTTCCTCGGCTGGAGCGGCAACCAGAACCTGCGGACCGCGAGCTCGCTGGTGCTGATGGTGACCTTCCTGTTCGTCGTCATCGACATCCTGCTGCTCAGCATCCGGCTGCGCCGCCACCTGAAGCTGCGCTTCCCCGACCAGTCGACGAAGGGCGCGACCTTCTACGCCGCGACCCGCTCGATGCAGATGAAGTTCCTCCGGATGCCCAAGGCCCGGGTCAAGGTCGGCCAGCAGCTCCCGGAAGATTATTCGAAGTAGGTCAGCCCCACTCGGAGCGACGGGGCGACTCGGTGAGCGCCGGGTCGGTCACGACGACTCCGTCGAGCGCCTCGTCGATCGCATCGAGCGCCTCGGGCGGCAGCCTCACGCCGGCGGCCTTCACGTTCTCGGTGACCTGCTCGGGGCGGCTCGCTCCGATCAGCGCGGCCGACACGTTGTCGTTCTGCAGCACCCAGGCGACGGCCAGCTGGGCCAGGGTGAGCCCGCAGTCGGCTGCGATCGGCTGCAGCAGCTGGACCCGCTCCAGCACCTCGTCGCGCATCAGCCGCGCCACGAAGGTGGAGCCGCCCTTCTCGTCGGTCGCCCGCGAGCCCGCCGGAGGCGGCTGGCCGGGCAGGTACTTGCCCGTCAGCACGCCTTGGGCCACGGGTGACCAGACGAGCTGCCCCAGACCGAGCTCGCGGCAGGCCGGCACGACCTCGGCCTCGATGACCCGGTAGAGCATGGAGTACTGGGGCTGGTTGGACACCAGCGGCACGTGCAGCTCGCGCGCGAGCGAGGCCGCCTCGCGGATCTGCGAGGCCTTCCACTCCGAGACGCCGATGTAGAGCGCCTTGCCGGACCGCACGACGTCGGCGAACGCCAGCATCGTCTCCTCCAGCGGCGTGTCGTAGTCGTAACGGTGCGCCTGGTAGAGGTCGACGTAGTCCGTGCCGAGGCGCTTCAGCGAGCCGTTGATCGACTCGAGGATGTGCTTGCGCGAGAGGCCGTGGTCGTTGTGCTTGCCAGGACCGGTCGGCCAGTAGACCTTCGTGAAGATCTCCAGCCCTTCGCGCCTCTCCCCTGCCAGGGCCCGGCCGAGGACGCTCTCGGCTGCCGTGTTGGCGTACACGTCCGCGGTGTCGAAGGTCGTGATGCCCTCGTCGAGCGCCTGCCGGACGCAGGCTGCTGCCGCGTCCTCCTCGACCTGCGAACCGTGGGTCAGCCAGTTGCCGTAGGCGATGGCCGAGATCTTCAGGCCACTCGCCCCGAGGTTGCGGATCTCCATGGGCTCGACCCTAGTGAGGCGGGCAACCCCTCGGAGAAGGTTCTGCGCCGGCTGGTTGGATGGGTGGCGTGGATGCAGACGTCTCGGTCCGGATCGCCTGGCCGGCTGACGCCGAGGGCATCGCCGACCTGCAGCTCTCGAGCTGGTACGCCGAGGAGCTGGCCGGCCGCCTGCGCGAGCTCGGCCTGGGACGCGACGACCTCGTGGACGCCGTACGACGAGGTCTGGCGCAGCCGCCCGAGGCCCGGCGGCGCTGCCTCGTGGCGCTCGCCGGCGCCACCGTCGTCGGTGTCGCCCAGACCGGTCCGGCCACCGACCCCGACGCCGATCCTGCTGTCGACGGCGAGATCGCCGAGCTCCTCGTCTCGCCCGATGCGACGGGCGCCGGGCACGGGTCCCGCCTGCTCCAGGCGTGCGCGGACACGCTGACCGCCGACCGGTTCGCCCGCGCGACCTGCTGGCTCGCGACCACCGACGACGTCCGGCGTGCCTTCCTCGAGTCGGCCGGTTGGGCGGCGGACGGGGCGACCCGTGAGCTCGTCGACGAGCTCACCGGCCATCCGCTGCGCCAAGTGCGCCTGCACACCGCGCTGCGCTGAGGCCGACCGACCCCGGCGCGGCTCACCCGAGGTCGAGGAAGTGCTCCAGTCCCACGGTCAGGCCCGGGTTCGCGGCGATGCGTCGTACGCCGGTGAGGACTCCGGGCGTGAACGAGACCCGGTCCAGCGAGTCGTGGCGGATCGTCAGCGTCTCCCCCAGCCCGCCGAGGATCACCTCCTGGTGGGCGACCAGTCCGCGCACCCGCACGCTGTGCACCCGCACGCCGTCGACGTCGGCGCCGCGGGCGCCGTCCAGGCCGGTGGACGTGGCGTCCGGCATCGGCGCGGAGCCAGCCTCGCGGCGCGCGGCGGCGATCAGCTCGGCGGTGCGTCCGGCCGTGCCGCTCGGGGCGTCGGCCTTCGTCGGGTGGTGCAGCTCGACGATCTCGACGGACTCGAAGAGCGGAGCGGCGAGTGCGGCGAACCGCATCATCAGGATCGCGCCGATCGAGAAGTTGGGGGCGATCAGCACGCCGGTGCCGGGGCTGTCGGCCAGCCAGCCGCGCAGGGCGTCGAGGCGCGCGTCGTCGAAGCCGGTGGTGCCGACGACGGCGTGGATGCCGTTGCGGATGCAGTACTCGAGGTTGTCCATCACCACGTCGGGGTGGGTGAAGTCGACGATCACCTGGGTGCCGCTCTCGACCAGCGAATCGATCGGATCACCCTGGTCCACACCGACGGTGAACGTCAGGTCCTCGGCCGACTCGACCGCCTTGACGACCTCGGACCCGACCTTGCCGCGGGCACCGATCACCCCGACCCGCAGTTGCTCGCTCACGACACAGGAGTCTATGGGGAGCGACCTGCGCGCCGGTCGGTGCCCATTTCTGGCAGGCTGGCCCCATGGCAGTTCAGAGCATCCCCGCGCGCCTGCGCTGGGCGGTCGACTTCATGGACGTGCAGCACAACGACCACGTGCTCGAGATCGGCTGCGGCTCCGGTGCGGCCGCCGACCTGATCTGCCGTCGGCTCGAGGGCAAGGGCAAGATGTTCGCGATCGACCGGTCCGAGGCCGGCGTCGACCGCACCAAGCAGCGCTGCGCCGAGCACATCGAGGCCGGCCGGCTCACGGTCCGCCAGATCGACCTCGCCACGCTGCGGGTGCCGGTCAAGCGACTCACCAAGGTCTTCGCCTTCGACGTCAACCTGTTCTGGGTGCGCGACTGCAAGGAGGAGGTGGCCCTGCTGCACGAGCGCGTCCTGCCCGGCGGCTCGGTCAACCTCTTCTACAACACGACCCGTGAGGAGGACGTCCCCGAGATCCTCGCGAAGACCTCCGCCGCCCTCACCGAGGGCGGCTTCCGGGTCTACATCGTCGACAGCAAGAACCCGCCCGTCATCGGCATCATCGGCCGCCGATAGCGCGAATCCGGCCTCGTGGTCGACCGAAACCGGCGTTTCGGTCGACCACGAGGCCGGATTCGGCGCACCAGAAGTCCGGATTCGCGGTCAGGCGGGGCCCACGACGGCCAGCACCTCGGGCCGCGCGAAGACGTCGGCGGCGACCGCAGCGCACTCCTCCAGGGTGACGGCGTCGATCTTGGCGATGACCTCGTCGATGCCGTAGAGCTGGGAGTGGGTGAGCTCGCCCTTGCCGAGGCGCATCATCCGGGCACCCGAGTCCTCGAGGCCGAGCACCAGGCCGCCGACCAGCTGGCCCTTGCCACGGCGCAGCTCGTCGGCGTCGATGCCGTGGGCGGCGATCTTCGCCAGCTCGTCGCGCACCACGGCCAGGGCCTGGTCGGCTCGGTCGGGCAGGCAGCCGAGCGCGACGCCGACGAGGCCGGAGTCGGAGTAGTGGCTGGCGAAGGAGTAGACCGAGTAGGCGAGGCCACGACGTTCCCGGATCTCCTGGAACAGCCTGCTCGACGTACCGCCACCGAGCGCGGTCGACAGCACGCCGAGCGCGAAGCGGTTGTCGTCGTCACGCGCCGGGCCCTCCGACCCGACGACCAGGTTGACCTGCTCGAAGGGACGCTCGACCCGCGCATGCCCGGGCGAGACCTTCGGGCGGCGTCCGGCGGTGCGGGGCGGCTCGGGGTCGGCCGTGCCGGACAGGAAGTCGTTGCGGGCGAACGCCCTCTGCACGAGTCGTACGACGGTGGCGTGGTCGACAGCACCCGCAGCGGCGATCACCATCGTCGCCGGTGTGTAGTGCCGCCTCCAGAACCGCCGGATGGTGTCGCGTGGCATCTGCTCGATCGACTCGGTCGAGCCCGCGATGGCCCGACCCAGCGGGCTGTCGCTCCCCCACGCCACCTCCGCGAAGAGGTTGTGCACCACGTCGTCGGGGTCGTCGTCGTGCATGGCGATCTCGTCGAGGATGACGTCGCGCTCGGCGTCCACGTCGTGGGTGGTGATCACCGAGTCGGTGATCATGTCGCCGAGCACGTCCACCGCGAGCGGGAGGTCCTCGGCGAGCACCCGCGCGTGGAAGCAGGTGTACTCCTTCGCGGTGAAGGCGTTGAACTCCCCGCCGACCGCGTCGAGGGCGATGGAGATGTCGAGCGCCGACCGCGAGCGGGTGCCCTTGAACAGCACGTGCTCGAGGAAGTGCGACGCACCATGAGTGGTCGGCCGCTCGTCGCGCGAGCCGACGCCGACCCACACGCCGACCGACGCGGACCTGGCCCCGGCCATCTGCTCGGTGATGATCCGCAGCCCCGACGGGAGCGTCGTGCGGCGTACCTGCGAGGTGACCTGGCCGGCGGCGTCGCGCAACGTCTCGAGCGTGCGGGTCGACGCGCGGGCCGCGGGGTGGAAGGCCGACGGCCGGCCAGCGAAGCGCTGGCCGGCCGTCGGGTGGAGCGGAGTGGTCACTCCTCCTCGGAGCCCTCGGTCTCGACAGCCTCGGCCGCCTCGCCCTCGGCGTCCTCGACGACCGGGATCAGCGAGAGCTTGCCGCGGTCGTCGATCTCGGCGATCTCGACCTGGAGCTTCTGACCGACCGACACGACGTCCTCGACGTTGTCGACGCGCTTGCCACCGGCGAGGCCACGCAGCTTGCTGATGTGCAGCAGGCCGTCCTTGCCGGGGAGCAGCGCGACGAACGCGCCGAAGTTGGTCGTCTTCACGACGGTGCCGAGGTAGCGCTCGCCGACCTCGGGCATCGTCGGGTTGGCGATCGCGTTGACCGCCGCGCGGGCGGCCTCGGCGGCCTCGCCGTTGGTCGCACCGATGTAGACCGTGCCGTCGTCCTCGATGGACAGGGTCGCGCCGGTGTCGTCCTGGATCTGGTTGATCACCTTGCCCTTCGGGCCGATGACCTCGCCGATCTTGTCGACGGGGACCTTCACGGTGATGATCCGCGGGGCGTGGACCGACATCTCCTCGGGAGCGTCGATGGCCTCGGCCATGACCTCCAAGATGGAGAGGCGGGCGTCCTTGGCCTGCTTGAGCGCCGCACCGAGGACCTCCGCCGGGATGCCGTCGAGCTTGGTGTCGAGCTGGAGCGCGGTCACGAACTCCTTGGTGCCGGCGACCTTGAAGTCCATGTCACCGAACGCGTCCTCAGCGCCGAGGATGTCGGTCAGCGCGACGTACTCCGTCTTGCCGTCGACCTCACCGGAGATCAGACCCATGGCGATACCGGCGACCGACGCCTTCAGCGGCACACCGGCCTGGAGCAGCGCCAGGGTGGACGCGCAGACCGAGCCCATCGAGGTCGAGCCGTTGGAGCCCATGGCCTCGGAGAGCTGGCGGATCGCGTAGGGGAACTCCTCGCGGCTCGGCAGCACCGGCAGGAGGGCGCGACGCGCGAGCGCGCCGTGGCCGATCTCGCGGCGCTTCGGCGAGCCGACGCGACCGGTCTCGCCGGTGGAGAACGGCGGGAAGATGTACTTGTGCATGTAGCGCCGGTGGGTCTCCGGCGACAGCGTGTCGAGCTGCTGCTCCATCTTCAGCATGTCCAGCGTGGTGACGCCCAGGATCTGGGTCTCGCCACGCTCGAACAGCGACGAGCCGTGCACGCGCGGGATCACGCCGACCTCGGCGTGGAGGGGACGGATGTCGGCGAGGCCACGGCCGTCGATGCGGACCTTGTCGCGCAGGACCTGGGTGCGGATGGCCTTCTTGGTGAGCGCCTTGTACGCCGCACCGATCTCGCCCTCGCGGCCCTCGAACTGGGCACCGATCTTGTCGAGCAGGGCGGCCTTGATCCGGTCACCCTCCTCCTCGCGCTCCTGCTTGGACAGGACCTTCTCGCGCTTGCCGCCGACCGTGTAGAGGTCGTGGACGTCCTGGCCCACCGCGGCCTCGACGGCCTCGTAGACGTCGTCCTGGTAGTCGAGGAAGATCGGGAACTCCTGGACGGGCTTGGCGGCCACGTTCGCGAGCTCGGCCTGCGCCTCGCACAGCTGCTTGATGAAGGGCTTCGCGGCGTCGAGACCACCGGCGACGACCTCCTCGGTCGGCGCACCGGCGCCGGCCTGGATGAGCTCGTACGTCGCCTCGGGCGCCTCGGCCTCGACCATCATGATCGCGACGTCACCGGTCTCGGTGACCCGACCGGCGACGACCATGTCGAAGACGGCCTTCTCGAGCTGGGTGTGGGTCGGGAACGCGACCCACTGGCCGTCGATGAGCGCCACGCGGGTGGCGCCGACCGGGCCGGAGAACGGCAGGCCGGAGAGCTGGGTGGAGAGCGACGCGGCATTGATCGCGAGCACGTCGTACGGCGTGTCCGGATTGAGCGCCATCACGGTGATGACGACCTGGACCTCGTTGCGCAGGCCCTTCTTGAAGGTGGGGCGCAGCGGGCGGTCGATGAGGCGGCAGGCGAGGATCGCGTCCTCGCCCGGGCGACCCTCGGAACGGAAGAACGAGCCGGGGATCTTGCCCGCGGCGTACATCCGCTCCTCGACGTCGATGGTCAGCGGGAAGAAGTCGAAGTGGTCCTTCGGGTGCTTGCCGGCGGTGGTGGCCGACAGGAGCATGGTGTCGTCGTCGAGGTAGGCGCTCACCGAGCCGGCGGCCTGGCGGGCCAGCAGGCCCGTCTCGAACTTGACGGTGCGGGTGCCGAACTTGCCGTTGTCAATCACGGTCTCGACGGCGGAGATCACAGGATCAGTCAAGATGTTCTCTTATTCGTACGTCGTGGAGCACGCTGCCCCACAGGGATTGGACTTGTTGTCGCAGGTCAGCCTATCCAGCGGGCCGACAAAAGCCAGAACGGACGACCGGAAGGTCGTCCGTTCCATGGTATTTCCGTCGCTCGGCGCGTGCGGCTCCAAGGCGCGGGCCCGAAGGCGGCCGTCAAGCGGAGCGGGCCGCCGAGGGCCCGCAACGCCGGAGACGCTCCGCCGAGCGGCGGAAATCAGCGGCGCAGGCCGAGGCGCTCGACAATGGAGCGGTAGCGCTCGATGTCGGTCTTCTTCAGGTAGTTCAGGAGGCGGCGGCGCTGGCCGACCAGGAGGAGCAGGCCACGACGGCTGTGGTGGTCGTGCTTGTGCTGCTTGAGGTGCTCGGTCAGGTGCGAGATGCGGTGGCTGAGCAGCGCGATCTGGACCTCCGGCGAACCGGTGTCACCCTCGGTGGTGGCGTACTCGGCGATGATGCTCGCCTTGGTCGCAGCGTCGGTTCCGACTGCCATGTGGATTCCTTCTTCCGGTTCGTTGCGCGGTGCCCCAGCCTGAATTCCTGGAGCGCTCTCGGTCCGCGGCCGTCTGACGGCGTACGTCGCCCGTGCGGGCAACCGGGAAAGGCTACCAACGCGTGCGGGGCCCGGCCGAATCGACGCCGGACGGCGACCGAGCCGGACGTGACGCGCGCCGCTCGACTTTTTGCGTTAAACCGTTGGCGCACCCAACCAAAGTCCGGGAGAATGCGGTACGTGGCTCCCCACACTCCTGCCGCCCGACGCACGGCCCGGTTCCTGGGCCTGCTCAGCGTGCTCACCTACAACTGGTGGGTCGGCGCGGTCGCGGTGGGTCTGATGCCGAGCCCGGACGGGATGTTCAGCGATCTCGAGGCGACAGGCGTCCCCCATGCGTCCGTCTTCGAGCACCTCGACGTCGCGTCCGGGCTCCTCATCTGCGTGGGCCTCATGGTGCTCGGCCCGCCCGTCGCGAACGACCGCGTGCGGGAGTGGAAGCTGCTCATGGGCTTCGGCATCGCGGGCGTGATCGGCGGGATGTACCCCTACGCGTGCCCCGAGGGCCGCGACGACGCCTGCCGAGCCGCCGAGTGGAGCTTCCAGCTGCCGCTGCACCACTACGTCCACATGGTCTCCGGCATCGCCGAGTTCGGCTTCGCCACCCTGGCGATCGTGCTCATGTGGCGCCGGTTGCACACCGGGGCCGTCCACGTGTGGTCGACGATCGCCTCGGCGCTGGCCATCGGCCTGCTCGTGGGCTACCCGGCACTCGCCCTGTCCTACCTGATCGACCGGTGGGACGCGCCGGTCGAGGCGTTCTTCTTCGTGCTGTTCGCGGGCGTCGTGGCGATGGTGTTCCTCGAGCCGGACGCCGACGAAGTCCCGCAGGGGACCGCGGTGACCACCACGCGGAGCGCCCCGGCCACCTCCTAGACCACCGTGACCGGGTGCTTGACCACCGCGTCGAAGAAGTACCCGTTGGGGTTGTACGCCGCCACGTCGGGCTGCGTGCGGCCCGCCAGGTCGGTCGCCCGGGCCATCAGCGTGTGCGCCCCCGTGGCGGGCCGACGCAGGGTCAGGGACCACTGGGTCCAGCCGAAGCCGCCGTCGCCGACCCCGGCGGGGCGCCCCGCGCCCCGGTGCGGCTCTCCCCTGCCGACGTAGGTGCGCCCGAGATCCGCGTGCCTCCAGGTCGCTCCCCCGTCCACGCTGACCTCGACCGCCGCGATGGGCGCCAGACCGCTCCAGGAGCGCCCGGTGACCGTGACGGACGGCGCCGCGGGGATCCGGGCGTTCCACGGCAGCTCGAAGGCCGATCGGACCGGGTTGACGGTCAGCGGGCCGTCGATGTTGTACCAGGTCGTGCTCCACGGGGAGGCCTGCTCGCTGGTCGACACCTCGAGGGAGCCCAACCACTTGGTCGAGGCGATCCCGATCCAGCCGGGCAGCACCAGGCGCAGCGGGTAGCCGTGGTCGGGCAGCAGCGGCGCCCCGTCGACGCCCCACGCCAGGAGGGCGTCGTCGAGGGCCTTCTCCACGGGGAACGGGCGACGCACCGGGCCGTAGTCGACGCCGCCGGTCACGTAGTGCGGGTCGAGCCCGGTGGACATGACCGAGACGGCGTCAGGCCGAATCCCGACAGCCTGCAGCACGTCGGCCAGCCGCACCCCGTCCCACTGCACCGACGCCACGGCTCCCAGGGTCCACTGGGTGCCGGCCACCGCCTGCCCCTGCTGGGAGGCGAAGAAGCTGCGGCCGTTCCCGGTGCACTCGTGCACCGAGGTGTGCCGGACGTTGGGGAACGACTTGACCTGGTCCAGGGTGAGGCTCACCCCTGCCGGGTCCGCGAGGCCGTCCCCGAAGATCCGCAGCGCGTACGTCGAGGGGTCGATCGTCGGCGTCGAGACGTGGTCGCGCACGAACAGGCGCTCCTGGGTGGTGGCGTACGCCGCGGGGTCTACCGAGTCCCAGCGCATCTCCGCGTTGGTGCCGTAGTCGACGAACCACTCGGCCGGCAAGGGCTTGAGGATCGCGGGCGCGCCGGCGACGGCGCGCTGGGCGAGACCGGGCAGCAGGTCAGCGGCGGAGAGGGCGACCGCACCGCCGAGGGCGGAGCCGAGGAGGGACCGACGGGAGAGACGCATGCCTGCCATGTATCGACACTAATACGATCAACTTTCTCCAGTTGGACACCGGAGCGAGTTCAGCTCACGCCGAGCAGATCCCTCGCGCGCGCGACGTCGTCGGCCATCGCCACGAGCAGGTCGTCGACGGAGTCGAAGCGCACCATCCCCCGCAACCGGTCGGCGAACGCCACCTCGACCTCCCTGCCGTACAGGTCCAGGTCGGTGCGGTCGAGCACGTAGGACTCCACCCGCCGCTCCCGCTCGCCGTCGAAGGTCGGGTTCGTGCCGACCGAGATCGCCGCGGGGTACGCCGTGCCGGCGTCCGGCCCGTCGAGGACGGTCAGCCTGCCGGCGTACACACCGTCGGCGGGGGCCGCGGCGCCGGGACGCAGCGGGACGTTCGCCGTCGGGTAGCCGAGCTCGCGACCGCGCTGGTCGCCCTTGACCACGACGCCGCGGACGCTGAACGGACGACCGAGCGCCTCCGCCGCACCCGTGACGTCGCCGGCCGCCAGACAGGTGCGGACGTACGTCGAGGACCACACCTGCGGCCCACCGTCGAGGGACACCTCGTCGACGACGAAGTCGTGCTCGAGGCCCGCGGCCCGCAGCGCGTTGCAGTCGCCGGCGGCGCGGTTGCCGAAGCGGAAGTTCGCGCCGACCACGACCGCCTTCGCGTGCAGGGCCTCGACGATGATCCGGTCGATGAACTCCTGCGGCGTCCACGCGGCGATCTCGCGGCTGAACGGGATGACGAGCACGTCGTCGACGCCCGCCGCGGCGAGCAGGTCCAGCCGGACCGGCATCGTGGTCAGGGTCGGCGGCGCGTGCTCGGGCCGCAGCACCGCGATCGGGTGCGGGTCGAAGGTGACCGCCACGACCGCGTCGGCACCGACCCGCTCAGCCATCTCCCGCGCTCGTCGTACGACGTGCTGGTGGCCCAGGTGCATGCCGTCGAAGTTGCCGATCGTGACGACCGTGCGGCCCAGGTCGGCCGGCACCTCGCCGAAGTCGCGCCACGCTCGCACGCCGCTCATCCTACGAACACCGCCTCGGGTCGCGCGTGCGACCCGTCCGGTCGGTACAGCGCGAGGAAGGTGCCGTCGGGCGCGAAGACCGCGGTGAGCCCGTCCAGGATGAGCCGGAGGCGCCGCCCGTAGCGGACCTCCTGCTCCTGCTCGGCGTCGAGGTCGACCGAGGGGAAGGCGGCGCGAGCGGCAGCAGCGATGGGCAGCAGCCGGAAGTCCTCGCCGAGGTCGTCGAGGGTGTGCGCCACGTCCAGGCCGTAGGGCCCGACCGCTGTGCGCCGGAGCGCGGTGAGGTGCCCGCCGACCCCGAGCGCCGCGCCGACGTCGCGCGCGATCGCCCGGATGTAGGTGCCCGAGGAGCAACGGACGGAGATGTCGGCGTCCAGGTACCCGTCGGTACGCCGGAGCGCGTGCACCGTGAGCTCGTGGACGGTCACCGGCCGTGCCTGGAGCTCGACGTCCTCACCGTCGCGGACGCGCTGGTAGGCGCGCTTGCCGTCGATCTTGATGGCACTGACGGCGGTCGGCACCTGCTCGATGTCACCGACCTGGGTGGCGAAGGCGGCGCGCACGGTCTCGTCGGTGAGCCCGTCGGTCGCGACCGGCTCGCCGAGCTCACCCTCGGCGTCGTCGGTGGTGCTGGTCCGTCCGAGGCGAACCGTGGCGTCGTACGCCTTCTCGGTGAGCATCAGGTGACCCAGCAGCCGGGTCGCGCGCTCGACCCCGACGACCAGCACCCCGGTGGCCATCGGGTCCAGGGTGCCGGCGTGGCCGACCTTGCGGGTCCCGGCCAGCCGCCGGATCCGCGCCACGACGGTGTGCGAGGTGATCCCGGCGGGCTTGTCGACGATGACCAGCCCGGACTCGGTCACTCGTCCTCGTCCCAGCCCTCGTCCTCGAGGTCCTCGTCCTCGTGCGGCTTCTTGTACGGGTCCTCGCCGGCGGCGTACGCCGCCCCCTCGCGTCGGGCGGCGACCTCGGCGTCGGCGAGCCGCGCCCGCTCGAGCACCTCGTCGAGGTGACGGGCCGTCTCCGGGAGCGCGTCGTGGATGAAGGTCAGCGTGGGCACGATCCGCATGCCGAGCTGCTTGGAGACCTCGGAGCGGATGACGCCCTTGGCCGACTCCAGCGCCTTGGCGGTCTCGGTCTCGTCACTGTCGAGGACGGTGTAGAAGATCGACGCCTGCTGACCGTCGCCGGTGAGCCGGACGTCGGTGATCGTCACGAACCCGAGGCGCGGGTCCTTGATCCGGCGCTCGAGCATCTCGGCGACGACGACCTTGATCCGGTCGGCGATCCTGCGCACGCGCGGGCTACTCATGGTCTGTTCCTATCAGGTGAATCGCCACCGGCGCCCCCTTCAACCGAAGGGAGCGCCAGCGAGCGAGGTTGACCGCCGGGCCGCGAGCGAAGCGAGCTCCGAGCCTCGAGGAGCGTCAGCTCCTGGGGATCTCCTTCATCTCGAAGGCTTCGACGATGTCGCCTTCCTTGATGTCCTGGAAGTTCCGCAGCACCAGACCGCACTCGAAGCCCTCGCGGACCTCGGCGGCGTCGTCCTTCTCCCGCTTGAGCGAGGCCAGGTCGAGGTTGTCGGCGATGACCGCACCGTCGCGGAGCAGGCGCACCTTGGCGTTGCGTCGGATCAGGCCGCTGGTGACCATGCAACCGGCGATGTTGCCGATCTTGCTGGAGCGGAAGATGGCCCGGATCTCGGCCTGACCGAGGGTGACCTCCTCGTACTCCGGCTTGAGCATGCCCTTGAGCGCGGCCTCGATCTCCTCGATCGCCTGGTAGATGACCGAGTAGTACTTGACCTCGACACCTTCCTTGTCGGCGAGCTCGGCGGCCTTGCCCTGCGCACGGACGTTGAAGCCGATGATGATCGCGTCCGAGGCGGCGGCCAGGTTGACGTTGGCCTCGGTGATCGCACCGACACCGCGGTCGATGACCCGCAGCGAGACCTCGTCGCCGACCTCGATCGCCGCGAGGGCGTCCTCGAGGGCCTCGACGGAACCGGACACGTCGCCCTTGAGGATGAGGTTGAGCTCCTGGCTCTCCCCGCTCTCCATGGAGGCCATGAAGTCCTCGAGGGTACGACGGACGCGGCGCTTGGCCTGCAGGGCGGCCCGCTCGCGCGCCTCGCGCTTCTCCGCGATCTGGCGGGCGACACGGTCGTCCTCCACCACGATGAAGTTCTGACCCGCACCGGGCACGGCCGAGAGACCGAGGACCATCGCCGGGCGACCCGGGTCGGCCTCCGCCATCTCCTTGCCGAACTCGTCGAGCATCGCGCGGACCCGGCCGTGGGCCGGACCGGCGACGATCGAGTCGCCGACGCGGAGCGTTCCGCGCTGGACCAGGACCGTGGCGACAGGGCCGCGACCGCGGTCCAGGTGCGCCTCGACGACCAGACCCTGCGCGTCCTGCGTCGGGTTGGCCCGCAGGTCGAGGGACGCGTCGGCGGTGAGCACGACGGCCTCGAGCAGCTTGTCCAGGTTGAGGCCGGCCTTGGCCGAGACGTCGACGAACATCGCGTCGCCGCCGTACTCCTCGGGGATCAGGCCGTACTCGGTGAGCTGACCGCGGACCTTGGTCGGGTCGGCCTCGGGCTTGTCGATCTTGTTGACCGCGACCACGATCGGGACACCGGCGGCCTTGGCGTGGTTGAGCGCCTCGACCGTCTGGGGCATCACGCCGTCGTCCGCCGCGACCACGAGGATCGCGATGTCCGAGGACTGCGAGCCGCGGGCACGCATGGCGGTGAACGCCTCGTGACCCGGGGTGTCGATGAAGGTGATGCGGCGGTCGTTGCCGTCGACCTCGGTGTGCACCTGGTAGGCGCCGATGTGCTGGGTGATGCCACCGGCCTCGCCCGCCACCACGTTCGCGCCACGCAGCGCGTCGAGGAGCTTGGTCTTTCCGTGGTCGACGTGACCCATGACGGTCACGACCGGCGGTCGGACCACCAGGTCGGACTCGTCGCCCTCGTCGGCACCGAACTCCAGGTCGAAGCTCTCGAGCAGCTCGCGGTCCTCGTCCTCCGGGGAGACGATCTCGACGACGTAGTTGAGCTCCTCACCGAGCAGCTCGAGCGTCTCGTCGCCCACCGACTGGGTCGAGGTGACCATCTCGCCGAGGTGGAACAGCATCTGCACCAGCGAGGCGGCGTCCAGACCGATCTTCTCGGCGAAGTCGGTCAGCGAGGAGCCACGGGCCAGACGCACGGTCTCGCCGTTGCCCTTGCGGACGCGCATGCCGCCCAGGGTCGGGGCCTCCATGGCCTCGAACTCCTGGCGACGTGCCCGCTTCGACTTGCGACCACGACGGGCCGGACCACCCGGGCGACCGAAGGCACCCTGGGTCTGACCACGCTGGCCAGGACGGCCACCGCCGCCACCGGGACGACCGGCGAAACCGCCGCCGGGAGCGCCACCGGGACGACCGGGAGCACCGGCACCGGCACCACCGGGACGACCCGGGGCACCCGGGCGACCGGGGCCACCGCCGGGACGACCGGCACCGGGGCCACCGGGGCCACGACGACCGGCGGGACCGGCCGCGAAGGCGGCCGGGGACTTCGGCATCATCGCCGGGTTCGGGCGCGGCATGCCGGGACGGCCACCGCCGGGCGCCGGCGGACGGGGCGGGCGGTTGTCGTCGGCCGGCGCGCCGTCACGCGGAGCCGGAGCGGGCCGACGGCCCATGCCCTGGCTGGACGCGAACGGGTTGTTGCCGGGACGCGGCGTGCCGCCGGGCTTGCCGACCGGACGCGGCGCGGGCGCCTTGGGGGTCGGCGGCTTCGGGGCCGCGCTGCCACCCTCGGGGGCGGCCGGAGCGGCGGGAGCCGCCGGGGCGGCCGGAGCCTGGGCGGCCGGGGCCGCGGGGGCCTCGGGCTCGGGCGCCGGAGCAGCCTTCACGGCGTCGGTCGCTTCGCTCCCCGCCCGCTTCGCGCTGGCCGGGCCCGGACGCGGACCGGGCTTGACCGCCGGAACGGCCGGCGCCGCGGCGGCGGGCTCGGCAGAGGTAGCGGGGGCCTCGGGGGCCGCGGGTGCCTCGGCGGCGGGCGCCGGAGCGGCCGCAGCCTTCTTGGCCGGCGTGGCCTTCTTGGCAGGCTCGGCAGCGGCGCCGCCGTCCTTCTTGGCGAGAAGCTCGGCGCCGTACGCGGCCTCGAACTTCTTCACAGCAGGAAGCTCGACGCTGGAGGACGCCGTCTTGGCGAACTCGCCGATCGCGCTCAGCTTCTCCAGCGCTTCCTTGCTGGTGATGCCGTACGTCTTCGCGAGTTCGGAAACTCGGGTCTTGGCCACAATTCTCCTTTTGGCCCAGACCCGGTGGTGAGTCTTAGACCGTAGATGGGTGAAGCGAGGTGAACATGCTCATCGCGAAGTACTCATCGAGTGCTCATGAGCGGGGTGCTCCCGTTTCTGTCGGACCGGCCCCAGGTCGGGATCCGGTCGTGTCGGTCTGGTGCGAGTCGCGGAGGTACTCCCCCACCGGTGCGCTGGACAGCCCACCCGCAGCCCCGGTGAACCGGAGCGCGCGAGCGAAGGCCTTCCGCCGCACCGCGAGGTCGTAGCACGCGGACGTGGGGTGCAGGTGCGCCCCGCGGCCGGGTGCGGTGGCCTCGGGATCGGGTACGACGACCGGTGTCCCGGTCCTCGGATCCGAGCCGACGGTCACCCGCAACAACTCGCGTTTGGCGGCCCGGACCCGGCATCCGATGCAGGTCCGGACGGGCCCCGTCACCGGGGATTCGTCGGTCCGCGCCGGAGATTGCCTTCGTCGAGCCACCGAGCATCAACCTTACCGTGTCGGGCCAGGAAGACCCGAACCGGGAGGCTCACTCGCCGCTGGGCTCCTCATCGGAGTGGATGTCGATGCGCCACCCGGTCAGCCGGGCGGCGAGACGGGCGTTCTGCCCCTCCTTGCCGATCGCCAGCGACAGCTGGAAGTCCGGTACGACGACGCGGGCCGACCGCGCCTCCTCGTCGACCACGGTCACCGACTGCACCTGCGCCGGCGAGAGGGCGTGCGCGACCAGCTGGCGGGGGTCGTCGGACCAGTCGACGATGTCGATCTTCTCGCCGTGCAGCTCCGACATCACGTTGCGGACCCGCTGGCCCATCGGGCCGATGCAGGCGCCCTTGGCATTGAGTCCGGCGACCGACGTACGGACCGCGATCTTGGTGCGGTGCCCGGCCTCGCGGGCGATCGCCGAGATCTCCACCGAGCCGTCGGCGATCTCGGGCACCTCGAGCGCGAACAGCTTCTTGACCAGGTTCGGGTGGGAGCGCGACAGCGTGACCTGCGGGCCACGCATGCCCTTGCGGACCGACACGACCAGGCACTTGATACGCGTTCCGTGCTTGTACTCCTCGCCAGGGACGCGCTCGCTCACCGGCAGGACCGCCTCGATCTTGCCGAGGTCGACGAGCACGTCGTCGGGGTTGCGCCCCTGCTGGATGATGCCGGAGATGATGTCGCCCTCCTTGCCGGAGAACTCACCGAACCTGACCTCGTCCTCGGCGTCGCGCAGGCGCTGCAGCATGATCTGCTTCGCCGTCATGGCCGCGATCCGGCCGAAGCCCTCGGGGGTGTCGTCGAACTCGCCGATCTCGTTGTCGGCGTTGTCGTACTCGACCGCCATGACCCGCACGTGACCGGTCTTGCGGTCCAGGTCGACCCGCGCCTTCTCGTAGGCACCCGGCGTCTTGTGGTAGGCCGTCAGCAGGGCCTGCTCGATCGCCTCGACGAGGACGTCGAACTTGATCTCCTTCTCCCGCTCCAGGGTCCGGAGGATGTTGAGGTCGATGTCCACGTCACTTCTCCTTGCGGTTGAACTCGATCTGGACGAGCGCCTTGGCGATGTCGCCGTAGGCGATCACCCGCTCGGCACCGTCGACGGTGAGGGTCGCTGCCCCGTCGGCGTCGTCGTCGTACGACGTCGCACGGCCGGTCACGCTCTCACCGTCGGTGAGCGTGACCTTCACGAGGCGGTCCAGGTTGCGGCGCCAGTGCCGCGGCAGGGTCAGCGGGCGGTCGACGCCGCGCGAGGTGACCTCGAGCGTGTACGGCAGCTCGCCCATCACGTCGGACTCGTCGAGGACGGCGTTCAGCGCGCGGGTCGCAGCGGCGACGTCGTCGAGGTCGACGCCGCCGTCCTTGTCGACGGCGATCCGGAGCACCCGGCGCTTCCCGGCCGGCGTCAGCTCGACGGCCTCGACGTCCAGCCCGAGCTCGCCCAGCGGGCCGGACACGAGGGACTCGACCTTCATGGCATCGCTCGACTGCTTGCTCGATCCCATCGGGAGTCTCCCTGTGTCCTGTTGTGTGGCTGGTTGTGGCACCACCCTAGCGCCGACGCACAGCAGGTCCGACTATCCTCGCCCGGTGACCAAGGCCCCGCTGCAGACCCATCGGCGCGCGGCGTTGCGGTCCCTCGCCTGCGCAGCGCTCGCGGTGCCGTTGATCAGCGCCTGCGATGCGACCGACACCACACAGGGCCGCTCGACCGGCGTACGCCCGACGGCCGGTGCGGCCGCCGCCGACGCCGGGCTGGTCGACGTCCTCGCGCAGCACATCGCCGGCCTCCGGGTCGCGGCGACGGCCGTGGCGAAGCGGTCCCCGGGCAGGCGCTCGTGGGCGCTCGACCTTGCCTCCCTGCACCAGCAGCACCTGCGCAAGCTGGGCGCGACCGCCGCCCACGCCGCTCCGTCGTCGGCCCGTACGCCGGCGGCCCTCGCCGCTGCCGAGGGGGTCCTGCGGCAGGCACTGGTCGGTGCGGCCGGACGTGCCGAGAGCGGCGCGCTCGCGCAGGTCCTCGCCTCGATGGCCGCCGCGATCGACCAGCGGCTGGTGAACGCGTGAGCAGCCCCGAGATCGCCGCCCTGCAGGACGTGCTCGCCGGCGAGCACGCCGCCGTCTACGTCCTGGGTGTTCTCGGCGCGCAGACCTCCCAGTCCCAGCAGCCGACGTTGTACGCGCGGCTGACGTCCGCGTTCGTCGTCCACCGGCAGCGCCGCGACGAGCTGATCGCGACCCTGACCGCGCTCGGAGCCGATCCCGTGGCGGCCGAGGTCGCCTACCAGGTCCCGGCCGACCTCTCGACGCCCGCGCGGGTCGAGGCGGCGGCGCTGCGGATCGAGCGCGGCTGCGCGGCGGCGTACGCCTATGCGATCGCCAACACGTCCGGCCCGAACCGGGCCTGGCAGACCACGGCCCTGCTCGACGCCGCGACCCGGGAGATCGGGTTCGGCGGTGCCCCGGAGGTCCTCCCGGGGCTCTGACGCGCGCGACAGGAACCCGCGACGCCGCGTTGCAGGTTCGTGCACTGCAGATATATGAGGATCGATAGTGACCACGTCCGGACGCGCGACGTTGCATGATCTTGCATAAGCGACGGGTGAGCCCCACCTCTCCCCTCGCTGGCGACCTCCCCACAGGGTCGCTGGAGTCCGCGGCCTCGTGCTTCGGGGGACGTCTCGGGAGTTCCTCGGAGTTCGGGGCCGCGGCGGCTTTTGTTGGGCGCGAGCGCGCGCGCAGCCGTCACGTAGGTCCCGCCTCGACATGGCGGCAGGCCTGCGGGTCAGCGCCAGGGCGCGATGAGGCCCGGGATCTCGGCCAGGCTGTGCGCGACCGCGTCCGGCGTCCCCTCGCTGGGGCCCACCTGCTCGGCAGGGATCGTGCTGTGCGGGATGTGGATGGCCCGCATGCCGGCCTGCTGGGCACCCCAGACGTCGTCGTACAACCGGTCGCCGACGTAGACGCAGGCGGCGGGGTCGCTCACCCCGACGGCGTCCATGGCCGCCCGGAAGGCGAGCGGCGACGGCTTCGTCCACGCGATCTCGCTGGTGTACACGTCGCCGTCGATCAGGTCGGCCACGCCGTCGCGGTCGAAGAAGCCCTCGTGCCACGAGCGCGGCCAGATCGTGTTGGACAGCACCCCGACCCTGATCCCCGCGGCGCGCAGGGCCTCCCACATCGGGCGGACCTCGGGATCGGTCTCGGTGTGGGGGACCCAGAAGTCGTAGTAGGCGCCGAGGAGGTCGGGGTCGTGCGGCAGGCCGGCCTCGGTGAACAGGTCACCGATCGTGGCGCTCTGCTGGTGGTCGCGGCTCCGACCCCAGACCACGCTGCCCGCCTGGTGCAGGGCACGGGCATGGGTCGCGGGGTCGCCACCGTGCTCGGCCGCGACGGCCGCGGCGAGGGCGAGCGACTCGGCGTGGAAGTCCACATCGTGCCAACGGGTGAGAGTGCCGCCCCAGTCGAAGATGACCGCCTGCACGCCCGCCCGCTCCGCCATGCGCCGAACCCTATTGCCCACTCCCGACACCCGCACGCGCGAAGGATGTGATCTCCGCGGCCAACCGACCCGGCTGGTCGAGAGCGACGAACGTCTTGGCATCGGGGACCTCGACCAGCCGCGCGTCCGGGAAGTCCGCGGCGAGACGGCGCGCCAGCTCGATCCGGAAGAAGCGGTCCGCCGGCGCCCAGCACAACAGCACGGGACGGTCGAAGCGCGGCAGCCGCGTGGCGACGTCCACGAGGTCGGCGCGGTCCCAACCGCGCGCGAAGGTGGCGACGTCCCGGCGTACCTCCGCGTCGGTCAGGTACGGCGCCACCCAGCGCCACGTCTCCTCGGCGGTGAGCCGGCGCTCCACGAGCCCTCCGAAGCCGGGCAGCCCGGTGCGCAGGCCGGCGACGCGCATGGTCTCCATGAGCGGCCGGGCGATCACGGGGCGCCGTGCGACCCGGAACAGCGCGCCGAAGGGCGCCGGCGGGAACTGGTCGTAGGCGTCGCAGTTGGTGAGCACGAGCCGACCGATGCGCGACGCGTCCTCGTCGAGCAGGAACTGGCACACCGCTCCCCCGGTGTCGTTGCCGACCAGCGTGACGTCGTGGAGGTCGAGAGCCTCGAGGAACGACAGCACCACCCGGGCGACGCCGCGCGGCGAGAGCTCGGCACCGGGACGCATCGCCGTCGTGTGGGACCCGAGCGGCCAGGTCGGCGCGAAGGCTCGGAATCCCTGGTCCGCGAGGCGTTCGGGGACGTCGGACCAGAGCGTGTCATCGACCAGGAAGCCGTGGACGAGCACGACGGCCGGACCGTCGACGGGCCCGAGCTCGCGGTAGTGGACCGTCCCCGCGGGAAGGTCGATGCTGCGGCGCGTCGGTCGTGCTTCCATCATTGCCTCCACTAAAGTTACGAACAAGTTGTACGTAACTTACGGACAGGTTGTATGGAAATCAAGAGGACCCAGGCCGAGCGTTCGGCGACCACGCGCGCCGCCCTCGTCACCGCTGCGCGCTCCCTCGCCGCCGAGCACGGGTACGCCGCCCTGTCGACCGACCAGATCGCCAAGGCGGCCGGCGTGACCCGAGGCGCGCTCTACCACCAGTTCGACGGCAAGGAGGAGCTGTTCGCGGCGGTCTTCGAGCAGGTCGAGTCCGAGATCGCCGAGCGGATCGACGCGTTCATCGAGGCCGCCGCACCCACCGACGTGGAGTCGATGCTCGGTGCCAACATCGACGCCTGGCTCGCCACCTGCGCCGAGCCGGACTTCCACCGGATCGCGCTGATCGAGGCACCCGCCGTGCTCGGCTGGGAGCGCTGGCGCGAGGTCGGGCTCCGGTACGGCGTCGGGCTCGTCGAGTCCGCGCTGCGCTCGCTCATCGACGCGGGCCTGGTGGCCGACCGGCCGGTCCGCCCCCTCGCCCACGTCCTCGTCGGCGCGCTCGACGAGGCGGCGCTGTACTGCGCGCAGGCCGAGGACCGCACGCGGGCGACCGCCGAGGTGCGCGACGCGCTCCTGGCGGTCCTCACCGGTCTGCTGGTCTGAGCGCGGTCAGCCGCGGACGAGCGCGCCGATCTCGGCCGCGGCGTCGGACAGCCCGATCTCGGTGCGCTCGCCGGTACGGCGGTCCTTGACCTCGATGACCCCGTCGGCCACGCCGCGCCCGACCGTGACGATGGTCGGCACGCCGATCAGCTCGGCGTCCTTGAACTTCACCCCGGGGCTGATCTTGCCGGCGCGGTCGTCGTACAGGACGTCGATGCCGGCCGCGTCGAGCTCGGCGACCAGCTGGTCGGCGGCCGCGAAGACGGCCTCCTCCTTGCCGGCGGCGACCACGTGCACGTCGTACGGCGCGATGTTGCGGGGCCAGCACAGGCCGATGTCGTCGAGGGTGTCCTCGGCGATGGCGGCCACGGCGCGGGTGACGCCGATGCCGTAGGAGCCCATCGTGACGGTGACCAGCTTGCCGTTCTCGTCGAGGACCTTGAGGTCCAGCGCCTCGGCGTACTTGCGGCCGAGCTGGAAGACGTGGCCCATCTCGATGCCACGCGCGGTCTCGAGCGTGCCGTCCTCGCAGCGCGGGCAGCTGTCGCCGTCGCGCACCTCGGCGGCCTCGATCGTGCCGTCGGGCGTGAAGTCACGACCGACGACCATGTCGATGGTGTGCGAGCCGTCGACGTCCGCGCCAGTGACCCAACGGGTGCCCTCGACGATGCGCGGGTCGACGAGGAAGCGGATGCCCGTCTTGCCCTCCTCGCCCAGCACGCCGGGACCGATGTAGCCCTTGACGAGCGCGGGGTGCTTGCGCAGCTCGGCCTCGTCCATCGGCTCGACGGTGATCGGCTCCAGCTGCCCCTCGAGACGCTTGACGTCGATCTCGCGGTCACCCGGCACCCCGACCGCGAGGGGCTCGCGGGTGCCGTCGGGGTGGGTCAGGACGAGCAGCACGTTCTTCAGGGTGTCGCGGGCCTCCCAGGCCCGGTCCTCGCGCGGGAAGGCCGCGTTGAGGTGGTCGACCAGGGACGCGATGGTGGGCGTGCCCGGCGTTGCCTCGGCGTGGGCGGCGGGCACGTCGTCGTACGCCTGCGGCTGGGGCGCCCGCACCTCGACCGCCTCGACGTTGGCCGCGTAGTCGCAGTGCGTGCAGCGCACGTAGGTGTCCTCGCCGACCTCGGCCTTGGCCAGGAACTCCTCGGAGGCCGAGCCACCCATCGCACCGGACGTGGCCCGCACGATGACGTACTCGAAGCCGAAGCGGTCGAAGATCTTCACGTACGCCGCCCGGTGGGCATCGTAGGCGGCCTGCAGCCCGGCGTCGTCGACGTCGAAGGAGTAGCTGTCCTTCATGACGAACTCACGGCCCCGCAGCAGGCCCGCGCGCGGCCGCGCCTCGTCGCGGTACTTGTTCTGGATCTGGTAGAGGCTCACCGGCAGGTCCTTGTAGGAGCCGTACATGTCCTTCACCAGGAGCGTGAACATCTCCTCGTGCGTGGGGCCCAGGAGGTAGTCGGCCTCCTTGCGGTCCTTGAGCCGGAAGATGCCGTCGCCGTACTCGGTCCAGCGGTTGGTGGCCTCGTAGGGCTCGCGCGGCAGCAGCGCCGGGAAGTGCACCTCCTGCGAGCCGATCGCGGCCATCTCCTCGCGGATGATGCCCTCGACCTTGCCGAGGACCCGCAGGCCCAGCGGCAGCCAGGTGTAGATGCCCGGCGCAGCGCGGCGGATGTAGCCGGCGCGGACCAGGAGCCGGTGGCTCGCGACCTCGGCGTCGGAGGGGTCCTCACGGAGGGTGCGGAGGAACAGGGTCGACATCCGGGCCAGCATGGGGAGAAGGTTACGGCGCTGAGGTCCGTCGCCTCCAACCAGTTCGGGTTGGGGCGACGGTGCCGATGCACAGGGTGTGGCAGGAGGGAGTCGCGGTGGGTGAGGCGATGCCGTGGCAGGAGCGTGCGGCGCGGGTCCGGGCGGGAGCCGGGGAGTACGCCGACGTACCCGCCGAGGTCGGCCCGGCCCTCATGCGCGACCTGTTCGACACGATCCTGCGGACGTCGTTCGACGCCGTCGTGCTCTGCGAACGGGTGACCGGTGCCTACCTCGAGGTGAGCGACTCGTTCTGCCGACTGACCGGCTACACGCGTGCCGAGCTGCTCGGCCGCAGCTCGGTGGAGCTCGGGCTGGTCGACCCTGCCGGCGTACGGATGATCGCGGAGGCCGACGCGGTCCTCGGCCACGGGGATGTACGAGACCTGGACGCCTGCCTGGCAGCGTTCGACGAGGCGATCGCGGGCGTGCGGGTCGGCCCGTCCGGAGCCGATCGAGCGATCTCCGTCAGCATCGGTACGTCGGTCGCGGACGGCGGGATCGCCACCGTGGAGCGGCTCCTGGCCGCCGCCGACGCGGGTCAGTACGTCGCCAAGCGGGCCCGCCACGCGGCCCGGACCAGCGGCAGCTGAAGCGGGAGCCGCGCCACGGACGCTGCCTGCAGCCCCCGGTTGCGGCCCTTCAGGGCCTCGGTCGCCATGTGCACGTTGCCCGGGAAGACCCCGACGAGCAGCGCAGCACTGGCCAGCGCGGCGGGGCGCCGAGTGCGGGGAACCATCATCCCGACCGCGCAGACCAGCTCGGCGACGCCGGACCACACGATGACCTCACGGTGCGCGGGCACCCACGACGGCATCAGCGGCTCGAAGACCTCCGGCTTGACGAGGTGGACCGTGCCGCTGGCGAGGAAGGCGCCGATGACGACCTTGGCGTCGGGGCGGAGAGACATGCGGGCTCCTCAGAACATGATGGTGGCGAAGCGGTCGGTCTCGACGAACCCGACCCGCTCGTAGACGGCACGCGCCGCCTCGTTCCAGTCGTTGACGTAGAGCGAGACGTTGGGGGCGATCGTGGCCCGCACCTGCTCCACGACCGCGGCCATGCCGGCCGTCGCCAGGCCCTGTCCCCGCAGGTGCGGCGGCACCCACACCCCCTGGATCTGGGCGGCGTCGCGGGTCGCGCAGGCGACCTCCGCCTTGAAGACGAGCTGGCCGTCGTCGTACCGGGCGAAGGACCAGCTGCGGTTGACCAGCTGCAGGACGCGCGCCCGGTACAGGTCGGAGCCTCCGCCCACCTCCGGCGAGATGCCGACCTCCTCGGTGTACATCGCCACGCAGGCCGGGTAGAGCACGCCGAGGTCGGCACGGACGCTGGGCCGCACGAACGGGTCCGGCTCGACGAGCGGTGCCGCCGAGATCGCGAGGTGGCGCTGGTCCCAGCGCACGTCACGGGGCCGGCCCCAGTCCGGGGCCACCCGCTCCCAGAAGGGGCGGACGGCGTCCTGGGGTCCCACGATCGTCGAGGCGGTACGCCGGCGGGCCAGTGCCGCGTCGGCGAAGTCGACGGCGTCGTCGGGGTCGGCCTCGACCGGCACCAGGTTCGCGGCGACGTGGCACGCCGCGACCAGCTCGCCGCCCTCGAACTTGCCCCACATCTCGCCACCGAGCCAGCGCGGCTCGAGGTTCGTCGTCTCGGCGCGGTGGATCACGAACACGTTCACCACCGGGTCCTGGGCCGCCAGGCTCAGGAACGCGCCGAGGTCGGCGCTGCTGAGGACGCGAACGCCTCGGCGGGTGGTCAGCACGCGGCCGAGGCTACTCGTTCCGATGCTCGCCCCTGTTCACCTAGTCCCAATTGACTATAGGCTGCGGCCCGAAGTCCCGATCCGTCGGATCCCGGGCAACCTGCACAGTGGTGCAGCCGAACCACTGGGGGCAGCGTCGGGACCGGCCCCTCCCTATCGAGGAGTCCGCACGATGTTCACGCTCGGATCCGCCGGACGCCGCCGCCGCGGCTCCGCCCTGGCCGCCATCGCACTCGGCGGAGCCGCCCTGATCGCCGCGCCCGGCGGCTCGGCGGCCTGGGCCCGTCCGTCCGCCGACCCCTGCGGCGCCACCGTGCTCAAGGCCGACGGGACGCCCTGGACCTGCACCTTCTCCGACACCTTCTCCGACTCCCGGCTGGACAGCACGAAGTGGAGCGTCGGCCAGACGTCCACCTCCGGCTTCGTGATGGGCAAGACCTGCTTCACGGCGGACAACGTCGTGGAGTCGGGCGGCGAGCTGCGGCTCACCGCGCGCGACCTCGGCCACGACATCACCTGCTCGTCGCCGTACGGCTCCTTCACCACCCGCTACACCGGAGCGCACGTCGGCACCGTCGGCAAGTGGGCGCAGGCGTACGGACGCTTCGACGTCCGCGCCCGCTACCCCCGCAGCGGCTCCGGGCTCCATGGCGGCTACTGGCTCTACCCCGCGAAGATGACCTACGGCGCGTGGCCCGCCTCCGGCGAGATCGACGTCGCCGAGTGGTGGTCCAGCGTGCCGAACACGGTGCTGCCGACGCTGCACTACAGCGGCAGCAGCCTCTTCGGCGACTCCGGCTGGGGGTGCACCGTCAGCGACCCGACGGTGTGGCACGACTACACGCTGGTGTGGGAGCGCACGCAGATGACGTTCGCCATCGACGGCACCGTCTGCTTCAGCGAGGGCTGGTCGCCGAGCTCGCCGCTCGTCGCTCCGCAGCCGTTCGACCAGCCGTTCAACCTCATCATGAACATGGCGGTCGACGACTCCAGCGACAACCCCGTGAACAGCCAGACCTCGCTGCCGGCCACCTACGAGGTCGACTACGTGAAGGCCTGGAAGTAGCCCACCGGTCGTCGGCGCCGGCCCCCGGGACGGTCAGGAGACGCTGACCTCGGCGGCGGCGCCCTCGACGGGCTCCATGCCCTCGGCGATCTTCATCGCCTCCTCGATCAGGGTCTCGACGATCTCGGACTCGGGGACGGTCTTGATGACCTCGCCCTTGACGAAGATCTGGCCCTTGCCGTTGCCGGACGCGACGCCGAGATCCGCCTCGCGCGCCTCGCCCGGGCCGTTGACGACGCAGCCCATGACGGCGACGCGCAGCGGGACCTCCATGCCCTCGAGGCCCGCGGTCACCTGCTCGGCGAGCTTGTAGACGTCGACCTGGGCCCGGCCGCAGGACGGGCACGAGACGATCTCGAGCTTGCGGGGACGCAGGTTGAGGCTCTGCAGGATCTGGATGCCGACCTTGACCTCCTCCACCGGCGGGGCGGAGAGAGAGACCCGGATCGTGTCTCCGATGCCCTTGCTGAGCAGCGCGCCGAACGCGGTGGCCGACTTGATCGTGCCCTGGAACGCCGGGCCCGCCTCGGTGACGCCGAGGTGCAGCGGCCAGTCGCCCTGTTCGGCGAGCAGCTCGTAGGCACGCACCATGACGACCGGGTCGTTGTGCTTGACCGAGATCTTGAAGTCGCGGAAGCCGTGCTCCTCGAACAGGCTCGCCTCCCAGATCGCGCTCTCGACGAGCGCCTCGGGCGTGGCCTTGCCGTACTTCTCCAGCAACCGCTTGTCGAGCGAGCCTGCGTTGACGCCGATCCGGATGCTCGTGCCGTGGTCCTTGGCCGCGGCGGCGATCTCCTTGACCTGGTCGTCGAACTTCTTGATGTTGCCCGGGTTGACGCGGACCGCGGCGCAGCCGGCCTCGATCGCCGCGAAGACGTACTTGGGCTGGAAGTGGATGTCGGCGATGACAGGGATCTGGGAGTGCCGCGCGATCTCGGGGAGCGCGTCGGCGTCGTCCTGGCTCGGGCACGCGACACGGACGATGTCGCAGCCGGCGGCGGTGAGCTCGGCGATCTGCTGGAGGGTGGTGTTGACGTCGCTGGTGAGCGTCGTGGTCATCGACTGCACCGAGATCGGGTGGTCGCTCCCCACCCCGACCTTGCCGACCTGGATCTGCCGCGTCGGGCGTCGCGGGGCGAGCACCGGAGGCGGGGCGGAGGGCATGCCGAGGCCGATGGCAGTCATGGTGTCCAGCCTACTTTCCGCGGTGCGAGGACGGGTCAGGAGGCGATGTGGACCGGTACGACGAAGTCCGCGACGATCAGCACGACGCCCATGACGAGCAGCGCCGAGGCCACGACGTACGCGACCGGGAGCAGCTTGGCCGCGTCGACGTAGCCGGGGTCAGGACGGCGACGGAGCCGCGCGACGCCGCGGCGCACGGCTTCCCACAGGGCGCTCGCGATGTGGCCGCCGTCGAGCGGGAGCAGCGGCACGAAGTTGAACATGCCGATGAAGAAGTTGAAGCCGGCGATGAGCATCAGCAGGAAGACGGCCTTCTCCTGCACATCGATGCTCCTGCTGGCGCCGATCTCGCCCGCGAACCGGCCGCCGCCGACGATGCTGACCGGGCCGTTCGGGTCGCGCTGCTGCAGTCCCACGATGGCGCGGGCGACGCCCCAGACCTTGACCGGCAGCGTGGCCAGCGACGACACCACGTGCTTGGTCATGGCGCCCATCTGCTGCAGCGTGTAGAGCGGGCCGCCGGTGACCGGCGTCTGCGTCGGCGAGACGCCCAGGAAGCCGACCTTGGTCGTGGTCGTCGCGTCGTCGGTGAGGAACCGGGGCGTCACGGTCGTCTTCGTCGGGCGCAGGGTCATCTCGCGCCCGTCGCGGACCACGGTGATCCGGGCGGTGCCGTCGCCGTTCGCTCGGATCAGCTGCTGCACCTGGGTCCAGCTGTCGATCCGAGTGCCGTTGAAGGCGACGATCCGATCGCCGACGTGGATGCCCGCCTTCGCGGCGGGGCTCTTCGGGTCGGCAGGCTTGCACACCCGGCCGTCCTGCTCGACGGGGACGATGCAGCCCTGCACCTCGGAGACGGTCGTGCCGAGGTGGATGTCGTTGGTGTTGCCGTACGTCGCGAAGACGGCCGCGAAGATGCCGAAGGCGATGAGCAGGTTCACCGTGGGCCCCCCGGCCATCACGACGATCTTCTTCCAGGACGGCATCTTGTAGAACAGCCGGTCGCCGTCCTCGGGCCGGATCGTCTCCCACTCCGCCGCACGGGCGTCGGAGATGAGCTGGGTGAACATGCCGGTGTTGGACTTGCGGACCCTCACGACGGTGTTGCCGTCGGCGTCCACCTCGACCTCGTCGGCGGCGTCGACCGCCGCCGGCGGCAGCATCCCGACGATCTTGACGTAGCCGCCGAGCGGGATCGCCTTGACGCCGTACTCGGTCTCCCCGACCTGCTTGCTCCAGACGGTCGGACCGAAGCCGATGAAGTACTGCGTCACCTTCCCGCCGAACCTCTTCGCCGGGATCATGTGGCCGAGCTCGTGCAGGCCGATCGAGGCGAGGATCGCGAGCGCGAACGCGAGGACCCCGAGCGTGTAGAGCAGCGCGGTCATCGGTCACCTCGGTCCTGGATCAGGGCGGCGGCGGTCGCGCGCGCCCAGGCGTCGGCCGCCACGATGTCGTCGACGGTCAGCCCCTCCGAGCGTACGTCGTGGGTGTGCACCACGTCTGCGATCGTGTCGACGATCCCGGTGAAGCCGAGGCGACCGGTGCGGAACGCCTCGACGCAGACCTCGTTGGCGGCGTTGTAGACCGCGGGTGCGGTGCCGCCGGCCGTGCCGGCCTCGCGGGCGAGCGCGACCGCCGGAAACGCCTCGTCGTCGAGCGGGAGGAACTCCCAGGCCTCCGGCCGGCTCCAGTCCACGGCCGGCGCGGCGTCCGGGACGCGGTCGGGCCAGGTGAGGCCGAGGGCGATGGGGATCAGCATCGTCGGCGGGCTGGCCTGGAGGATGGTCGAGCCGTCGACGTACTCGACCATCGAGTGGACCACGCTCGTGGGGTGGACCACGACCTCGATCCGGTCGAAGGGCACCCCGAAGAGCAGGTGCGCCTCGATCACCTCGAGCCCCTTGTTGACCAGGGTCGCGGAGTTGATGGTGATGACCGGACCCATGTCCCAGGTGGGGTGGTTGCCGGCCTGCTCCGGGGTGACGTCGGCGAGCTCGGCACGGGTGCGGCCGCGGAACGGGCCACCGCTCGCGGTGAGCACCAGCCGGCGTACCTCCCGGGCGTCGCCGGCCCGCAGGCACTGGGCGATGGCGCTGTGCTCGGAGTCGACGGGCACGATCTGGCCCGGCTTCGCGCGCTCGAGGACGAGCGGACCGCCCATGATGAGCGACTCCTTGTTGGCCAGGGCGAGGCTGGTCCCGGCGTCGAGCGCGGCCAGCGTCGGCCGCAGCCCGACCGCACCCGTGATGCCGTTGAGGACGACGTCGCAGGGGTGCCCGGCGGCCTCGACGCTCGCCTCCTCCCCCAGGCCCGAGCACGCCGGCGCGAACTCGTCCACCTGCTGCGCGAACAGCTCGGGGTTGCTGCCGCCCGCGGTCAGGCCGACCACCCGGAACCGGTCCGGGTTGGCACGCACCAGCTCCAGCGCCTGGGTGCCGATCGAGCCGGTGGAACCGAGGATGACGACGTCCTTCACCCGGCCATCCTCTCAACTCCCGACGGCCGCGGCACCGGCCTCCCGGATGTTGTCGACGACACGGGCCCCAACGCGTCGGATTGCCAGGATCCACGGGGGTTCTGCTGGATCCTTGACCCGTGATCGCCCGCCTTCGCGGCCACGCGCTGCTCGCGTCGGCCATCGCCCTGGTCCTGCTCGTGGCGACCTTCTTCGGCGAGGCGAGCGGCTCGGCGAAGGGACCGGTGACGGCACGCGCGGTCGCGGCCGACGTCGGGGCCTCGAACGAGCCGGCCGGCACGGCGTCGAGCCGCCAGCCGAGCGGCGGCGCCCACTGCCGCGGCTTGGTGGCACTCACTTTCGACGACGGCCCTGCGCCGGGCACGACCGAGCACCTGGTCCGGATCCTGCAGCACCTCGGGGTGCGGGCCACGTTCTTCATGGTCGGCTACCGGGTGGCGGCCGCGGAGCGGACGGTGCGCGCGGTCACCGACGCGGGCTTCGCCATCGGGAACCACACGTGGGCACACCGTGACCTCGCGCTGCAGTCGGCCGCAGACGCCCGGGTCGCGCTGGTCCGCACGGAGCGTGCGTTGCGTCGGGCGGGCGTGGGCACCGGTCGGCTGATGCGTCCGCCGTACGGATCGCTGGACGGCACGGCACGACAGGTGATCCGCAGCCTCGGGCTGGTCCCGGTGCTCTGGACGATCGACTCCCTCGACTGGCAGAGCGGGAGCACGCGGCAGATCGCCCACCGCATCCTGTCCGCGCTGCGCCCCGGACCGGACAACGTCGTGCTGCAGCACGACGGCGTCGACCGGTCCCCGATCTCGGTCCGGGCCGTGCCGATCGTGGTGCGCGCCGCGCGGCGGCGCGGCTACTGCTTCGTGGAGCTCGACCGGAACGGCCACCCGAGATGGCCGGTCGGCTACCGCCCCTTCAGTCGCTGAGCAGGCGGTCCGCCGCCGTGTGCGGGTCGAGCTCGCCCGCGACGACGGCCTCGGCCAGCCCGGCCAGCCGGTCGGAACGGCCGACGTCGGCCCAGCGCCGGCGCATCGCCGTCAGCGCGAGCGCCTCGATCTCCTCGCGTGCCCGACGGGTACGCCGACGCGCACCCTCGCCCGACCCCCCGAGCCACGCGCGGTGCTCGGCCAGCGCGTCCGCGACCTCGTCCACACCCGTGCCCGTGGCGGCGGTCGTCATCAGCACCGGCGGCTTCCACGCACCGTCGCGCCGCTCGGCCAGGCCGAGCATGGAGCGGAGGTCCCGGCGTACCTTCTGGGCTCCGTCGCGGTCGGCCTTGTTGACGACGTACAGGTCGCCGATCTCGAGGATGCCGGCCTTCGCGGCCTGGATGCCGTCGCCCATGCCCGGCGCGAGCAGCACGATCGTCGTGTCCGCCAGACCGGCGATCTCGACCTCGCTCTGACCGACGCCCACCGTCTCCACGAGCACCACGTCGAAGCCGCACGCGTCGAGGACACGCATCGCCTGCGGAGCCGCCCAGGCCAGGCCACCGAGGTGACCGCGGGCCGCCATGCTGCGGATGAACACCCCGGGGTCGAGGACGTGGTCGCCCATCCGGATCCGGTCGCCGAGCAGCGCGCCGCCCGAGAACGGCGAGGACGGGTCGACGGCGAGCACCGCGACCCGCAGGTCGCGCTTGCGCAGCTCCCCCACCAGCGCGCTCGTGGACGTCGACTTCCCGACGCCGGGAGCACCGGTGAGACCGACGACGTGCGCCTGTCCGGCGTACGGCGCCAGGGCCCGCATCAGGTCGGGCAGGACCGGCGACTCGTCCTCGACGAGCGAGACGAGGCGGCCCACCGAGCGCTGGTCGCCGGCGCGTGCCTTCTCCACCAAGCCAGGAACGGCCGCCGCGGTGATCCCGCGGCGGCCGCCCCCGTTGCTGCTTTCGGTCATCAGGCCTTCGGCACGCGCACGATCAGCGCGTCGCCCTGGCCGCCGCCACCACAGAGGGCAGCGGCACCGGTGCCGCCACCGCGGCGCTTGAGCTCGTTGGCGAGGTGCAGCACCACGCGGGCGCCGGACATGCCGACCGGGTGGCCGAGCGCGATCGCGCCGCCGTTGACGTTGACCTTCTCGTCGTCGATGCCGAGGGCACGGGCCGAAGCGATGCCGACGGCCGCGAACGCCTCGTTGAACTCGACCAGGTCGAGGTCGGCGGCGGTGATGCCCTCCTTCTCGAGGGCCTTCGCGGTCGCGTTCGCGGGCTGCAGCTGCAGGCTGGAGTCCGGACCAGCCACCATGCCGTGCGCGCCGATCTCGGCGAGCCACTCCAGGCCGAGTTCCTCGGCCTTGGCCTTGCTCATGACGACGACCGCGGCCGCACCGTCGGAGATCTGCGAGGCGGAGCCGGCGGTGATGGTCCCGTCCTTGGCGACCGGGCGGAGGCCCGACAGCGACTCGACGGTGGTGTCGCCACGGACGCCCTCGTCCTGGCTGACCACGACGTCGCCGCGGCGGCTGGAGATCGTCACGGGGACGATCTCGTCGTCGAAGAGGCCGTTCTTCTGGGCCTCGGCGGCGCGCTGGTGCGACTGGGCCGCGAACGCGTCCTGCTCCTCGCGGGAGAACTGGTCCGTGGCGGCGTTGCAGCCGTCGGTCAGGTTGATCATGGCCTGCTTGGTGAACTGGTCGTACAGGGCGTCGTACGCCATCGAGTCCACCAGGGTGGTGTCGCCGTACTTGAAGCCCTCGCGGGACTTCGGCAGCAGGTGCGGAGCGTTGGTCATCGACTCCATGCCACCGGCCACGACGATCTCGACCTCACCGGCGCGGACGAGCTGGTCGGCCAGCGCGATCGCGTTGAGACCGGACAGGCAGACCTTGTTGATGGTGATCGTCGGCACCGCCATCGGGATGCCGGCGTCGGTGGCCGCCATGCGCGCGGGGTTCTGGCCGGCACCGGCCTGGATCACCTGACCCATGATGACGTAGTCGACCTTGTCGGCCGCGACACCGGCCTTCTCGAGGGCACCCTTGATCGCGACCGCGCCGAGGTCGGCTGCGGACAGCGATGCGAGCCCGCCGAGCAGGCGGCCGATCGGCGTACGAGCGCCGGCGACGATGACGCTGGGGTTGTCGGACATGCTTCCTCCGTTGAAGAGAACCGGTGAACCTTGATGACACTACTCGGCGGTAGACGAGCGCGGGGAGGGTCTCAACCCCGGGCGGTCTGAGGCCCTCGTCACAGCGGTCTCCCGGCATGATGGGCGTCATGAGCCTCAGCGACGTGCAGCACCTGTTCACCGCCATCGACCACGTCGGGATCGCCGTGCCCGACCTGGACGAGGCGATCGCGTTCTACACCGGCACCTACGGCATGACGGTCGCCCACGAGGAGACCAACGAGGAGCAGGGCGTACGCGAGGCGATGGTCCGCGTCGGCGACACCGACTCCTGCATCCAGCTCCTGGCGCCGCTCTCGCCAGAGTCCACGATCGGCAAGTTCCTGGCCAAGTCCGGCCCCGGCCTGCAGCAGCTGGCCTACCGGGTCGCCGACATCGACGCCGTCTCCGCGACCCTGCGTGAGCGCGGCCTGCGTCTGCTGTACGACGCCCCGAAGCGCGGTACGTCGAACAGCCGGGTCAACTTCATCCACCCCAAGGACGCCGGCGGCGTGCTGGTGGAGCTGGTGGAGCCGGCGGCGGACGCTGCTCACTGATCACTCTGGTGTGCAGGAATCCCCGGTCGACCGGGGATTCCTGCACTTGACGGGCATTGCAACGCACGTCAAGCGACGGGATCACCGGCCGACCGGGGATCCCTGCACCCACCTGAACCCGACCGTCTCCCCCGGCCTGAGCTGGGCGAGGCGGTCGGTGTCTTTTCCGGTGACGACCCCGATCACCGGGTAGCCGCCGGTCACCGGGTGGTCCGGCCCGAACACGATCGGCTCCCCGCTCGGCGGGACCTGGATCGCGCCGCGGGTCGCGCCCTCGCTCGGGACCTGGCGGGTCGGATCGGTGAGGTGGAGGCGGGAGCCGGACAGGCGCAGGCCGACCCGGTCGCTGGCGGCCCCGACCGTCCAGCGGGTCGCCGTGAGGACCTCGGGATCGGAGATCCAGTCGACGCGCGGACCACGGACGACCTGGAGGACCGGGTGGTCGGCATAGCCGGGCGCCGGGAGGCCCTCGGTGCGGATGTCGCCGTCCACGGCGTGCCCGGTCCGCAGCCGGTCGCCGGCCGACAGCGGCGCCCGCCCGATGTCGGCGAGCGTGTCGCGGGAGGCCGAGCCCAGCACGGCCGCCTCGTCGATCCCGCCGCGGACGGCCAGGTAGGAACGCAGGCCGGTCGTCGGAGTGCCCAGCCGGACCCGCTGGCCGGGCCGGGCGACCAGCACGACCCCGGGCGGCTCCTGGCGACCGTCGACCTCGATCGGCGTGGGGGCACCGGTCACGACGAACCAGGTCGTGCCGGTCACCTCGAGGTCGAGCCCGCCGAGGACGACCTCGAGGGCCGCGGCACCCGCCCGGTTGCCGACCAGCCGGTTGCCGAGCTCGTACGACGCCCGGTCGGCCGCGCCGCTCGCCCCGACCCCGATCGCGGCGTGCCCTGGCCGACCGGCGTCCTGCACGAGGACGGGACCGCCGACGGCGCGGACGACGAGCTCAGCCATCGACGGCCTCGAACCGGACGACGGCGCCCGCGGTCAGCAGCGCGGGCTCCTCGCGGGCGAGGTCCCACAGGACGACGTCGGTGCGCCCGATCAGCTGCCAACCGCCCGGCGACTCCCGCGGGTAGACCCCGCTGAACTCCCCCGCCAGCCCCACCGAACCGGCCGGGACATGGGTCCGCGGCGTCGCGCGGCGCGCCACCTGCAGCCGGGGGTCGCCGCCGACCAGGTACGCGAAACCGGGCGCGAACCCGCCGAACGCGACCCTCCAGGCGCTCCCTGTGTGGGCGGCCACCACCTCGTCCTCGGCCAGCCCGGTGAGTCGTGCCACCTCGGGTAGGTCGGGTCCGTCGTACCGGGTGGGGATGCGTCGTACCTGACCTTCTGGTTGGGTTTGCGCCGAATTCCCAACCAGAAGGTCAGGTACGACGGAGCGGAGCCGGTCCAGCCCCACCCCGGCCCGCCCCACGAGGAGCACCGTGCGCGCGCCCGGTACGACGTCCTCGACGACCTCCGCGACGGAGGCCGAGCCGCGGAGCTGGTCGGTCAGCGCCACCACCGCGGCGGTGTCGGGCAGCTCGACGAGCAGCGCGCGGTCGCCGTACGGCAGGACGTTCATGCGAAGGGGGCGACCTCGACCCCGGCGCGCTCCAGGGCGGCGCGGACCGATTCCGCGATGGCGACGGCACCCGCCGAGTCACCGTGGACGCACAGCGAGTCGACCGAGGACGCCAGCGCGACCGCCTGCTCCGCGGCCAGCGCGGGCGACTCGATCATCGCCCCCGCTTGCCCGCGCGGGACGAGGTTGCCGTCGGGCAGGTAGCCGCGGTCGGCGAACCCCTCGGTCACGACCGGCAGCCCGGACGCCTCGGCGAGCAGCAGGAAGGGCGAGTCGGGCAGGCCCAGAACCGGCAGGCCGCCGTACTCCACCACGGCGTCGATGACGGCCTGCGCCTGCGCCGGCCGAACGTTGACGGCGTGGTAGAGCGCCCCGTGCGGCTTGAGGTAGCGGACCCGGTCGCCCGCGACCCGGGCCAGGCCGTCGAGGGCGCCGAGCTGGTAGAGCACCTCAGCGGTCAGCTCGGCCGCGGGGACGTCGATGAAGCGCCGCCCGAAGCCGGCCAGGTCGCGGTAGCCGACCTGGGCGCCGATCCGGACGCCGTGCGCCACGCACGTCGCGACGGTACGACGCAACGTCAGCGGGTCACCCGCGTGGAACCCACACGCCACGTTGGCGGAGGTGAGATGCGGGAGCAGCGCGGCGTCGTCGCCGAGCGTCCACCTTCCGAACGATTCGCCCACATCCGCGTTGAGGTCGACCACGCGCCTATGGTGACCCATGGCGAGCCACGGCGGGCGCGCGCACGTGTCCGGATGGCGGTCGGCGCAGTGAGACGGCCGTCACGAACCGGCCCTGAATCGGTTACCGAACGGTAACCTGCCCGACGGCCGTATTGCCACACGCACGGGGGCTCCGCCCCCGTGAGCCCCCGAACACCCCGAACAACAGAGGTCAGGGAGAAGACGACCGTGCAGCACATCCTCGACGCCATCCAGGCCGAAGCCTCTGCGGAGGACTTCGCCAACCTCGAGCTTCCCGAGTCCTACCGGGCCGTGACCGTCCACAAGGACGAGGTCGACATGTTCGAGGGCATCCCCTCGAAGGAGAAGGACCCGCGCAAGTCCCTCCACGTCGACGACGTACCGCTCCCCGAGCTCGGCCCGGGCGAGGCGTTCGTGGCCGTGATGGCCTCCGCCATCAACTACAACACCGTGTGGACCTCGATCTTCGAGCCCGTCTCCACCTTCGGCTTCCTCGAGCGCTACGGCCGCGAGTCCGACCTCGGCGCCCGCCACAACCTGCCGTACCACATCGTCGGCTCCGACCTGTCCGGCGTCGTCCTCGCCGTGGGTGCGGGCGTCACCAAGTGGAAGCCGGGCGACCGGGTCGTCGCGCACTGCCTGAGCGTCGAGCTCGAGGCGCCCGACGGCCACAACGACACGATGATGGACCCGTCCCAGCGCATCTGGGGCTTCGAGACCAACTTCGGCGGTCTCGCCGACGTCGCGATGGTCAAGGCCAACCAGCTCATGCCCAAGCCCGAGCACCTCACCTGGGAGGAGGCCGCGTCGCCGGGTCTGGTCAACTGCACCGCCTACCGCCAGCTGGTCTCCGCCAACGGCGGCAACATGAAGCAGGGCGACAACGTCCTGATCTGGGGCGCCTCCGGCGGCCTCGGCGGCTTCGCCACCCAGTACGCCCTCAACGGTGGCGCGAACCCGATCTGCGTGGTCTCCAACGAGGAGAAGGCCCAGATCGTGCGCAACATGGGCGCGGACAAGATCATCAACCGCTCCGAGATGGACTTCAAGTTCTGGAACGAGGACGGCACCCAGCAGAACCCGAAGGAGTGGCTGCGCCTGGGCAAGGCCATCCGCGAGCTCACCGGCGGGGAGGACATCGACATCGTCTTCGAGCACCCGGGCCGCGAGACCTTCGGCGCCTCGGTCTTCGTCACCCGCAAGGGCGGCACCATCACGACCTGTGCGTCGACCTCGGGCTACATGCACGAGTACGACAACCGCTACCTGTGGATGAACCTCAAGAGGATCATCTCCAGCCACTTCGCCAACTACCGCGAGTCGTGGGAGGCCAACCGCCTCATCGCGCAGGGCAAGATCCACCCGACGCTGTCGCGCACCTACAAGCTCGAGGAGACCGGCCAGGCGGCCCTCGACGTGCACCACAACAAGCACCAGGGCAAGGTCGGCGTCCTGTGCCTCTCCCCCGAGGAGGGCCTGGGCGTCAAGAACGAGGAGATGCGCGCCCAGCACCTCGACAAGATCAACCTGTTCCGAGGCATCTGAGCCCGTACGCCGCGGCGTACCTCACCTTCCGCAGATCCCACTCCGGCATGCCGGGGTGGGATCTGCTGGTTCCATCGGGGATCATTGTCCGGACCCGATCACCCCCGATTCCGTATGGAGCACTCCGCGATGAGCGACCAGGGCCTGTCCATCTTCGAGAACGAGCCGAACGAGGGCGGGAAGCAGGAGGGAGCTGCCTCCTCGCCGAAGGCGGACTCCACGCCGACCCAGGTGATCCCGGCGGTCAAGGCTCCGGCCGCACCGCCCGCGCCCTCGCCAGCACCTGCGCCGACCCAGGCGCCGGCCCAGGCGAGCCCGAGCGGCGCCCACTCGTCGTCCTCCTCCGCGCTCGGCGGCCTGCCCCTGGTCCGCCGCGGCGGCTACGACAAGGCCGCGGTGGACACCCACATCCGCCAGCTCTCCGGCGAGAAGGCGACCCTCGGCGCCGCGCTGGAGGAGTCCGAGCAGCGGGTGATCGAGCTGGAGAAGGAGATCACGCAGCTCAAGGAGTCGCTCGCCGAGCACGACAAGCCGTCGTACGCCGGCCTCGGTGGCCGCGCCAGCGCGATGCTGCGCCTCGCCGAGGAGGAGGCCTCGGTGATCCGCGAGGAGGCCAAGCGCGAGGCTGCCGACGTCGTCGAGCAGGCCAACCGCGACGCGAAGGCCATCCGCGCCGAGGCCGCCCGCGCCGCCGACGAGCTGCGGACCGCCCACCGCGCCGAGATGGAGGAGAACCGCTCCCGACTGCTGGCCGATGCCGCGCAGGAGCGCAGCCTCGCCAAGAGCGAGGCCGAGGACACCCTCGCCGGGGCACGTCGCGAGGCCGACCAGCACCGCCTGGCCGCCGAGCAGGAGGCCAGCGAGCTGCGCAGCGAGGTCCAGCGCGAGGTCGAGCAGGCCCGTGCGGCGGTCGACCGCGAGGTGCAGGAGGCCCGACGGATGCTGGCCGTGGAGAAGGAGCGGCTCGCCCGCGAGGCGACCGACCACCACAAGAGCGCCGTCGCCGAGACGCGCAAGCTGGTCGAGGAGGCCGAGCAGCGCGCCATCGCCGCCGAGGAGCGTGCCGCCGAGGCCAGCCGCCAGGCGACCGCCAACCGCGCTGCCGCCCAGTCTGAGGCGGAGAGCATCCTGGCCCGGGCCCAGAACGAGGCCGAGCGGATCCTCGCCTCCGCGCGCACCCAGGCCGAGGCGCTCACCGCGAGCGGTGACGCCGAGGCTGAGCGGCGGGCAGCGGCGACGCGCGCCGAACTCGACCGGCTGACCAAGCGTCGCGACGCGATCACCGCCCAGCTGTCCTCGCTGGCCGACCTGGTGGCCGGCTTCGGCGAGGACGAGAGTTGAGCGAGGCCGCCCCGGACGCCGAGGAGGTCCCGGAGCCGACGTACGGCATCCTGGGCAAGCCCTTCGACCGACGCTCTCCCTTCTTCGTGGGATTCGTCGGCGCCCTCGGCGCGCTCCTGGCGTTCGCCCTCTACCACGCGATCCTCGGCACCAGCTCGGTGCTGATCATGATCCTGGTGGCGTTCTTCCTCGCCGCCGGGCTCAACCCGTCCGTCGAGTTCCTCGAGCGGCACGGCTTCCGCCGCTCGGCGGCGGTGGCCACGGTCATCGTGATCGCGCTCGCGGTGGTATCGCTGTTCCTCGTGGCCATCGTCCCGGTCATCACCGACCAGGTGCACGCCCTCTCGACGAACATCCCGCACTGGCTCGACGAGCTGGAACGCAACCCGCAGGTCCAGAAGGTCAACGACGACTACGACGTCATCGACAAGATCAAGAACTTCGTCTCCAGCGGTGACTTCGTCTCCAAGCTGTTCGGCGGGGCGCTCGGCTTCGGCCTGAAGATCATCTCGGCGCTGTTCAACGCGTTCATCATCATCGTGCTGACGCTGTACTTCCTGGCCTCCCTGAAGACCATCACGCACGCGATCTACCAGCTCGCGCCGGCCTCACGTCGCCGCCGCGTCGAGCTGCTCGGCGACAAGGTGATCGCGAACATCGGCGGCTACGTGTCCGGCGCGTTCGTGGTCGCGGTGTGCGCGGGCCTCTCCTCGCTGGTGTTCCTGACCTTCACCGGCATCAGCCAGTACGCCGTGGCGCTCGCCTTCGTGGTGGCCATCCTCGACGTCATCCCGATGATCGGCGCGACGATCGGCGCGGTCATCGTCTGCGCGATCGCGTTCGCCACCGACCTCGGCAGCGGCATCGCCTGCGTGATCTTCTACATCGCCTACCAGCAGGTCGAGAACTACCTCATCTACCCGAACGTGATGAAGCGGTCCGTCGACGTGCCGGGAGCGGTCACCGTCATCGCGGCCCTGATCGGTGCCTCGCTGCTGGGCGTGGTGGGCGCGCTGATCGCGATCCCGGTCGCCGCGGCGATCCTGCTGCTGTTCCGCGAGGTCGTGGTCAAGCAGCAGGACCTGCGCTGACGTCCGATGGATCGAGCGCGACCGGGATCTCGGGGCTGCTCTCGGCCAGTGCCGGCTCCCCCAGCTTGACCCCGATCACCCCGATCAGGATCAGCACGCCTCCGGCCAGCTGGACCAGCGACGGCAGCTCGCCGAGCAGCGCCCAGGCCCACAGGACGGCCGCGACGACCTCGCTGAGCGCCACGAAGGACGCCAGCCGCGACCCGAGCGCGCGGGCGGCGCCGATCCCGGTCGCGTAGGCCATCGCCGAGGTCACCAGGCCGAGGGCGAGCAGGGGGACCCACCAGGCGACGTGGACACCGGCGTACGCCAGGGACGAGGTGCTGGCGCTCATCGGCAGCGCGCCGAGCACGGCGAGCGCCCCGAGCACGACGGTGCCGACCAGCAGCCCACCGCCGGCCAGCACCATCGGCGGAAGTCCGGAGCGGTCGTCGGCGGACACGACGAAGTGCGCCGAGCCGCCGACCATGGCCGCCATCGCCCACGCGACGCCGACCGAGGACAGGTGGGCGCCGGAGAACAGGTCGAGCACGAGGAGCAGACCCAGGGCGGCGACCGACGCGCCGGCGACGGTGAGCCGCCCGGGGCGCTGGCCGTGCCGCCACCAGAGCCAGCCGACCACCGCGGCGGGCGAGGTGTACTCGATCATCAGCGCCGGTCCGACCTGCATGTGCTGGACCGCGGAGAAGTAGCAGAACTGGGCACCGGCGACGGCGAGGACGCCGTACACGACCAGGGTCGGGAGACCCGCACGCAGCAGCTGCCAGCGGCCCGCGAGAGCGCGGATCGCGAACGGCAGCACGGCGAGGGCGCCCAGGCTCATCCGGACCAGGACGACCGCGCCCGGGCTCCACCCCGCCTCGAACAGCGGGCGGGCCAAGGCCCCGGCCAGCGAGAAGGAGACCGCCGACAGGAGCGCGAGGGGCACGCCGCCGATCGCCGCGGGACGGGCGTGATCGATGCGAGCGTCATCAGCAACGGCGGTCATGACTCATGACAGTAGAGAGGTCGTCGTAAGATGTCAAAGTGGTTTTCACCGATGACACGGGCATGGCGCTGCAGGCAGCCGTCGTGCTCGCGAACAGCGCCTCCGAGCCGGACACCCTGACCACCGTCGCCGAGCTGGACGCGTTCTACGGCGAGCACGACTACACCGGCCGCCACGACAGCGACGAGGCCGAGCTGGAGTCCGTACGACGCATCCGCGGCGACCTGCGCGCGCTGCTGACGGCCGACCGCGACGACGCCGTGGACCTCCTCAACGAGATCCTGCGGCGCCACCGGGCACTGCCCCAGCTGGTGCGCCACGAGCCGCTGGACTGGCACCTGCACGCGATCGACGCCGACCGTCCGCTCGCCGACCGGATCATGGTCGAGACCGCGATGGCGATGATCGACGTCATCCGCGCCGACGAGCTGACACGTCTCGGGCTGTGCGCGGACGAGGAGTGCGACGGGATCGTGCTCGACCTGTCCCGCAACCGCTCGCGACGCTTCTGCTCGACGGCGTGCGGCAACCGCAACGCGGTCGCGGCCTACCGGGCCCGCCAGGCCCAGGCCTAGACAGGCTCAGGAGGCGGCGTCGGCGTCGAGGAAGCGGCGCAGCACCTCGGTGAACAGCTCGGGCTGCTCGGAGTGCAGCCAATGCCCGGCCTGCTTGAGCACCACCTTGCGGTTGCGCGGGAACCAGCGGTCCATCGCGCCGGCGTACTCCTCGCGGACGTAGTCCGACCTCCCACCCGCCATCCACAGCACCGGCCCGTCGTACGCCGGGACGCCGGCCAGCCGCTCCTCCGGCCAGTCGGCGATGACCGCCATGTCCCGCTCGAGGACGGCGAGGTTCGGCTGCCACGACCAGCCGCTGGGCGCGGCGGCGTCGCGGCGGAGGTTCTGCAGCAGGAAGCTCCGGATCGTGGTGTCGGGCACCTCCGGCTCGAGGAGCCGGTCGGCGTCCTCGCGGGTGCGCACCGCCGCGAGGTCCAGCTCCAGCATGGCCCGCGCGTAGCGGCCGAGCCCGCCGGCGCCGCCGTCGTACCGCACCGGCGACATGTCCGCGACGACCAGCCGGCTCACGAGCTCGGGGTGCAGCAGCGCGAGCAGCATCGCGACCTTGCCACCCATGGAGTGCCCGACCACCGCGGCCGGCTCGTCGGCGAGGAGCTCGGCGACCTGGTCGACGACCTCCACGTAGTCGAAGCGGTCCGACCACGGCGAGCGGCCGTGCTGGGGCAGGTCGACCAGGGTGATGCGATGGTCGCCGGACAGCGACTTCGCGATGGTCGTCCAGTTGCGGCCCTGCCCGAACAACCCGTGCAGGAAGACCACACGACCCCCGGCGGTGCCGAGGGTCGTGTGGTGAAGCGTCACGCGATGAGGGTACAGATCAGTACGTGTGGAAGCCCTTGCCGGTCTTGCGGCCGAGCTCGCCGTTCGCGACCTTCTCCTCCAGCGTCTTCGCCGGGGTGAAGCCCTCCTCCTTGAACTCGCCGTAGAGCTCCTTCTGGATCGCCAGCGACACGTCGTTGCCGACGACGTCGAGCAGCTCGAACGGGCCCATCGGGAAACCGGCGGTCTCCTTGATGGCGGCGTCGATCTCGCCCAGCTCGACGCCGGACTCCGCGAGGAGCACGGCGTCGTTGAGGTACGGGAAGAGCAGGCAGTTGACGATGAAGCCGGAGCGGTCGCCGCAGGAGACCGCGACCTTGCCGACGTTCGCGCAGAGCGCGAGGACGGTCTCGTTGACATCGGCGGCGGTGGCCGGCGTGGTGACGACCTCGACCAGCTTCATGACCGGCGCCGGGTTGAAGAAGTGCATGCCGATGACGTCGGACGGACGGTCCGTGGCCGCACCGAGCTGCGTGATCGGCAGCGAGGACGTGGTGGTGGCGATGATCGCGCCGGGCTTGCAGATGCCGTCGAGGTCGCGGAACAGCTCGAGCTTGACGTCGAGGTCCTCGGCGATGGCCTCGACCACGATGTCGACGCCCCCGAGCGCCTCGCGCTCGGTGGAGCCGGTGAGCCGGTCGAGCAGGTTGGCCTTGTCCTCCTCGGTCGACTTGCCCTTGGCGATGGCGCGGTCGAGGTTCTTGCCGATGTAGCCGTAGACGCCGTCGAGCTTCTCCTGGGTGCGGCCGACGAAGACCACGTCGTACCCGCTCTGGGCGAAGACCTGGACGATGCCGGAGGCCATGGTGCCGGTGCCGACGACGCCGACCGTGCGGATGTCCCGCTTGAACTCGGGGGCAGCGGCAGCGCCGGCCGCGCCGAGCTCGGCGAAGGTGCCGCCCTCGGTGGCCAGCTTCTCCAGCAGGTCGGCCGGCTGGTGCAGGTGGTCCTGGGTGTCCGCGAACCGGGCGGCGAGCTTGTCGCGCACGACGCCCGCGCCCAGCTCGTCGATGACGGTCAGCGGGCCCTTGGCGTAGCCGCAGCCGAAGCGCATGCCGTTGTCGATGTCGGTGACCGAGGCGTAGCCGGCCTCGTACATGCGCACCGCGTGGTTCAGGTACGGAAGCACCAGGGTGTCGAAGATCTGCTCACTCGTAGGCATGCCGGAAAGTGTCCCATCCTGGAGGGACGCTTGCTACTGCCTGGTAACAGGCGAGACGAAGACCACTTTGGAGCGCGAGGTGTGCCCGCGCCGGACCGCCACCGCGGACGCGGGCAGGCCCAGCTCCCCGGCCAGGAACCGCTCCAGGGCAGCGTTGGCCTTGCCGTCGACCGGAGGCGCGGCGAGACGGATGCGGAGCTGCTCGCCGTACTCCCCCACGACCTCGGAGCGCGACGCCCCGGGCTGCACCCGCACCGACAGCAGCCAGCCGTCACCGTCGGGGCGCCACCAGGGACGGTCCGGCTCGATCTCCACGTCGGTCACTGTAGGTTGGGCGACCGTGAGACTCGTGGTTGCGCGCTGTCAGGTGGACTATGCGGGGCGGCTGACCGCCCACCTCCCGATGGCGACCCGGGTGCTGATGCTGAAGTCCGACGGTTCGGTGCTGGTGCACTCCGACGGCGGCTCCTACAAGCCGTTGAACTGGATGTCGCCGCCATGCACGGTCGTCGAGGGATCGGCCGAGGACGGCCGGATCGAGTGGACCGTGACCGCGAAGGCGGCGAAGAACGCACCGGCCGACACGCTGCGCATCCTCATCGACGAGGTGCTCCACGACTCCTCCCACGACCTCGGCATCGACCCGGGCCTGCAGAAGGACGGCGTCGAGAAGCACCTGCAGGAGCTGCTCGCCGACCACCCGTCGACGCTGGCCGACGGCCTCACGCTGGTACGCCGGGAGTTCCCCACCGCCATCGGTCCGGTCGACCTGATGTGCCGCGACGCCGACGGCGTCTCGGTCGCGGTCGAGATCAAGCGCCGCGGCGAGATCGACGGGGTCGAGCAGCTCACCCGCTACCTCGAGCTGCTCAACCGCGACCCGCTGCTCACCGGCAAGGGCCAGGTGCGGGGCATCTTCGCGGCCCAGGAGATCAAGCCCCAGGCGCGGGTGCTCGCCGAGGACCGGGGCATCGCCTGCGCCGTCGTCGACTACGACGTGCTGCGCGGCCTCGACGACCCGACGGACCGGCTGTTCTGAGTTCACTCACATGTGAGTGAACCCGGTTCACTCACATGTGAGTGAACCGCGCGACGTGGTCGCGCCCTAAGGTCGAGCCATGGCGACGATCTTCCACCTGGCCCTGGCGTCGGACTGGGCGGCGGCCCAGTCGGCCGGGGCGTACACGATCTCGACCCGAGGCCGGACGCTTGCCGAGGAGGGGTTCATCCACGGGTCGCGCGGTGACCAGTGGCCGGCCGTCCGCGATCGGTTCTACGCCGACGTCGCCGAGCCGCTGGTGCTGCTCCAGATCGACACCGACCTGCTCGGCGTACCGCTGATCGAGGAGCCGGCGGTGCCGGGCGGGACCGAGACGTTCCCGCACATCTACGGGCCGCTCAAGGTCGACGCCGTGGTCCGGGCGATCCCGCTGGACTCCACGGTCGGTACGCCGGCACCGACCACAGCGCCGACACCGGTCGCGCGCCCCGTGACCCCGCCCACCCCCGGCCACTCCACGGCGGCGAGCTTCGCCCGCACCTACTTCCGCGAGATGTTCTTCAACGCCGCGCTGGTGCTGCTCGTCGTCGCGCTCGGCTTCGTCGGGCTGGTCGTCGGGGCGAACATCGACAACGAGAGCTCGGGCCAGCAGGGCGTGAACGCCTCGCTGGGCGGCCTCCTCGGCATCGTGGTCGGGCTCGCCCTCGCGGTGCCGCTCTACCGGCGCGGCACCCGGAGCTGAGAGATCAGGCCCCGGCGATCGCGGGAGCCGTGGGGTCCGCGCCCTCGCCGCCCTGCTCGCGGGCGACGTACGCCTCGATGTCGTTGATGTGGTCCTTGTTGCGGGTCACGATCGCGAGCAGGTCGCTGATCGTCGCGACCTCCTCGACCTGCTCCTTCACGAACCAGCTCATGAACTGCTCGGAGGCGAAATCGACCTCCTCGCGCGCGATCCGGAACAGGTCGTGGATCTGCTCGGTGACCCGCCTCTCCTGGTCCAGCGCGAGCGCAACGGGAGCGATGACGTCCTCGAAGCCGGAGACGGCCGCCGGGACGGCGCCGAGCTCGACGGGCGCGTCGGAGTCCAGCAGGTACTGCACCATCATCATGGCGTGGTCGCGCTCCTCGAGCGCCTGGCCGTAGAAGAACGCCGCCATCTGCGGCATCGTCTGGGCGTCGTAGTAGACGGCGCAGGCGAGGTACTGGTTGTGCGCGGCCAGCTCGTTGGTGATCTGCACGTTGAGCTGGTCGGTGAAGCGCTCGGCGGCCATCCCCGAACCCTATCTACGCGGCCTTCTGGAGGCGCTTCTTCGTGACCTTCTTGCCGTCGGTCCGGACGAGCTCGCGCTTCTTGACCGTGTAGCCGGCCGGGAGCGTGCCCTCCTTGAGCATGCGCAGCGGGCAGCGGTCGCACTTCTTGCGCGACTCGCAGCACTTCGTCTTCGGCAGCTTGCGCACGCCCTTGGCCTTCTTACCCACGAAGGAAAGGTAACACTCAATAAGGCGAGCCTTACCTATTCGCGGGCGGCATCTCACCTGCCGAGCGGCAGCACTAGCGTGGGCCGCGTGATCGAGATCTGGCTCAATCCCGCCTGCTCCAAGTGCCGCACCGCCGTCAGCGAGCTCGATGCGGCCGGCGCGGACTACGTCGTACGTCGCTACCTCGACGAGCCGCCGACCGTCGCCGAGCTCGAGGACGTGCTCGGTCGCCTCGGCCTGGAGCCGTGGGACATCGCCCGCACCGCCGACGCCAAGGGGCTGGGGGTGACGCTGCCCGCCAAGGACTCCGCCCACCGCGCCGAGTGGCTCGAGCTCATGGCCCGGCAGCCGAAGCTCATCCAGCGCCCGATCATCACTGCCGGCGACGGCACGACCGTGGTCGGCCGGGACGAGGAGTCGCTGGCGAAGGTCATCGCCGCGGACTGACCATCAGTCGCGCACCCAGCGGTAGAGGCGCTCGGGTCGCCCGGCGGCGCCGTACCGCAGCGCGACCTCGGCCCATCCCATGCCGACCAGGTGCTCCAGGTAGCGCCGGGCGCTCACCCGCGACAGCCCGGCACGCTCCCCCAGCTCCGACGCCGACTCCGGCGCCTCCTGCGAGCGCAGCCGCGTGACGACCAACCGCATGGTGGGCTCGGAGAGCCCCTTGGGCAGCCCGCGCAGCGGGGTCGGGGTCCGCACCGAGCCGAACACCCGGTCGATGTCGGCCTGGGCGAGCGTCGCCTCGCTGGCGAGCTGCTGACGGGCGGCCGCCACCTGGCGCAGCCGGTCGGTCAGGTCGCCGAGCACGAACGGCTTGACCAGGTAGTGGACCGCGCCGAGGCGGAGGGCACGGCTGACGGTCTCGGTGTCGCGGGCCGCCGTGATCATCACGACGTCGGTGCCGGTGGCGCCGGCGCTGCGCAGCTCCTCGAGCACCTCCACGCCCGACAGGTCGGGCAGGTAGACGTCGAGCAGCAGGATGTCGGGCGCGAGCCGCACCGCCAAGTCGAGCGCCTCCCGTCCGCTGTGCGCCACCCCGACCACCTCGAAGCCGGGCAGCGTGGCCACCAGCTCGTTGTGCATGCGCGCCACCATGAAGTCGTCGTCGACGACCAGCACGCGGACCGGCTCGCTCATCGCGCACCCCCGGGGAAGAGCTCCGCCCGCAGCACCGCGCCCTCACGACGTCCGATCGTGACCGTGCCCCCGTACCGGCGGCAGGCCATCCGGGTGAGCGCCAGGCCGAAGCCGTGGGAGCGCTGGTCGGCTCCGGTCTTCGTGGTCCAGCCCAGGTCGAAGACGTGCGGGGCGTCCGCCTGGTCGATGCCCCGCCCGCTGTCCGCCACCTCGACCACGACCCGGCCGCCGCGGTCCTCGAGCAGCACTTCGACCCATCCCCCGGCCGACACCGCGTCGAAGGCGTTGTCGACCAGGTTGCCGACGACCGTCACCAGGTCCGCCGACACCGGGGCCGGCTGGACCCGCAGGCGGCTGCGCTCCGCGAGCGTGAACGTGATGCCGAGCTCGGCGGCGCGGCTCGCCTTGGCCACCACCAGGGAGGCGACGGCCGGGTCCGCCACGTGCTCGGTGACCTGACCGACGCGCCCGTCGAGGTCGCTGATCACGGTCCGCACGAAGTCGCGCACCACGTCGGTGCGGCCGAGCTCGGCCATGCCGCTGATGGCGTGCAGCCGGTTGCGGAACTCGTGCACCTGCGCCCGCAGCGTGTCCGTGCCGGCCTGGGCGGCGGCGAGCTCCTGCTCGAGGCTGAGCAGCTCGGTGCGGTCGCGCATCGAGGTGACCCAGCCGGTCTGCCGCTGCCGCACCCGCACCGGTTGGGTGTTGAGGACGAGCAGCCGGCTGCCGACCGCGACGACGACGTCCTCGCCGGCCGCGTCGCCGATCAGCGCGCTCTCCACCTCGGGAGGTACGCCGAGCTGGGACACCGGCTGCCGGTCCGGCTCCCCCGCGAGGTCGAGCAGCGCGATCGCCTCGTCGTTCACGAAGGCCACGACACCGGCCCGGTCGACGCCGACCACGCCCTCGCGGACCCCGTGCAGCATCGCCTCGCGCTGCTCGACGAGCGCCGTGATCTCACGGGGCTCCAGGCCGAGCGTCTGACGCTTGACCCGGCGGGCGATGAGCAGCGAGCCGAGGACGCCGACCAGGCCGGCGAGGGCGAGGTAGATGAAGGCGGACCGTGCCGTCGTACCGATGATCTCGCCGCGGGTCGGCGCGTTCCGGCCGATCACGACGAACCCCAGCACCCGCCCGACCGAGCCCTTGCGGTCCGAGAGCACCGCGACCTGCGCCTCGATCGTCTGCCGGCCGTAACGCTCGTCCTCCCCCGCCCAGCTGGCGCCGTGGGCGACATCGGGACGCACGCCGCTGTCGGACCCGTGCGGCTCGGCGAACGTGCCGACCGGCGTGCTCCGCGTCGACGGCACCATCAGCGCGTACGTCGCTCCGGTCGATGCGCGCACCCGCTCCAGCTCGACCTCGAGGGCCGGCTCCCAGGCACCGAACGCCTGCTCGCCACGGGAGCCCGGCAGGGCCGCACCGGTGAGCGAGTCCCGCACGAGGCGCTCGGTCGCGAGGGACTCGGCCGCACCGAGCAGACGACGGGTCTCCACCCGCCGGAAGCCGGTCTCCGACTGGACCAGAGAGACACCCGCGACGAAGGCGACGATGACGACGACGACCAGCATCTGCAGCAGCAGGAGCTGGCGGAAGAGCGGGAGCCGTGTCACGCGGCCGAGTCTGCAGCAGCCGACGGCTCCCGGCGAGCCGCGGAGGCCCTCCGGCAGATTTGTGACCGCAAAGACCGAAATGAACTGTCCGACCAGAAGGGTGACCGCGATCTGTGACAGTGGTCACCATCGTCCGACGTCGCAGGTCGCGACACCCCGCCTCGCGGGGATGCAGTGCGGAGAGAGCAATGAAGACCTTGAAGAAGCTGACCGCTGCCGCGGTCACCGTGACGGCCCTGGCCGGGCTGTCCGCCTGCAACGGCGCGGGCGGTGGCTCGGGCGCCGATGCGGCGGTCCGGATCATGGTGCCGAACTCCCCGGGCGGCGGCTACGACACGACGGCGCGCACCGCGGCGAAGATCGTCGAGGACGAGGGCATCAACAAGGACATCGAGGTCTACAACCTCGAGGGCGCCGGCGGCACCACCGGCCTCGCCAAGCTGGTCAGCCAGAAGGGCAAGGATGGCGAGCTCATGCTGATGGGTCTCGGCGTCGTCGGAGCGACGTACACCAACCAGTCGGAGAAGACGCTGGCGGACACGACGCCGATCGCGCGCCTCATCAGCGAGCCGGACATCCTCGTCGTACCGGCCACGTCCCCGCTGACCTCCCTCGACGACGCGGTGAAGGCCTGGAAGTCCGACACCGCGCACTTCCCGGTCGGCGGCGGCTCGTCCCCGGGCGGTCCCGACCACCTCGCGGCGCACCTCGTCGCCGACGCCGTCGGCATCACGCCGAAGGACGTCAACTACGTGGAGTACGACGGCGGCGGGCCGCTCCTCGCCGCGCTGCTCAGCGGCGAGGTGAAGGTCGGTGTCACCGGCGTGGGCGAGGTCAAGAGCCAGATCGACGCCGGTCAGCTGCGGGTCCTCGGTGTCACGAGCGCCCAGCGCATCGCCGGCTTCGACGAGCCCACGCTCAAGGAGCAGGGGGTCGACCTCGACTTCACGAACTGGCGCGGGCTGGTGGCCCCTCCCGGCATCTCCGCCGAGGAGCGCGACCGGCTGGTCGCCATGGTCGAGAAGCTGCACGGCACCCAGGCCTGGAAGGACGCCGAGGCCAAGAACGGCTGGACGGACGCGTTCCTGACCGGCGACGCGTTCGGTGAGTTCATCGGCACCGAGGACGGGCGGGTCGCCGACATCCTCGGCGAGCTGGGCCTCGCCTGATGGACACCACGTCCGCTCCCCAGCGGGCCGGCTACTCCGAGTACGGAGTGGTCGGCCTGCTGGCCGGCCTCGGGACGCTCGTCCTCCTCGAGACCCCGTCCATCCGTGAGCCGCTCGTCTCGCACGGCACGCTGAGCCCGCGGGTGATGCCCTACTTCGTCGGCGCCCTGCTGCTCGTGGTCGCCGCCCTGCTCGCCGTGGACATCTTCCGCGGCGGGCACGGCGAGCAGGAGGAGGGTGAGGACGTCGACCTGAGCCACGGCACCGACTGGAAGATCCTGCTCGCCCTCGCGGTCCTCGTCGCCGGGTGCGGCCAGCTCGTGCCGCTGATCGGCTTCCCGATCGCCGGTGCGGCGCTGTTCTTCGGCGTCGCGCGACTGCTGGGCAGCCGGCGGCTGGTGCTCGACCTGGTCGTCGCGGCGGTCCTGTCGGTCACGGCGTACCTGCTGTTCACCGAGTTCCTCGGCATCGCCCTGCCTCTGTTCGGAGGTGCGTGAGCATGGACTCGATCTCCTCCCTGCTCGACGGCATGGCGACCGCTGCCGAGCCGTCCAACCTGATGTGGGCGCTCATCGGCGTCGTGCTCGGCACCTTCGTCGGCGTCCTGCCGGGCATCGGCCCTGCCATGTGCCTGGCCCTGCTGCTGCCGTTCACCTTCTCGATGGACGCCGCACCGGCACTCATCATGTTCGCCGGCATCTACTACGGCGGCATGTACGGCGGGTCGACCACGTCGATCCTGCTCAACGCGCCCGGGGAGAGCTCCTCGGTGATGACCGCGGTCGAGGGCAACAAGATGGCGAAGGCGGGCCGTGCCGCGCAGGCGCTGGCCACGGCCGCCATCGGTTCGTTCGTGGCGGGCACGATCGCCACCCTGCTGCTGATCTTCACCGCCCCGGCCATGGCGAGCTTCGCCTCGTCGCTGCAGTCGCGTGACTACTTCGCCATCACCATCCTGGCCTTCCTCGCCGTCAGCACGGTGCTCGGCGGATCGGCCGTCCGTGGCCTGGCCTCGCTCGCCATCGGCCTGTCGATCGGCGTCGTCGGGGCCGACCCGACGACCGGCCAGCAACGGCTCACCTTCGGCATCGACAGCCTCACCGTCGGCATCGACACCGTCGTCGTCGCGGTCGGGGTGTTCGCCGTCGGCGAGGCGCTCTGGATCGCCGCGCACCTTCGCCACTCCCCGCCGGACATCATCCCGACCGGCAAGGCCTGGATGGACCGGAAGGACTGGTCCTGCTCCTGGAAGCCGTGGCTGCGCGGCACCGCGCTGGGCTTCCCGTTCGGGGCGCTCCCGGCGGGCGGTGCCGAGATCCCGACCTTCCTGTCCTACTCGGTCGAGAAGAGGCTCACCAAGCACCCCGAGGAGTTCGGGCACGGCGCGATCGAGGGCGTCGCCGGTCCCGAGGCGGCGAACAACGCGTCGGCGGCCGGCACCATGGTCACCCTGCTCTCGCTGGGCATCCCGACCACGGCCACGGCCGCGATCATGCTCAACGCGTTCCAGCGCTACGACATGAACCCGGGCCCGCTGCTGTTCGACGACAACCCGACGGTGGTCTGGGCGCTGCTGGCCAGCCTGCTCATCGGCAACGCCATGCTGCTGGTGCTGAACCTGCCGCTCGCGCCGCTCTGGGCGAAGATCCTCAAGCTGCCGCGCCCGTACCTGTACGCCGGCATCCTGTTCTTCGCCATCCTGGGCAGCTACAGCGTCAACGCCAACCCGACCGACGTCCTGATCCTCGTCATCCTCGGGCTGCTGGGCTTCCTGATGCGCCGGTTCGGCCTCCCGGTGGTGCCGCTGATCATCGGCGTCATCCTCGGGCCGACCTCGGAGGCGAACCTTCGCAAGGCGCTGCAGGTCAGCAACGGCGACTGGTCGACGCTGTGGGGCACCGGCTTCTCGATGGCGGTGTACGCCGTCGTGGCCGCTCTCCTGCTGTGGACGCTGGCCCGCGTGCTGCGCAAGAAGGACGACCCGGTCGCGGCCTGAGCCGTCACCACGACGAGCGGCGTCCCTCCGGTGAACCGGAGGGACGCCGCTCGCGTGTCCTGCCGCGGGCTCAGGCCTGCGAGCTCCGCTCGACCAGCCGGCGCGCGAGCACCGGGACGACGATCGCCGCCGCGAGCACGTGGTCGGCCATCAGCGTCACCGCGGAGGCGACGTCGAAGCCCGAGATGAGGTCGGGCACGAACGAGAGCACGACGAGGGTGCCCGCGATCCGCAGGAAGGTACGCCGTGGGTGACGCGCCCGGCGCGCCACGACCGCCGCGATCGCGACCCCGACGAGGGCGAGGACGAGGGTGACCTGGGCGAACCCGGCGATCGGGATCGACGCCCCGCTGCCGTCGCCGAACGAGACGCCGGCCGCGGAGGCGACGGCGGCGAACGCGGTGGTGGCAGCAGAGGCGACCACCGCGGCGGCGACGCCGTGCTTCCAGACGGTCGGACGGGTCGGCGCGGCAGTGATCGGGGTGGCTGTGGAGGTGGCGGTGACGGACATGATCTGCTCCTGACGGATGCGGGACGCCCGGTGCGTCCTCATGCCCAGACGACGAACGGGGCTGCCGGTGTTCGACAGCCCCGTTCGGAGAATTTCCGGAGAACCCGGATCAGTCCAGCCCGTTGGCCTTCCGGATCACGTCGACGATGCCGTCCATGATCTGGGTGAGACCGAAGTCCTTCGGCGTGTAGACGGCGGCCACGCCCATCTCCAGCAGCGCCTTGCCGTCGGAGTCGGGGATGATGCCGCCCACGATCACCGGGACGTCGTCCATGCCCTGCGCCTTGAGGCCGTCGAGGACCGCCGGCACCAGCTCCATGTGCGAGCCGGACAGGATGGAGAGGCCGACGCAGTGGACGTCCTCGGCGACGGCCGCGGCGACGATCTGCTCGGGCGTGAGCCGGATGCCCTGGTAGATGACCTCGAAGCCGGCGTCGCGGGCGCGCACGGCGACCTGCTCGGCACCGTTGGAGTGGCCGTCGAGACCGGGCTTGCCGACCAGCAGGCGGAGACGACCGCCCAGCTCCTCACCGGTGGCCCTGACCCGCTCGCGCACGGCGGTGAGCTCGGCGCCGGCCTCGGCCACGCCGACCGCGCCGGCGACCCCGGTGGGGGCGCGGAACTCGCCGAACACCTCGCGCAGCGTGCCGGCCCACTCCCCGGTGGTCGCGCCCGCCCGGGCAGCGGCCAGGGTGGCCTCCATCAGGTTGACGCCCGACTTCGCGTCGTCGGCGAGCCGCTGCAGGGCCGCGTCAACCTCGGCCTGGTCGCGCTGCTCCTTCCAGGCCTTGACCGACGCGAGCGCGGCCTCCTCGGCCTTCGGGTCGGCGACCATGATCGCCTCATCCAGGTTCGCGGTCAGCGGCGACGGCTCGGTGGTGTCGAACTTGTTGACGCCGACGATGATCTCGAGGCCGTCCTCGATGGCGGCCCGACGGCGCGCGTGCGAGGAGACGAGCTCCTGCTTCATGTAGCCGGAGTCGACCGCGGCGATCGCGCCGCCCATGGCCTGCACCCGGTCGATCTCGGCCTTGGCGCCCTCGATCAGCGACTGCACCTTGGCCTCGACGACCGGCGAGCCGTCGAAGATGTCGTCGTACTCCAGCAGGTCGGACTCGAACGCGAGGACCTGCTGCAGGCGCAGCGACCACTGCTGGTCCCACGGCCGCGGGAGGCCGAGCGCCTCGTTCCACGCGGGCAGCTGGACCGCGCGGGCGCGGGCTTTCTTCGACAGCGTCACGGCGAGCATCTCGAGCACGATCCGCTGGACGTTGTTCTCCGGCTGCGCCTCAGTGAGGCCCAGGGAGTTGACCTGGACGCCGTACCGGAAACGGCGCATCTTCTCGTCCTGCACGCCGTAGCGCTCGCGGGTGATCTCGTCCCACAGCTCGACGAAGGCGCGCATCTTGCACATCTCCTCGACGAAGCGGACACCCGCGTTGACGAAGAAGGAGATGCGGCCGACGGTCTTCTCGAAGTCGTCGTCAGAGACCTGACCGGATGCCTTGACCTGGTCCAGGACGGCGATCGCGGTGCACATCGCGTACGCGATCTCCTGCACGGGCGTCGCGCCGGCCTCCTGCAGGTGGTAGCTGCAGATGTTGATCGGGTTCCACTTCGGGATGTTGTTGACCGTGTAGGCGATCATGTCCGCGATCAGCCGCAGCGAGTGTTCCGGCGGGAACACGTAGGTCCCGCGCGAGAGGTACTCCTTGATGATGTCGTTCTGGGTCGTGCCCGCGAGCTGGTGCGCGACCTCCGACGGCGACAGGTCGGGGTTCTGCTCCTCGGCGACCACCTGGTACATCGCGAGCAGCCACATGGCCGTCGCGTTGATCGTCATCGAGGTGTTCATCTCGGTGAGGGGGATCTCGTTGAAGAGCTTGCGCATCTCCCCCAGGTGCGGCACCGGTACGCCGACCTTGCCGACCTCGCCGCGGGACAGCGGGCTGTCCGGGTCGTAGCCGGTCTGCGTGGGCAGGTCGAAGGCGACCGAGAGACCCGTCTGACCCTTGGCCAGGTTCGTCCGGTACAGCGCGTTGGACGCCTCGGCGGTCGAGTGGCCGGCGTACGTCCGCATCACCCAGGGGCGATCCTTGGGCTGGCTGATGGGTGCGGAGGAGGTCTCGCTACTCATAAATGCGAAGCGTAGGCGGAATTGCTACCGCCGCGTAACAGCGTCCGGTGTGGGATGTGCAACCCCGGAACGGGTGCGTCAGGCGACGGCGTGGTCGCGCTCGAGGTCGACCACGCGGATGAGGTGGGTCAGGTGCAGCATCCGCAGCACGGGCGCCGTGGCACCGCGCAGCACGATGTGGCGGCCCGCCCGCGTCGCGCGCCGGCTCGCGGCGGCGAGCACCTTGAGCGCGGTCAGGTCGACGGACTCGACCCCGTGCAGGTCGATGGTCAGGTCACCGTCGCCGGAGCGGAGCCGGTCGTTGATCGCGGAGCGGACGGCTCCGGTGCTGCGCACGTCGAAGTCGCCGCTCAGCAGCAGCGTGGGGCCGTCGGTGATGATGTCCAGCTCGTTCATGCCACTCCCCTTGTCCGACGCCCTCCCGAATGGGCGTCGCCCGGTTGCTCACTACTGTGACGCGCCGGAACACGGATCGGTTGCACCCGACCAGTACCCGCGTGGCGCGGATCGCAACCCCGGACGCTCGGGCCGTACCCTCGGGCCATGGTCAACCTCACCCGCATCTACACCCGCACCGGCGATGCCGGCGAGACCCGGCTGGGCGACATGAGCGTCACGTCCAAGACCGACCTGCGGCTGGAGGCCTATGCCACCGTCGACGAGGCGAACGCCCAGATCGCCGTGGCGGTGGCGACCGGCGAGCTGACCGACCACGTCGTCGCGGTGCTCACGCACGTCCAGAACGACATGTTCGACGTGGGCGCGGACCTGTGCAACCCGATCGTCCCGGACCCGGAGTACCCGCCGCTGCGCATCGAGCAGCACTCGATCGACCGGCTGGAGAAGTGGTGCGACCACTTCAACGCGGACCTGGAGAAGCTGCGGTCGTTCATCCTCAACGGCGGTACGCCCGCCGCGGCCCAGCTGCACGTCGCGCGCACCGTCGTACGCCGGGCGGAGCGGGCCGCCTGGGCGGCGTACGCCGTCCACGGCGAGACCATGAACCCGCTCGCGATCACCTACCTGAACCGGCTCAGCGACCTGCTGTTCATCCTCGCCCGGGTGGCCAACAAGGAGATCGGCGACGTGCTGTGGGTACCGGGCGGCGACCGGGGCTACGCGGCCCCGGCCGAGCCCGGCTCCTGATCACTGGCTGTGGATCGGTCTCCGCGGCGTCGGTCGGCCGTGCCACGATGACGGGGACATGAACGTCCTCGCCTCCCTCACCGATGAGTACCTCCTGGAGCACTTCGACCCGGGGACGCTCGAGCGGGCGCAGCAGTACGTCGATGCCGTGCGCGACCTGCAGGTCAGCACCCTCAGCGCGGGATCGGTGACCGCGACCGCCGTGGTGCCCGGCACCCGGATGGAGCCCTACGAGGTCCAGCTGCACGCGGAGGTGGCCGGCGGCGGCCGCAACGGCTGGCTCTTCACGGTGTGCACGTGTCCGGTCCAGTCGCTGTGCAAGCACGGGGCGGCCGTGGCGCTGGCGCTGCGTCGTGGCTTCGTCACCAGCCAGTCGACACCGCAGTGGCGCACCAGCCTGGGCCGGCTCACCGAGGAGCTGCGCCGCGAGCTGCCGCCGGAGCGCGACGTGCTGGCGATGGCGCTGGAGATCAGCTACGAGCCGGCCCGGCGGCGCTCCTGGAGCGGGAGTGGCGCGACCGTGCGGGTACGGCCGCTGCGTCCGGGGGCGAAGCAGCGGTGGATCAAGACCGGCGCCGACTGGAGCGACGTACCCCTGCTCGCCGCGCGGCGGATGCTCCCGCCGGCCCAGGCGTCCGCGCTGACCGCGCTGCAGTCGGCGCTCCAGCTCAACCACGCGTACGCCGCCGGTGGGCTCGCCGCCGACGTACGCGACCTCGGGGAGCACGCGGTCCGGCTGCTGCAGGAGGCTCGGGAGGCCGGCGTCGAGATCGTCTGCCGAGCGCCGTTGCGCGAGGTCGTCTTCCGGCAGGAGCCGGTGGACCTGGTCGCCGACGTCCGGGCATCGACCCAGGGCACCACGACCGAGGTCGCGATCGGCATCGACGACGGCGAACGGGTATGGCGCGGCGACGAGGTCATCCCGATCGGGCTGCCCGTAGGACACGTCGTCGGCCTGCTCGACGACGGGCACCTCACCCTGGCGCCCACCAGCAGCCCGCTCACGGCGTCGGCGCGCTCGCTGCTGGAGACCCCTGCCCTCGTCGTCCCGGAGGCCGACCGCGACGAGCTGCACGACCAGCTGCGGGGCCTGCTGCGCATGGTCGCCGTGCGCTCCTCCGACGGCTCCGCCGAGGTGCCCGAGCCGCTGCGCCCGACGTTGTCCCTGGTGGTCACGTGGCACAGCGCGACGAAGGCGCACCTCGGCTGGACCTGGCGGTACGACGACGCCCGGGTGAGCCGCACGTTCCCGCTCGGACGGGGCACCGACGCTGACGGCATCCGGGACCGCGCCGCCGAGCAGGCGATCACCGACCGCCTCCCGGCCGGCATCCTCGGCCGCACGGACCTGTACGACGGCGACGCGCTGGCGTTCGCGCTCAACGACCTGCCGTTCCTGCGGGACGTCGACGACGTGGAGGTCGCCGAGGAGGACGCCCCCGACTTCCGCGAGGCCACGGGCGCTCCCGAGATCTCCTTCGAGCTCGTCGAGCCGCCCGTGGACCACACCGACTGGCTCGACCTCGAGGTGATGGTGACGGTCGAGGGCGAGCGGATCCCGCTCCCCGACGTCCTCGCCGCCCTGACCCTGGACGCGGAGTTCCTGGTCCTGCCCAGCGGCCTCTACATCACGACCGACCGGCCCGAGCTCGATCGCCTGCGCGAGGTCGTGGCCGCCGCGGCCGAGCTGCGCGAGCGCGACGGCGACACCATCGGCGTCGGCCGAGGCGACCTCGGTCTGTGGGCACAGCTCGCCGACACCGGGGTCGTGGACGCGGAGGCCGCCGAGTGGGTCGCCCGCGCCCAGGCGCTGCGGGACCTGGTCGCGATCCCCCAGCCGGAGCCGACCGGGCTGGTGACCGAGCTGCGCAGCTACCAGCACGAGGGGTTCTGGTGGCTGGCGTTCCTGTGGGAGCACGGGCTCGGCGGGATCCTGGCCGATGACATGGGCCTGGGCAAGACGCTCCAGGTCCTCGCGCTCATCGCGCACGCGAAGGCGACCCGACCGGGCGACGACCCGTTCCTCGTCATCGCCCCGACCTCGGTCGTCACGGCCTGGGTGGCCGAGGCGGCCCGGCACGCGCCCGACCTGCGCGTCGGCGTCGTGAGCCGCCGGGACGACGACGTGGCGCGGATCGCCGCCGAGAGCGATGTCGTCGTGTCGACGTACACCGTGGTGCGGCTGGCGGGCTCGGCGTACGCCGAGGTCCGCTGGGCCGGTCTCGTCCTGGACGAGGCCCAGCAGGTGAAGAACCACCAGTCCAAGACGTACGCCGCCATCCGCGCGATCTCCGCTCCCTTCCGGCTCTGCGTCACCGGCACCCCGTTCGAGAACCGGCTGATGGAGCTGTGGGCGCTGCTCTCCATCGCCGTGCCCGGCCTCTACCCGTGGCCCCGCCAGTTCACCGACCTCGTCGTGAAGCCGGTCGAGAAGGCCGGCGACAAGGTGGTGCTCGAGCGCTTCCGGAGACGGCTGCGGCCGTTCATGCTGCGCCGCACCAAGGAGCTCGTCGCGGCCGACCTGCCCGAGAAGCAGGAGCAGGAGCTCGACGTGGTGCTGGAGCCGAAGCACCGCAGGATCTACGACGCGCACCTCGCCAAGGAACGCCAGCGGCTGCTCGGGCTGCTCGAGGACTACGACCGCAACCGGGTCGCGATCTTCTCCGCCCTCACCAAGCTGCGGCAGCTGGCGCTGGACCCCGCGCTGGTCGACCCCGAGCACGACCACGTCGGCTCGGCCAAGCTGGACGTGCTCGTCGAGCACCTCACCGAGCTCACCCAGGAGGGCCACCGGGCGCTCGTGTTCAGCCAGTTCACCTCGTTCCTGGGCCGGGTGCGCGACCGCCTCGACGCGGAAGGCATCCCGACGGCGTACCTCGACGGCGCGACGCGCGACCGCGACGCCGCGATCGAGGAGTTCCGGTCCGGGGCGGCGCCCGTCTTCCTGATCTCGCTCAAGGCCGGCGGCGTCGGTCTCACGCTGACCGAGGCGGACTACGTCTTCGTGCTCGACCCGTGGTGGAACCCCGCCGCCGAGGCGCAGGCCGTCGACCGGGCCCACCGGATCGGCCAGACCCGCAGCGTGATGGTCTACCGCCTCGTCGCCACCGACACGATCGAGCAGAAGGTGATGGAGCTCAAGGCCCGCAAGGCCGAGCTGTTCGCCCAGGTCATCGACGGCGACGGCGCGATGACCACGTCGATCTCCGCCGACGACATCCGCGACCTGTTCGAGTGAGGGGCGGGCTCAGCGGTTCCAGTCGGTGCCCGGCGGCTGGGCCTCCAGCCACGCCTGGAAGCCGGTGAGGGATGCCTCGCTCATCGCCAGCTCGACCAGCTCGCCGCCGGCCGCCTGGCAGCGGATGACGACGTGGTCGGGGTACAGCGAGGCCTGCTCGACGCCGAGCGGCTCCCGGCGACCGTCGTAGGTCAGCCGGTGGCGGTCCCAGGCCGCACGCGGCCGCGGGGCGAGCGAGAAGATGCGGAACCACTCGAGCCGGTCGCCGGAGTAGCGACCCATGCCCAGGGCCCAGCCGTGCCCGGCTTCCCCGCCGTGGATGCGGTGGGAGAGCTCGAACGTCCCGCCGTTGCGGGCAAGGAAACGGCGCCGGACCATGAGTCCGGCGCCGTATCCGACAAGCAACAGGAGCACGGCGCCGGAGACATCCAGCAGCGCACCCCACCAGGTCATGTCAGGATGCCTGCTCCGCAGCCTTGGCGGCGTCGGCGAGGCCCGTGCCCAGCTCGGCGTGCTCGGCCAGGACCGACACGCGGTCGTTGGCCACCGAGATGAAGCCCGCGTCCACCGAGGCGACGACCTTGTCGCCGCTCGACGGCACGATCTCCACCACGCTCGGGGCGAGCAGCGACATCACCGGCGTGTGACCACGCAGGATGCCGATCTCACCCTCGACCGTGCGCGCGTTGACCTGCGTGGCCGTACCGGACCAGACGATCCGGTCGGCCGCGACGAGCTCGACCTGCAGGGCGTCAGCCATCAGAGGCTCGCCTGGATCTCAGCCCACTTCGCCTCGACGTCGTCCAGACCGCCGCACATGAAGAAGGCCTGCTCGGCCACGTGGTCGTACTCGCCGTCGCAGATCTTGTTGAACGCGTCGATGGTGTCGGCGATCGGAACCGTCGAACCCTCGATGCCGGTGAACTGCTTGGCGACGTAGGTGTTCTGCGACAGGAAGCGCTGGATGCGGCGCGCCCGCGTGACGATGGTCTTGTCCTCCTCGGACAGCTCGTCGACACCGAGGATCGCGATGATGTCCTGGAGCTCCTTGTTGCGCTGCAGGATCTGCTTGACGCGGATCGCGCAGTCGTAGTGAGCCTGACCGATGTACTGCGGGTCGAGGATCCGGGAGGTCGAGGTCAGCGGGTCCACGGCCGGGTAGATACCCAGCGACGCGATCTCACGGGAGAGCTCGGTCGTCGCGTCGAGGTGCGCGAACGTGGTGGCCGGAGCCGGGTCGGTGTAGTCGTCCGCGGGGACGTAGATCGCCTGCATCGAGGTGATCGAGCGACCGCGGGTCGAGGTGATCCGCTCCTGCAGCGTGCCCATCTCGTCGGCGAGGTTCGGCTGGTAACCCACGGCGGACGGCATTCGGCCGAGCAGCGTGGACACCTCCGAACCGGCCTGGGTGAACCGGAAGATGTTGTCGATGAACAGCAGCACGTCCTGGCCCTGGACGTCGCGGAAGTACTCCGCCATCGTCAGCGCCGAGAGGGCGACGCGCAGACGCGTGCCCGGCGGCTCGTCCATCTGACCGAAGACCAGGGCGACCTTGTCGAAGACGCCGGCCTCCTTCATCTCGACGATGAGGTCGTTGCCCTCACGGGTGCGCTCGCCGACGCCGGCGAAGACCGACACACCGCCGTGGTTCTTGGCGACGCGGGCGATCATCTCCTGGATCAGAACGGTCTTGCCGACACCGGCGCCACCGAACAGACCGATCTTCCCACCGGTGACGTACGGCGTGAGCAGGTCGATGACCTTGATGCCCGTCTCGAACATCTGGGTCTTGGACTCGAGCTGGTCGAATGCCGGAGCCTTGCGGTGGATGCCCCACTTCTCCTGGACGTCGTACGCCTCACCCTCCTCGAGGTTGAGCACGTCGCCGGTCGCGTTGAAGACGTGGCCGAGGGTCACGTCGCCGACGGGGACCATGATCGGGTTGCCGGTGTCGCGCACCTGCGCACCCCGGACCAGGCCGTCGGTCGGCTTGAGGGAGATGGCGCGGACCATGCCGTCGCCGATGTGCTGGGCGGCCTCGAGCGGCAGGGTGACCGTCTCGCCGCCGAGGGTCACGTCCACCTCGAGCTTGTTGTAGATCTCGGGCATGGCGTCGACGGGGAACTCCACGTCGACGACCGGGCCGATCACTCGGGCGATGCGTCCCACCGAGCCCGCGCCGGCGGCGGTGGTCTCTTCAACCGTTGCAGTCATTTCCAATACTCCGTTGCTTGAATCAATCGGTGGGTCAGTCGTCGGCGGCCTGGGCGTCGGCCAGTGCGTTCACGCCACCCACGATCTCGCTGATCTCCTGGGTGATGCCCGCCTGGCGCGCCTGGTTGGCGATCCGGGTGAACTTCTTGATGAGCTCCTCGGCGTTGTCCGTCGCCGACTTCATCGCCTTCTGGCGAGCAGCCAGCTCGGACGCCGCCGCCTGGAGCAGGGCGAAGAAGACCCGGCTCTCGACGTACTGCGGCAGCAGCCCGTCCAGGACGGCCTCGGGCGACGGCTCGAACTCGTAGAGGGGAAGGACCTCGCCGGCAGCCGGCTTGCTCTCGCCCTCGACGACCTCGAGCGGCAGCAGCCGCACGGTGTGGGGCTCCTGGACCAGCATCGACCGGAACTGGGTGTAGACGATGTGCACCTCGTGCACGCCCTCGGCACCCTCGTCCTGGCCGGCGAGGAACGCCTCGATCAGCGTCTCACCGATCTCCTTGGCCACGTCGTAGGTGGGCTGGTCGCTGTGACCGGTCCACGACTTGACGATCGGACGGCCGCGGAACTTGTAGAACGCCTCGCCCTTGCGCCCGGAGATGTAGGCGGAGACCGCCTTCCCCTCTCCCTTGAGCCGCTCGACGAGCTGCTCGGCCTCGCGCAGAACGCTCGAGGAGTAGGCGCCCGCGAGACCGCGGTCGCTGGTCACGACCAGCACCGCGGCTCGCGTCGGGTTCGCCGGCTCGGTGGTCAGCGGGTGGACGACATTGGAGTACGTCGCCACGGCGGACACCGCCCGGGTCAGCTCACGGGCGTAGGGAGCGGCCGAGCTGGCCCGCTGCTGCGCCTTGATGATGCGAGACGCAGCGATGAGCTCCATGGCGCGCGTGATCTTCTTCATCGACTCCGTCGACTTGATCCGCGCGCGATACTCACGCAGCGATACGGCCATGGGTCAGCCTCACGCCTTCTTCTGCTTGACGATGGTCTCCTGCTCGATCGCCTCGTCGCCCAGCGGCGCGTGCTCCTCGTGACCGGCGTGGATGAAGCCACCCGCCGACGTCTGGAACTCGGGGAGGAACGCGTCGTACGCCGCGATCAGCTCGGTCTCGGTGGAGTCCTCGAACTTCAGCGTCTCGCGGATGCCGGCCAGGATGCCCTCGTGCGTGGTGCGCAGGTAGTCCAGGAACTCCTGCTCGAACTTGAGCACGTCCTCGACCGGCAGCTGGTCGAGGCGACCCGAGGTGCCCAGCCACAGCGACACGGTCATGTCCTCGACCGAGTACGGGTGGTAGGCCGGCTGCTTGAGCAGCGCCATCAGACGCTGGCCGCGGGCCAGCTGCTGCTTCGACGCGGCGTCGAGGTCGGACGCGAACATCGCGAACGCCTCCATCGCGCGGAACTGCGCGAGGTCGACCTTGAGCGAACCGGTGACGGCCTTCATCGCCTTGGTCATCGCCGCGCCACCGACGCGGGAGACCGAGACACCGACGTCGATGGCCGGACGCTGGTTGGCCGCGAACAGGTCGGACTGCAGGAAGATCTGACCGTCGGTGATGGAGATGACGTTGGTCGGGATGAACGCCGAGACGTCGTTGGCCTTGGTCTCGATGATCGGGAGACCCGTCATGGAGCCGGCGCCGAGCTCGTCGGACAGCTTCGCGCAGCGCTCCAGCAGGCGGGAGTGCAGGTAGAAGACGTCACCCGGGTACGCCTCGCGGCCCGGCGGACGACGCAGCAGCAGCGACACGGCGCGGTAGGCCTCGGCCTGCTTGGTCAGGTCGTCGAAGACGATGAGGACGTGCTTGCCGTCGTACATCCAGTGCTGGCCGATGGCCGAGCCGGTGTAGGGGGCCAGGTACTTGAAGCCCGCGCTGTCCGACGCCGGGGCGGCGACGATGGTGGTGTACTCCAGCGCGCCGGCCTCCTCGAGGGCGCCACGCACGGAGGCGATGGTCGAGCCCTTCTGGCCGATGGCGACGTAGATGCAGCGGACCTGCTTGGACGGGTCGCCCGACGCCCAGTTCGCCTTCTGGTTGATGATCGTGTCGATCGCGACCGTGGTCTTGCCGGTGGCGCGGTCGCCGATGATCAGCTGGCGCTGACCGCGGCCGATCGGGGTCATCGAGTCGATGGCCTTGATGCCGGTCGCGAGCGGCTCGTGCACCGACTTGCGCGCCATGACGCCCGGAGCCTGCAGCTCCAGCGCGCGGCGGCCGTCGAGCGGGGTCACGTCGCCGAGGCCGTCGATCGGGTTGCCGAGCGGGTCGACGACGCGGCCGAGGTAGCCGTCGCCGACGGGAACCGAGAGGACCTCGCCGGTACGACGGACGGCCTGACCCTCTTCGATCTTGTCGAAGTCACCGAGGATGACGACACCGATCTCCTTGGTGTCGAGGTTCAGCGCGATGCCGAGGGTGCCGTCCTCGAACTGGAGCAGCTCGTTGGCCATGGCCGACGGCAGACCGGCGACGCGGGCGATGCCGTCGGCCGTCTGCGCGACGGTGCCGACCTCCTCGGTCCTGGCCGCGTCGGGCTGGTAGTCGGCGACGTACTTCGCCAGGGCGTCGCGGATCTCGTCCGGACGGATAGACAGGTCCGTCATGATGCCTTCTCTCTCGTTTCTCTGAAGTCTTAGCCGGCGATGCGACGGCGGGCGTCGTCGAGCCGGGTGGCGATGGTGCCGTCGATGATGTGGTCACCGATGGCGACCTTCACGCCACCGATCACGCTCGGGTCGACCACGACGTTGGCGTGGACGGGGCGGCCGTACTGGCGCGACAGGGCGCCGACCAGGCGGTCGAGCTGACCGTCGGCGAGCGGGGCCGCGACGCGGACGGTGGCGACGCTCTCGCCCACGACCTCGGCCGCGAGGCTGCGGTAGTGACCGAGCGCGGCGGTGACCGTGCCGTGCACGCCGGTGAGGGCCTGCTTGACCAGGGTCACCGTGGCGGGCAGCACCTTGCCGCCGAGCAGCGTGTCGACCAGCGCCGCCTTGTCGGCGGTCGGCCGGCTGGGATCGGCGAACGCGTCGCGCAGGTCCGGGTTGTCCTGGACCAGCTCGCGTACGGCGAACAGCTCGTCGGCCACCTGGGTCTGGGACGAGCCCGCGGACCGCACCGTGGCGACCTCGGCCAGGTGCTGCAGCGCCTTGGCCAGGTCGCTCGCGCTCGTCCAGCGCAGCTGGACGGCCGCGTCGACCAGCGCCAGCGCGTTGTCGTCGAGCTTGGCGAAGACGTCGCGGACCAGACCGGACTTGGCCTCGGCCGGCACGGACTGGTCGGCGGCGAACCGGCGCAGGCCGGGCTCGTCGCGGACCGCGTCCGCGGCGGCGTACAGCGACTCCGCGGCGGCCGACGCCGCAGCGCCGTCCGTGCCGACCGCCGCGGTCAGGTCACCGGTGAGGGTGCTGACCGCCTCGGCGGATGCTCCACGGAAGTCCATCAGGCCTCCAGCTCGGCGAGGAAGCGCTCCACGACGCGGCTCTGGCGAGCCTCGTCGTCCAGGCTCTCCCCGACGATGCGACCGGCCAGACCGGTGGCCAGGCCGCCGGCCTCGGCACGCAGCGACGCGATGGCCTGCTGCCGCTCGGCCTCGAGCTGGGTCTTGCCGTGCTCGACGATCCGGGCGGACTCGGCCTGCGCCTGCTCACGCATCTCGGCGATGATGGCGGCACCCTGCTCGCGAGCGTCCTCACGGATCTTGGCGGCCTCCTTGCGGGCCTCCTCGATCTGCGACTGGAACTCGTCCTTGGCCGACGTGGCGTCGGCCTTGGCCTGGTCGAGCTCGGCGAACTCCTTGCGGATCGCCTCCTGCCGCGCCTCCATCGCCCTGTTGATCGGCGGCACGATGTACCGCGCGATGATGGCGAACATGATCGCGAACGCGATCAACTCCACGACGAACGTGCCGTTCGGCACGAGGAAGTTGCTCTCGAGCGGGATCAGCTGCGTTGTGCTCATCTACTCATGGTCCTTCTGGTCTGGTGCGGGTGGCAGGTCCCCTGAGGGGGACCGGCTCACTTCCCGCCGAGGACGAAGACGAACAGGGCCATGAAGGCGAGGTTGATGAAGAACATCGCCTCGACCAGACCCACGGTGAGGAAGAAGATCGTCTGCAGGCGGCCCTGGGCCTCCGGCTGACGGGCAACACCCTCGATGTACGACGAACCGGCCAGGCCGTCACCGATACCGGCACCGATCGCGCCGCCGCCCAGGGCGAGGCCACCGCCGACGAAAGCGCCAGCAAGCGAAACGGCCTTCGAGATGTCAGACATTGGTTTCTCCTATTTGGTTCCTCGCCGCTTCGGGCGGCGACGTTGTCTACCTCTGGTGCGACCTCGGGCAGTCTGGCCCGGGGCGCGAGTCTTGAGTTGGTGTGGATCAGTGGGCCGACGCGGTGGCCGCGTCGTGCTCGTGCTCGTCGTCGTGACCGCCGCTGGCCATCGCGAAGTAGAGCACCGTCAGCAGGGCGAAGATGAACGCCTGCAGACCGCCGATGAACAGGTCGAACATCTTCCAGAGGATGTTCGCGACCGGCATGCCCGCCCACCACGGGATGGCGGCGATCAGCGCCAGCATGATGCCGCCGGCGAAGATGTTGCCGAAGAGTCGCAGCGCCAGGGTGACCGGCTTGACGAGCTCCTCGAGGATGGTCAGCGGCAGCAGGACCGGGAACGGCTGCACGAAGTGCTTGAAGTAGCCCAGCCCGCTCTTGCGGATGCCGTAGATCCAGACGCTGACGACGGCGAAGATGGCCATCGCGTAGGTGAGGTTGGTGTCCGACGTCGGCGCCGGCAGCACGTGGAAGTTGGTGTCCCCGATGTGGAACTCGGACGGGACCAGCTCGAGCCAGTTCGCGATGAGGATGAAGAAGAACAGCGAGATGGCCAGCGGCGCGACGTACGGGTGCACCTTGCCGAGGTTGTCCTCGACCTGCTTGTTGACCTGGTCGACGACCGACTCCCAGATGATCTGGAGCTTGGTCGGGACGTGGTCCTCGGTGTTCTTGGTGAGCGCACGACGGACCAGGAAGCCCAGAGCCAGGACGATCACACCGGCGACGACCGTGCTGAAGACCGTGTCGATGTTGACGGTCAGGCCGAACCAGTCGCGGGTCGGGTGGACACCGGGCTCGATGTGAATCTCAAGAGGCAGCAGGCCACTCATTGATTCTTCAACTCCTTAAGCAGCGGGATCGTGGTCATCACGAGCGCGATCAGGCGGAAGATAGCAAGACCGAGGAGCGCGCCGACACTCCACGGACGCCAGACGAAGGCGATCACGATGGCGACGACCGCCACGATCGCCAGGCGCAGCATCGTGGACCGCCGCAGGTCGGCCTTGGTCGGTGCGTCGCCCCGGGTGATGGTGCGCAGCAGCCAGTACTCGGTGACCAGGTGGTTGACCAGGCCGAGGACGATGCCGGCGATCAGCCACAGCGGCAGGGCCCAGGGGCCGACCTGACGGAACCAGAGGCTGAAGAGGGCCATCCCGAGGGCCACGAGCTCGACCTTGCGCTGGTCCTTGATGACCCGCAGCCAGCTGGCACGCGCGGGCAGTCCGGGGAACTGGGCGTGGGCGGTCACGGTGTCACCTCGTTCCTCGGGTCGGCGGGGTCGTCGGGCGGCATGCGCAGCGCTCGGCGGACCCGCAGGACGAACCCGACGGCCCCGAGCACCATGCCGACAGCGACGCCGAGGACGACGCCGATCGGGTCGGAGCCGGCGAGATGGTCGACGAGCAACCCGAGCGCCGTGCAACCGACGACAGCGCCGACGAGCATGCCGCCGAGGCCGAGGAGGTCACGGCCGCGCATGGCCGGAAACTACCACAGACCCGCCCTGCCCCACGGGTCGGCCGAACGGCCCCCGGAAAGGCGAAAGCGGCGGGTGTCATTGGATGGCATCCGTTCGGAAGATCTGGGCGGGAAAAGTGCTCCGAGCAAGCTCGTGAAAGCTATCACAAGCTGCTGGCGGACTCCTCGTCGGGGGTCCCCGCAGGCTCCGGGAGCGGCTCCTCCGCGTGCACCTCCGGACCACGCCGGACCATGGGGAGCACGAAGGTGAGGAGCACGATGACGAGGGTGGCGGTGCCGATGCCGATCCACGCCGGCCGCCGCGGGTAGACGCTCGCGACGACCGTGGCGAACGCGATCAGGCCCGCCCACAGCCACATGATGAGGACCGCACGCCGGTGCGAGTGACCGATCTCCAGCAACCGGTGGTGCAGGTGCTGCTTGTCGGGTGCGAACGGCGAGCGGCCGGCCCGCGTGCGTCGTACGACGGCGAGGACCAGGTCCGCCAACGGCACGATCAGGATGAGCACCGGCAGCAGCACCGGCAGCAGCATGGGCAGCAGGCTCGCTCCGGCACCGTCCGCACCCTTGGCGAGGTCGCCCGGGGAGAACTGCGTCGTCACCGTGATCGCCGAGCCCGACAGCACCAGGCCGATCAGCATCGAGCCGCTGTCGCCCATGAAGAGCCGGGCCGGGTGGAAGTTGTGGGCGATGAAGCCCAGGCAGGCACCCGCGAGGGCCGCCGCCAGGAGGGCACCCGTCGTCGCGCGGGTGACGTCGTTGATCACGGTCAGGGCGTAGCAGAAGACGAAGAGGGCGACCGCGGAGATGCCGATGACGCCGGCGGCGAGGCCGTCGAGGCCGTCGATGAAGTTCACGGCGTTCACGGTGGTGAGCACGATGAGCGCCGTGAACAGCGCGCCCTGGCCCGGGTCGAGGGAGAACTGGCTCCCGTCGGGCTGGTAGAGGTAGCTGAACTGGATGCCCGAGTAGATCAGCAGGCCCACCGCGAGCACCTGGCCGCCGAATTTGGTGAGCGCGTCCAGGTCGAAGATGTCGTCGAGCACGCCGACGCCGCAGATCAGGGCGCCCGAGCCGAGCACCGACATCGCGTCGTCCCAGACCCACGGCTGGCTCGTCGAGAGGAACGGCAGGTGCTGGGCGACCAGGATCGCGGCGAAGAGGCCACCGAGCATGGCCACTCCCCCGAGGTACGGGATCGGCTCCGCGTGCACGTCCCGGTCGCGGACCGCGGCGACCGCGCCGGTGCGGATCGCGAACTCCCGGGCGACCACCGTCAGCAGGTAGGTGACGACGGCGGCGACCAGGAAGACGACGACGTACTCACGCATCCGTCGGCGACTCCTCGGACTCCTCGGGACGCTCCACGGTGATGGCCAGGTCGAGCAGCGCGGCGTCGAGATCGGCCACCGGGATGGCACCTGCCCGGAGCAGGCGCGGGCGCTCCCCGGTGGCGTCGACGATCGTCGACGGCTCGCCGCCGGGGCTGGTGCCGGCGTCGATGACCACCTCGACCGCTTCGCCGAGCATCTCGACAGCCCGGTCGGCGTCGGTCGCGGCGGGCTCGCCGGTGAGGTTGGCCGAGGAGACGGCCAGCGGCCCCGTGCGCTCGAGCAGCCGTCGGGCGACGTCGTGGTCGGGCACGCGGACGGCCACGGTGCCGCGGGTCTCGCCGAGGTCCCACTGCAGCGAGGGCTGCTGGTGGCAGACGACGGTGAGCGGGCCCGGCCAGAACCGTTCGACGAGGGTCCGGACATAGTCGGGGACGCGCGACGCCAGGGCGTCCAGGGTCGCGGCCGAGGTCACCAGGACCGGCGGCGGCATGTCGCGGCCGCGGCCCTTGGCCTCGAGCAGGCGGGCGACGGCGGCGGGGTCGAAGGCGTCGGCACCGATGCCGTAGACGGTGTCCGTGGGGAGCACGATCGGCTCGCCCCGGCGTACGGCGAGGCTGGCTGCGTCGAGCGCCGCCTCGATCTCCTCCTCGGTCGTCGTCGGCATCCGCGTCGCAGTCACGACGTCATCCTTGCACCCTCGTCGCCGTGGTGAAGCGAGGCCGTCCCGACAGGTCGCGGTGGTCGCGGATCTCGGTCCACAGCCCGGTCGCGGCGAGGACCGCGGGCACGCTCTCGCCCTGGACGTCGGCGTGCTCGATGCCGACCACTCCCCCGGGCTTCAGCAGGGCAGCCGCACGGTGCGCGAGGACGCGGATCGCGTCGAGGCCGTCGTCTCCGGAGAACAGCGCGAGGTGCGGGTCGTGGTCACGCGCCTCGGGCGCGACCGACTCCCAGGCCTCGAGCGGGACGTACGGCGGGTTGCTGACCACCACGTCCACGGTGCCGAGCAGGTCGTCGAACTCCGTGGCCAGGTCGCCGTGCCGCAGGTCGACGCCGGTGCCGGCGAGGTTCCGCTCCGCCCAGGGGTACGCCGTCGGGTCGAGCTCGCAGGCATGGACCTCGGCCTCGGGGACCTCGTGGGCGAGGGACTTGGCGATGGCCCCGGAGCCGGTGCAGAGGTCGACGACGACCGATCCGGCGCCGGCGTGCTCGATCGCCCAGCCGGCGAGGAGCTCGGTCTCCGGGCGCGGCGTGAACACGCCGGGACCGACCTGGACCGAGATGTGGCGGAACCAGGCGGTGCCGATGAGGTGCTGGAGGGGCTCGCGGGCAGCGCGGCGCTCGACGAGCTCGAGGAAGCGGACGGTGTCGTCGCCGGAGATGCCCGCGACGAAGGGCAGCGCGCTGCGGGTGGTGCCGAGGACGTGGGCGAGCAGCTCGCCCGCGTCGTACTCGGGGCTGGGGACACCCGCGGCCGTGAGCACGGTCGTGGCCTCCGCGAGGAGGCTGCGGATGTCGCTCACTCCTCCAACGCCGCCAACCGTGCCGCCATGTCGGTCTCGACGCAGGAGTCGAGGACCGGCTGGAGGTCGCCGTCGAGCACCTGGTCGAGGTTGTAGGCCTTGTAGCCGGTGCGGTGGTCGGAGATGCGGTTCTCCGGGAAGTTGTAGGTGCGGATCCGCTCGGAACGGTCGACGGTGCGGACCTGGCTGCGCCGCGCGTCGGAGGCCTCGGCGTCGGCGGCGTCCTGGGCGGCCTGGAGGAGGCGGGCGCGGAGGATGCGCATCGCCTGCTCCTTGTTCTGCAGCTGGGACTTCTCGTTCTGGCAGCTCACCACGATGCCGGTCGGGAGGTGGGTGATCCGGACCGCGGAGTCGGTGGTGTTGACGCTCTGACCGCCCGGCCCGCTGGAGCGGAAGACGTCGATGCGCAGGTCGTTGTCGTTGATCTCGACGTCGACCTGCTCGGCCTCGGGCATCACCATCACCCCGGCGGCGCTGGTGTGGATCCGGCCCTGCGACTCGGTCACGGGCACGCGCTGCACGCGGTGGACACCACCCTCGAACTTGAGCAGACCGTACGGCGCCTGGCCGGGCTCGCTGCTGCCGCCCTTGACCGCGACGGTCACCGACTTGTAGCCACCCAGGTCCGACTCGGTGGAGTCGAGGATCTCGGTCTTCCAGCCCCGGCGCTCGGCGTACCGCATGTACATGCGGAGCAGGTCGCCGGCGAACAGGGCCGACTCCTCGCCGCCGGCACCGGCCATCACCTCGAGGATCGCGTCGCTGTCGTCGGTCTCGTCGCGCGGCACCAGGAGCCGGCGCAGCCGCTCGGCCGCGACCTCGCGCCTGGCCAGCAGGTCGTCGACCTCCTCGGCGAACGCCGGGTCGTCGGCGGCCAGCTCACGGGCGGCGTCGGCGTCGTCGCCGTGCTGCTGCCACTCGCGCCAGGTGCCGATGATGGCGTTCAGCTCGGCGTACCGGCGGTTGAGGGTGCGCGCGAGGCGGGCGTCGGCGTGGGTCTCGGGCAGCGCGAGCCGCTTCTCGAGCTCGGCATGCTCGGCGAGCATGCCCTCGACTGCTTCGAACACGGGGATCCTTCGGGTGGGAGGTGCAGGAATCACCGGTCAACCGGGGATTCCTGCGCTTGTCGGGCATTGCAACGCCCGACAAGCGCCAGGAAACCTCCGCCGGCGAGGACGACAAAGCGCCGGCCCCCTCGACGGGGACCGGCGCTTCGGATCAGCTACTTGGCAGCGCCGACCTTGCCGTACTTGGCCTCGAACTTCGCGACGCGACCGCCGGTGTCGAGGATCTTCTGCTTGCCCGTGTAGAACGGGTGGCACTGCGAGCAGACGTCGCTGTGGATGGTGCCGGAGGCAACGGTGCTCCCGGTGGTGAACGTGGCGCCACAGGTGCAGGTCACCTGGGTCACGACGTACTCGGGGTGGATGTCCTTCTTCATGGTTTCCTCTCGTGCGCCGGGTCGTCGCACGGGCGTGCGGACGTGAACCGGAGCGGAACTGGTGAAGTGTACGGCGGCGGTTGAGGGTGGTGCGAATCCTCAGCCGCGCTGCACACCCATCAAGAACTCGATGTTGGTCCGAGTTCTTCCCAGCCGCTCCACGAGCGACCGGTGGGCGTCGGACGGGGTGAGCTCGGCCAGCTCGGCGTCCAGCTTGGAGAGGATCGACTGCTCCTCCGCGCTGGTCAGCAGGTCGGCGTGCCGGGTGCTGGACGCGACCACGTCGATCGCCGGGTAGGCACGCTCCTCGGCGAGGTCGCGGCGCAGCCGGATCTCGAGGTTCTCGGTGCCGTCGATCTCCTCGAACAGGAGCTGGTCGATGGCCGAGGTGGAGTCGTTGACGACCGTGGCGATGATGGTGAGCGAGCCGCCGTTGTCGACGTTGCGCGCGGCGCCGAAGAGGCGCTTGAGGCCATACAGCGCGGTGGCCTCGACTCCCCCGGTGGCGACGCGACCGTTGGCCGCTCCCGCGAGGTTGTAGGCACGGCCCAGCCGGGTCAGCCCGTCGAAGAGCACGATGACGTCGTGGCCCAGCTCGACCAGGCGCTTGGCCCGCTCGACGGCCAGCTCGGCCGCGGTGACGTGGTCGAGCGCGGGTCGGTCGAAGGTGCTGGCGACGACCTCGCCCTTGATCGCCCGCTGGAAGTCGGTGACCTCCTCCGGGCGCTCGTCGAGCAGCACCACCATCAGGTGCGCCTCGGGGTTGTTGGCGGTGAGCGAGGCACCGATCGAGCGCAGCAGGGTGGTCCGGCCCGACTTGGTGGGACCGGTCACGAGTCCGCGCTGGCCCTTCCCGATCGGGGCGGCCAGGTCGAGGATCCGACCGGTCAGGTTGTCCGAGGTGGTCTCCATGCGGAGCCGGTCGGTCGGGTGGGTCGGCACGAACGTGGCGAAGTCCGGCCGGCTCTTGGCCAGCTCAGGGTCGGCCCCGTTGACCGCGTCGATGCGGACCATCGGGTTGAACTTCTCGCGGCGCTCGCCCTCGCGCGGCTGACGCACCTGGCCCGTGACGGCGTCACCACGACGCAGGCCGTACTTGCGCACCAGCGAGAGCGACAGGTAGACGTCGTCGGCACCGGCCAGGTACCCCGACGTACGCACGAAGGCGTAGTTGTCCAGGACGTCGAGGATGCCGGCGGCCGGGACCAGCACGTCGTCCTCACGGACCTCGTTCTCCTGCTCGCGCAGGGTGCGGTTGCGGTCGCGGCCGCGGCGGCGGCGGTTGCGGCGGGTGCCGCCCTCGCCGTCGTCGTCGTGGTCGTCGTCGCCGTCGGTGTCCGGGGACTCCGGCTTGTCCTGCTGCGCCTGCTTGTCCTGCGGGGGCTGCTGGGCGGCCTTCTTGGCGGGCTGGTTCTGGCGCTGCCGCTGCTGGGCGGGGCGCTCCTCCTTGGCCTGGGGGACGGTGTCCTCGGCCGTCTGCTCGGGCTTCGACTCGCCGGTGGGCTCGGGCTTGGCCTCCGGCTGCTTCTGGGGCTGGGCCTTCTTCTCCGGCTGCGCCTTCTCGGCCGGTACGTCGCCGGAGGACCGGCCGCCCTGCCCGGACTGGGCGGACTTGATCGCGTCGATCAACTGGGCCTTCTTCATGCTGCCGGCGCCGGCGATGCCCATGCCGCCGGCCATGGCCTTGAGGTCGGCGAGCAGCATCGAGTTGAGCCCGCCGGCGCGCTTCTTCGCCGGGGCCCGGTCAGCCGGGGCCGCGGAAGCGTCGAGAGATTCGGTCACGTGAGTTCCTTCACGGATGACGGCCGCACAGGAACGTGCGGCACTTGAACGGATCGCCGCACGGGCTGCCCGTTCCGGATCGGTCGGGCGCGGCGGCGTACGGCCAACCTAGCATCCCCCGCATCCGTGAGGTGACGCCTCGCGGGTCAGGCGGGGCGGGCGCCCGTGTCGTCGATGGCGAGCGCATGTCCCGCCCAGCCCTCCGGGCAGCGCTTGAGCAGGGTGTCCGCATCGGTGCCGTCGGCGAACGCCAGCACGGTCGGGCCGGCGCCCGAGACGATGGCGGCGACGCCGTCGGCCCGCAGCGCGTCGACGAGCGCGAGGCTCTCGGGCATGGCCGGACGGCGGTAGCCCTGGTGCAGTCGGTCCTCGGTGGCCCGGAGCAGCAGCTCGGGGGCGCTGCCGAGGGCGGCGACGAGCAGCGCAGCCCGGCCGGCGTTCGCCGCGGCGTCGGCATGGGGCACGGTCGCGGGCAGCAGGCCGCGCGCCTCCTCGGTCGAGACCGGGGTCGGCGGCACGAAGACCACGGCGCTGATCCGCGGGTCGACGCCGCTGGGAGCGGCCCAGAAGGAGCCGTCGGCGTCGTGGCCGGCGATGGTGAAGCCGCCGTACAGGGCCGGCGCGACGTTGTCGGGGTGGCCTTCGATCCGGGCGGCGAGGTCGAGCAGCGCGGCGTCGTCGAGCCACAGCCGGCCGCCGGCGACGAGCTCCCGGCCGAGCCAGACGCCGGCCACGATCGCAGCCGAGGACGAGCCGAGGCCGCGGGCGTGCGGGATGACGTTGGTGCACGAGAGGCGCAGGCCGGACGGCTGGACGCCGATCTTGTCGAAGACGGCCCGCATCGAGCGCACGACCAGGTGGCGCTCGTCCAGCGGCACCTCACCCTCGCCGACGCCGGACACCTCGACGACGAGACCCTCGGGCAGGATCTCGGCCTCGAGCTCGTCGCGCAGGTCGAGCGCGAGCCCGAGCGCGTCGAAGCCGGGACCGAGGTTGGCGGAGGTCGCGGGCACCGAGACCCGCACCGGGCCGTCGACGAAGGTCATCAGAGACCGGCGGCGCGAGCGGCAGCGTCGACGTCGGCGTCCACCACGAGGTCGGGCAGCACGACGCCCTCGAGGGCGGTCGCGATGTCCTTGAGCCCGTGACCGGTCACCGTGATCGCGACGGTCGTGCCGGCGTAGGAGTCACCCGCGGCGAGCTCCTGCAGCAGCCCGGCGACACCGGCGGCGGAGGCCGGCTCGACGAAGACGCCGTCGTTGCGGGCCAGCTCGGCCTGCGCGGCGAGGATCTGCTCGTCGGTGACCTTGGCGAAGCGGCCTCCGGACTCCTTGGCGGCGTTCTCGGCGAGCTGCCACGACGCGGGGTTGCCGATCCGGATCGCGGTCGCCTTGGTCTCCGGGTCGTCGACCGGCGCGCCGTCGACGAGCGGCGCCGCACCCGCGGCCTGGAAGCCGCGCATGATGGGCCGCCTGGTGGCGCGGCCGAGGTCGGCGTACTGCACGTAGCCGAGCCAGTACGCCGAGATGTTGCCCGCGTTGCCGACGGGCAGCAGGTGGTAGTCGGGAGCGTCGCCGAGGAAGTCGACGATCTCGAAGGCGGCCGTCTTCTGGCCCTCGAGCCGGTGCGGGTTGACCGAGTTGACGAGAGCGACGGGGTACTTCTCCGACATGCCGCGCGCCATCCGCAGGCAGTCGTCGAAGTTGCCGCGGACCTGGATCACCTTCGAGCCGTGCACGACGGCCTGCGCCATCTTGCCCGCGGCGATCTTGCCCTCGGGCACGAGCACGATCGGGGTGACACCGGCCTTGGCGGCGTACGCGGCCATCGATGCGGAGGTGTTGCCGGTGGAGGCGCAGACGACGGCCTGGGCGCCCTGGTGCACGGCGACGGAGAGCGCGGTCGTCATGCCGCGGTCCTTGAAGGAGCCGGTCGGGTTGTTGCCCTCGACCTTGAGCCACACCTGGGCGCCGGTCAGGCCGGAGAGCCAGCCGGAGTGGACCAGGGGCGTGCCGCCCTCACGCAGCGTCACCGCGGGGGTGTCGGCGGGGATGTCGAGGAGGTCGCGGTACTCCTCGATCACGCCCTTCCACTGCTGGGTCAGCGCGCTCACGCTGCTCATTCGAGGCCTCCTTCAACGCGCATCACCGAGGTGACCTCGCGGACGATGTCCATGTCGCGCAGCTCGTCGACGGTCGCCGAGAGCTGGGCGTCGGTCGCCTCGTGCGAGACCACGACGAGCTGGGCGTCGTCGCCGCGCCCCTCCTGCCGCACGGTCTGGATCGAGACGCCGTGAGCGGCGAACGCGTTCGCGACGGCGGCGAGCACGCCCGCCTTGTCGTCCACGTCGATCGCCACGTGGTAGCGGGTGCGGGTCTCCCCCATCGGCAGCACCACCCGGTCGGCGTACGCCGACTCGCCGGTGCCGCGGGTGCCCGCGATCCGGTTGCGGGCGACCGTCACCAGGTCGCCCAGGACGGCGCTGGCCGTGGGCGAGCCACCGGCGCCGGGGCCGTAGAACATCAGCTGGCCGGCGGCCTCGGACTCCACGAACACGGCGTTGTAGGCCTCGCGGACGCTGGCCAGCGGGTGGCTCCTGGGGATCATCGCGGGGTGGACGCGGACGCTCACGCCCTTGTCCTCGACCAGCTCGGCGATGGCGAGCAGCTTGACGACGCTGCCCATCTCGCGCGCCGAGCGAACGTCGCCCGCGGACACCTCGGAGATGCCCTCGCGGTGGACGTCGGCGGCGGTCACGCGGCTGTGGAACGCCAGGCTGGCGAGGATCGCGGCCTTGGCCGCGGCGTCGAAGCCCTCGACGTCCGCGGTCGGGTCGGCCTCGGCGTACCCCAGCGCCTGAGCCTCCTCGAGGGTCTCCTCGTAGCCCGCGCCGACGGAGTCCATCTTGTCGAGGATGAAGTTGGTGGTGCCGTTGACGATGCCCATCACCTTGGTGACCCGGTCGCCGGCGAGGCTCTCGCGCAGCGGACGCAGGATCGGGATGGCGCCGGCGACGGCGGCCTCGTAGTAGAGGTCGCGGCCGGCCTTCTCAGCGGCCTCGAAGAGCGTCGGACCGTCCTCGGCGAGCAGCGCCTTGTTGGCGGTGACGACGCTCGCGCCGTTCTCCAGCGCGCTCAGGATGAGCGTGCGGGCCGGCTCGATGCCGCCGATCACCTCGATGACGAGGTCGATGTCGTCGCGCGCCACGAGGGCGGCGGCGTCCGTGGTCAGCAGGTCGGCGGGTACGTCGACCTCACGAGCCGCGTCGAGGCGGCGTACGGCGACGCCTGCCAGCTCGATCGGCGCACCCACCCGTGCGGCCAGATCTGCGGACTGCTCGCCGAGGAGTCGCACGACCTGCGACCCGACGGACCCGCAGCCCAGGACGGCCACCTTGAGGGGATTGCTCACGCGCCCAAGGTTATCGGCGGTCGGGGTCGGCGGCCGATTCGCGTCCACCCCTCGGGGCAGCGTCAGGTCAGTCGCTCCGGAGGCGGGCGGCCGGGACCAGCGCGAGGGCGGCGAGCGCAGCCGCGGCCAGCACCAGCGCGGTCGCGGCGGCCACCGGGGCGGTGCCCGCGAAGCCGGCGAACACGACGGCTCCGATCGCGAGGCCCGCACCGTTGAGCAGGTAGTCGTTGACCTGCAGCGCCGAGGACACCCGGCCCTCCTCGCCGGGCTCCGCGACCGCGAGCGCGAGCACCGACAGCGTGGCGAAGGCCATCCCGATGCCGAGACCGCAGAAGCCCCACCCGAGGATCGGTACGACGAGCGGCATGCCCGGTGCTGCGACGGTCGCGAACCCGGCGGCACCGGCGGAGACCAGCACGGCGCCGGTGCGGACCCTGACCGCGGGGTCGGCCAGCACCCGCCACCGCGCGGCCAGGTGGGCGCCGAGGGTCCACGTCACCGCACCGGTCGTGAGCGCCCAGCCCGCCTCGGTGATGCTGAGGTGGCGGTGCAGCACCAGGAGCAGCGGCACGTAGACCTCGGCCGACGCGAACGCCGTCCCGATGGCGCCGCGGGAGCCGAGCACGGCGGGGAGCCCGGCGCGCAGGCTCCAGGCGCCGGCCGGCAGGAGGCGTCGACCACCGAGGACGACCAGCACCAGGCCGAGCACGACGAGGGCCGGCCAGCCGGGGACGCGCTGTCCGGCCAGGCTGACGAGGAGGGCTCCCCCGGCCGCCGTGAGGGCGGGACCGACCCTGCCCCGAGCGCCGGCGGCGGTCACGGCGTGGGACGGAGCGTCCGCGACGAGGACCCACGCGGCGACCGCGATGAGGGGTACGCCGAGGAAGACCCACCGCCACCCGAACGCGTCCGCGACGGCCGCCGCGACGACCGGCCCCACCAGCGACGGCAGCACCCAGGCGGTCGTGAGGATGGCGAACACCCGCGGTCGGAGGTCCTCGGGATAGGCCTGGGCGATGACGACGTAGAGGGCGACGGAGATCGCGCCCCCGCCGTACCCCTGGACGAGTCGGCCGACGAGGAACAGCGGCATGTCGGGAGCGAGGCCGGCGAGGGCGGCGCCGAGGCAGAACGCGAGGAGGCCGCGGCGCAGCACCGGACCGGGGCCGAGCCGGTCCGCGTCGGGGCCGGCGGTGGCCAGGGCGACGATCGCGGCGGCGAGGGGCGCGGCGAAGGCGACCGGGTACCAGCGCAGGCCGTGCAGGTCGGCCGCGATCCGCGGCATCACGGTCGAGACGGCGAGCGCCTCGAAGGCGAACAGGAACGACAGCGAGAACACCCCAACCGTCGTACGACCGTGGCGGCCGCGCCACGGGGAGACCACGGCCGCCTCGGCGACGGCGGTCACGGGCCGACCACCAGCACGACCTTGCCCACCGAGGACCGCGTCTCGAGTGCGCGATGGGCGTCGGCGGCGCGGGCGAGCGGGAGCACGGTCCCGACGTGGGGCACCCGGCTGCCGTCGGCGGCCGCGGCGAGGGCCGCGCGCTCGAAGTGCTCGATCCGCGCCATCAGGCCGGGCCCGAGGACGTCGAGGACCGGGCGGTCGGGGTCGTCGTACGCGTTCTGCTCGCCGGACGCCCACCCGTAGCGGACCAGCCGGCCGCCGGGCGCGAGGGCGTCGTACAGCCGGCGGCCGATCTCGCCACCGACGCCGTCGAAGACCACGGTGAGCGGCTCGTGCACCCGCAACCGCTGCCGCCAGTCGTCGGCCCGGTAGTCGATGCCGGCCGCGCCGGTACCCGCGACGAGCGCGATCTTGTCGGGCCCACCGGCGAAGCCGACCGCGGTCGCCCCCGCGTTGCGCACGCCCTGCAGCAGGAGCAGGCCGAGCCCGCCCGCGCCGGAGGTCACCGCCGCGACGTCGTCCGGTACGACGGCGGCGAGCTCGAGGATCGCCGCGGCGGTGCGCCCGGTGCCGATCGTCGCCACCGCGGTGGGCGCGTCGAGCCCGACCGGCACGGGATAGGCGCGCCGGGCGGCGACGACCGCCTGCTCGGCGTACCCACCACCGGCGGAGCCGAGGTGCGCGACGACGCTCGTGCCGAGCAGACGGTCGTCGACACCCTCGCCGACGCGGTCGACGACGCCCGCGACCTCGCGCCCCGGCACGACCGGCAGCCTCGGCGGCGGACCGCCGGCGAAGCCGGCTCCGGAACGGATCGCCGTGTCGACGAGGTGGACGCCGGCCGCCCGGACCGCGATGCGCAGCTCGCCGGGGCCGGGCTCGAGGTCGGGCAGCTCCTCCAGGTGGAGGACGTCAGCGGGACCGAAACTGTGGTGTCTGATCGCGTGCACGGGAACCATGGCACAACCTCAAGTTAGGTTGAGGTCAAATGGCAGCGCGGCCGCGGGCCGATCCTGCGGACCACCCGTCCCGAGGATCGTCAGCCGAGGTCGGTGGCGAGCAGGTCGTCGACCGTCTCGCGCCGCACGATCACCCGCGCCTCGCCGTCCTTGATCGCGACGACCGGCGGTCGGAGCGCGTGGTTGTAGTTGGACGCCATCGAGCGCCCGTAGGCGCCCGTGCCGGGGACGGCGAGCAGGTCGCCCGGACGTACGTCGCCCGGCAGGAACTCATCCTTCACCACGATGTCGCCCGACTCGCAGTGCTTGCCGACCACGCGAGCCAGCACCGGCTCGGCGTCGGACGATCGCGAGGCGAGCGTGCAGGAGTAGTCGGCGTCGTACAGAGCGGGGCGGATGTTGTCGCTCATCCCGCCGTCGACGCTCACGTAGGTGCGGGTGGCGCCGCCGTCGAGGGTGACCTCCTTGACCGTGCCGACGGTGTAGACCGTGCACATGGCGCTGCCGACGATGGCGCGGCCCGGCTCGATCGAGAGGTGCGGACGGGCGAGACCGAGCCCGGCGCACTCGTCGTCGACGATCTTGGTGATCCGCTCGGCCAGGTCCGCCGGGGTGGCCGGGTCGTCCTGAGTCGTGTAGGCGATGCCGAAGCCGCCACCGAGGTCGAGCTCGGGCATCGTGTGGTCGAGCTCTGCGGCGATCCGCGCGTGCAGCGCGAGCACCCGGCGGGCCGCGACCTCCCAGCCGGAGGTGTCGAAGATCTGGCTGCCGATGTGGCTGTGCAGGCCGCGAAGGTCCAGGCTCGGCTGCGCCACGACGGCGCGGGCCGCCTCGAAGGCGTCCCCCGCGCTGATCGAGAAGCCGAACTTCTGGTCCTCGTGCGCGGTCGCGATGAACTCGTGGGTGTGCGCCTCGACGCCCGCAGTCACCCGGATCATCACCGGCTGGACGACGCCGAGCTGGGCCGCGACGTCGGCGACCCGCTCCACCTCGTGGAAGGAGTCGACGATGATCCGACCGACCCGCTCGTGCACCGCTCGGCGCAGCTCCATGGCCGTCTTGTTGTTGCCGTGGTAGCCGATCCGGGCCGGGTCGACGCCCGCCCGCAGCGCGACCGTCAGCTCGCCGTCGGAGCAGACGTCGAGGCAGAGGCCCTCCTCCGCCACCCAGCGGGCGACCGCGGTGCTGAGGAACGCCTTGCCCGCGTAGTACACGTCGTACCCGGCGAAGCCGTCGCGGAAGGCACGTGCGCGGGAGCGGAAGTCCTCCTCGTCCAGCAGGTACGCCGGCGTGTTGACGTCGGCGACGACGTCGGCCACCGACAGGCCACCGATGCGCAGCACTCCGTCGACCTTCTCGGCCGTGCGCGACCACAGCACCGGCACGAGCGCGTTGACGTCGGTGGGCTCACGCAGCCAGTGCGGGGACGTGCCGGCGTAGTCGCCGGGAGGAACGCGCCCCATCGCTACATCCGCTCCGGGGCGCTCACGCCGAGCAGATCGAGCCCGTTGGCCAGGACCGTCTGGGTGGCCTTCGCCAGCAGCATCCGCGCCTCGTTGGCCGGGCCGGCGGGCTCGTCGCCCTGCGGGAGCATCCGGCACTCCTTGGTGTCGTACCACTTGTTGAACACCGAGGCCATGTCCTCGAGGTAGCGGGCGATCCGGTGCGGCTCGCGCAGGTCGGCGGCGCTGGCCACGACCCGCGGGTACTCGGCCAGCGCGCGCAGCAGCTCGCCGTCACGCTCGTGGTCGAGCAGGCTCGGGTCGAACGCGTCGCCCTCGGGCAGCGTCATGCCCAGGTCGGCGGCGTTCGCGAGCATCCGGCAGGTGCGCGCGTGGGCGTACTGCACGTAGTAGACCGGGTTGTCGTTGGACGCCTTGGTGATCTCGGCGATGTCGAGGGTCAGCGGGCTGTCGGCCGGGTAGCGGGCCAGCGAGTAGCGGAGCGCGTCGACCCCGATCTCCTCGGCCAGCTCGTTGAGGGTGACGATGGTGCCGGCGCGCTTGGAGAGCTTGAGCTCCTCACCGTCGCGCAGGATCTTGACGAGCTGCCCGATGAGCACGTCCAACGTCTGCGCGGGGTCGTCACCCACACACGCGGCCATCGCCTTGAGCCGGCCCACGTAGCCGTGGTGGTCGGCGCCGAGCAGGTAGATGCAGTTGTCGAAGCCGCGGGCCCGCTTGTTCAGGTAGTAGGCGGTGTCGCTGGCGAAGTAGGTGAGCTCGCCGTCGCTCTTGATGAGGACGCGGTCCTTGTCGTCACCGAAGTCGGTGGTCCGCATCCAGAGCGCGCCGCCGTCCTCGTAGACGTGCCCCAGGCCCGTGAGCCGCTTCAGCGTGTTGGGGACGCCACCGTCCTCCTGGCCCTCCTCGTGCAGGGACAGCTCGGAGAACCAGACGTCGAAGTGGGTGTTGAAGGAGTCGAGCTGGTCCTGCTGCTCCTTGAGCTGGATCGCGTAGCCGACCTTGCGCACCTCGGCGGTGCGCTCGGGCTCGGGGAGGCCGAAGATGCCCGGCTGGGCCGCCTCGACGGCCTTGGCGAGGTCGTCGATGTAGCCGCCGGCGTACCCGTCCTCGGGCTTCTCCTCGCCGAGCGCACTGGCGATGATCGAGCGGGCGAAATTGTTCATCTGCACGCCGCGGTCGTTGATGTAGAACTCGCGGGTGACATCGGCGCCGGCCGCGGCCAGGACCCGCGCGATCGCGTCGCCGAGCACCGCCCACCGGGTGTGGCCCAGGTGCAGCGGACCGGTCGGGTTGGCGGAGATGAACTCGACGTTGATCTTCCGGCCGGCGAGCACCTCGCTGGTCCCGTACGCCGGTCCGGCGGCCACCACCTCCGCGGCGACCTGGCCCTGGGCGCCGGCCTCGACGGTGACATTGAGGAAGCCGGGGCCGGCGACCTCGACGTCGGCGACCCCGTCGGTCTCACGCAGTGCGGACGCGATCAGCTCACCGAGGGCGCGCGGGTTCGTGCCGGCCTTCTTGGCCAGCTGCAGCGCCACGTTCGTGGCGTAGTCGCCGTGCCCCTTCTGCCGGGGCAGCTCGATGGTGACCTCGGTCGGCACGCCGTCGGGCAGGGCGATCTCTCCTCGGTCGACCAGCCCGTTGAGGACGGCGACGATCGTGGCGGAGAGCTGGTCTGGAGTCACCTCGGAATCCTATCGAGGGACCTCGGTTTCCCTCGCGTCGATATCCCCCGGTACTGTTCGTGACCACGCGGCATCCCGTGCGATGCCTTCGTAGCTCAGGGGATAGAGCACTGGTTTCCGGTACCAGGTGTCGCAGGTTCGAATCCTGCCGAAGGCGCAGAAGAACCGAAGGCCCGGACTCGATCGAGTCCGGGCCTTCAGCGTTCCGGCCGGACCCCTTGTTGCAAACAAGTTGCAACAACCTAGAGTGGGCACGTGCCCCGACTCGACGCGTTCCGCGCCACGCTCACCGCCGCGGACCGGCGCAGCCTGTGGGCGATGGGGACGGTGATCGTCGTCCTGCACCTCGTCGGGTTCGGCCTGCTGCTGGCGTACGTCGCCCCGAACCACCTGCTCAGCACCGGCGTGGGCGTGCTGGCCTACACCTTCGGCCTGCGGCACGCGCTCGACGCCGACCACATCGCCGCGGTCGACAACACCACCCGCAAGCTCGTGACGGACCGGTCCGGGACCGACCGGCAGCCGCTGTCGGTTGGCTTCTGGTTCGCCCTCGGCCACTCCACGATCGTGTTCCTGCTCGCGGTCGCGCTGGCCGCCGGCGTGAAGTCGCTGGTCGGACCGCTGGAGGACGACGCCTCCGCGCTGCACACGATCACCGGCATCATCGGCCCGAGCGTGTCGGGCTCGTTCCTGTGGCTGCTCGGGCTGCTCAACCTCGCCGCCCTCGTGGGCATCGTCAAGGTCGCCCGCCGCCTGCGCAGCGGTGAGTACGACGAGGCGCAGCTCGAGCACCACCTGCACCACCGCGGCCTGATGAACCGGCTGCTCGCGCCGCTGACGCGCACCGTCACCAAGCCGTGGCACATCTACCCCGTCGGTGTGCTGTTCGGGCTCGGCTTCGACACCGCGACCGAGGTCGGGCTGCTCGTGCTCGCGGGCGGTGCCGCGGCGATCCAGCTGCCGTTCTGGTCGATCGTGGTGCTGCCGATCCTGTTCGCGGCGGGCATGTGCCTGGCCGACACGGCCGACGGCGTGCTGATGAACGCGGCGTACGGATGGGCGAGCACCCAGCCGGTCCGCAAGGTGTTCTACAACCTGATCATCACGACGATCTCGGTGGTCGTGGCGCTCCTCATCGGCACGATCGAGCTCGTCGGCGTGCTTGCCGACCGGCTGTCGATCACCACCGGCCCGGTGGCCGCCATCGCGCACCTCCCGCTGGACTACGCCGGCTATGCCGTCGTCGCGCTGTTCGTGCTCGCCTGGCTCGTCGCTGTGTCGGTGTGGCACTTCGGCGACGTCGAGGAGCGCTGGTCCGCGGACCTCGCGGACTGACCCGCGCCGATCCGCTAGACATGGGCGGGTGACCAGCACTCGGATCGTCACCGCCAACACCCTCTTCCGGCTCCCCCGCGACAAGGCCGTCGAGGTGCTCGACGACGTCCTCGCCCGGGAGCCCGACCTCGTCGCCCTGCAGGAGTGGTACGTCGTGCGGCTGCCGCTCCTGCGCCCCAGCGGCTCGGTCCGGGTCGCACCCGGTCTGCCGATCGCCGTACCCGGCGGGCACCGGTACCACTGGGTCACCGGCCTGGGCGGCGGCAACGCGGTCGGCGCCCGCGCGGACCGCTACGAGCTGCTGCACGCGCGCCAGCACTGGCTGAGCCTGCCCGGGCCGACCGACCGGGACGACCGGCTGCTCGGCCTGGAGCCGCCGCGGGAGGTGACGATCGGGACCTTCCGCGATCACACGCTCGGCGACACGGTGGCGATCCTGAGCTACCACCTCGTGTCGGGAGCGGTGGCCGGGGCGGCGTACCGCACCGACCGGCCGCACCTGGTCAAGCGCCACCAGCACGAGGTACGCCGGCTGGAGGAGGTCGTGGCCGACCTGACCGCGGCCGGCCACCGGGTGTACGCCGCCGGCGACTCCAACCACCACCTGCAGCGGTTCGCCGGCCTGACGTCGGCCTGGGAGGGCCGCGAGCCCGAGCCGACCTGCGGGCCCAACACCATCGACGACGTCCACGGCCCCGGCCCGGCGACGTCCGTCGAGGTGTTCGACACCCCGTCGGACCACCGGGCCGTGGTAGTGGAGCGCTAGCAGGACCTCGGCAAGGTCGCATCGTTGCGGGCGTCGTTGCCGAACCGGCGCGCCATCGACACGTCAGGAGCGACGACGTCGGCACCGTTGATCACCATGCCGTGGCCGAAGATGACGCAGTTCGTGACCTTCCCCGGGTCGACGTCGGCCACCGCGTGCGCGAGCGTGAACAGCTCGGTCGGGCCGAGGTCGGTGGCGAGGTTCTTCATCACGCTGAGGATGCCGCGGGCCATGAAGCCCGGGTGGGCGCGCATCCGGTGCACCTTGGCCTGGATGCCGCGGATGACGCGGTCCTGGTTGAGGTCGCGGTCGAAGTCGCCGCGCGCGAGCGTGTGCCGGATGCGGGAGAACTTCAGCGCGGTCAGCGAGTTGAGGTGGATCCGGCCCTTCTTGAAGCCCTGGGGCCACATCACCGGGTCGTTGAACGCGATCGGGTTGTCCACCGTGATCCCGCCGATGGCGTGGATCATGTGTTGGAAGTAGTGGAAGCGCGTCACGAACACGTAGTCGGGCTGGACGCCGATCAGGTTGCCGACGGTCCGGCCGAGCAGCTGCGGCCCGCCGTAGTAGAGGGCGGCGTTGATGCGGTTCCGCCCGACCCCGGGGATGTCGACCCAGGAGTCGCGGGCGACGCCGATGTCCGCAGCTGCGTGCGTCTTGGTGTCGATGAAGATCAGGTGCAGCGCGTCGCCGCGGGTGTGCAGCATGTTCTCGCCCGGGCGCGCGTCGGATCCGACGGCAAGGATCGTGATGATGTCCTTGCCGTGGGCGAGCTTGCCGAGGTCGGTGCCCTCGGCGGTCTGCATCTTCACCAGCGCGGAGTACGTCGGGTTCACGCCGCTGTCCGGGACGACGAGGGCTGCGACACCGAGGACGAGCACCAGCACGGCGGTGCGGAGCGAGCGACGTACGACGACAGCGGTGGGGGTGCTCATGATCCGGCCTTCCTGGGACGGCAGGTGTGGGTGACGTCGTACCCGAAGATGCGCCAGCCGGCGCCCGACGGTGTGAGGCTCACGGTGCCGCCGACCGCGCACCGCCGGGAGGGGCCGCCACTGGTGTCGTAGGTCAGGTGGAGCACGGCGGTGATGCCGCGAGCAGCGCCCTTGACGGCGAGGATGTCGAGATCGGCCTCCCGCCGCTTCGCCTCGATCGCGGTGATGCCGGTCATCCCGGCGTTGCTGAGCAGGTCGGCGTCACGCTTCGCGAGCTTCGCGGCGCCCGGCGTGAAGGACGCGGCGGGGAACGCGTTGCTGCTCCCCGTCGAGAGGTACGCCGCCTGCCACCACCCGTCGATCGTCCGCCCCACCTCGCCGCGCAGCCGGTTGCGGCCGCTGACCGGCAGCCTGCCGGTGATCGTGCTCAACCGGACGACCAGCGGCACCGCCTGCGCGGACGCTGTGGCGCTGGGGCTCGGCGCGGAGCTGTCGTGCTTCGAGCAGCCGGACACGCCGAGGCCGACGAGGAGCGCGCACGACGCTCCTGCGAGGGCCCTCAGGGCGCGGATCTCAGGCATTCTGCGGCCTCCTGATCGGATGGGCGACGACATCGGCGTGACGCATCGGATACAGCCTGCCCGACAGTCGTGACCACTCGGCGCATTTGGTTGTCGATGGGTCTAGCCTTGCCCGTGGGCGCCGACCGGTCCGGGGTCGGCTCCGGGGGTACGCCGGATCCCTGCACTCCGGTGGCTTGTGAAAGCGGAAGAGGCGAAGCACGTCGTGACGCAGTCGTCAGACCAGCAGTCCACCACCTCGAACGGCGCGGGCGCGCCCTCGGGGATCGATTTCGGCGCCAACGAGTGGCTCGTGGAGGAGATGAAGTCGCGCTTCGACGCCGACCCCTCCAGCGTCGATCCCGCCTGGGCGGCGTACTTCAAGAGCGGCAACGGCGCCCCCGCGGCCGCGCCTGCCGCCGCACCGGCGGCGCAGGCGGCGCAGACCAGCCAGGCGGCCCCGCCGACGGGCAGCATCCCGATCCCCAAGGCCAGCTCGCGCGCCGAGGTCAGCCCGGCCGCCAAGACCATGCCGAGCAAGCCGACCGCGGAGTCGAAGCCGACCCCGAAGGACGCGCCGAAGCCGGCCCCCGTCCCGGTGAGCGACGAGGCGACCGTGACCGTGCTGCGCGGCATCCCCGCCGCCACGGCGAAGAACATGGACATCTCGCTGTCCGTGCCGACCGCGACCTCGGTGCGCAACATCCCGGTCAAGCTGCTGTGGGACAACCGGATCGTCATCAACAGCCACCTCAAGCGGGCCCGCGGCGGCAAGGTCTCCTTCACCCACCTGATCGGCTACGCGATCGTGCGGGCGATCGGCTCGATGCCGGAGATGAACAACACCTACGCCGAGATCGACGGCAAGCCGACGATGGTGACGCCGCCCCATGTCAACCTCGGCCTGGCGATCGACCAGCAGAAGCCGGACGGCACGCGTCAGCTGGTCGCCCCGTCGATCAAGGCGTGCGAGTCGATGGACTTCGCTCAGTTCTGGACGGCGTACGAGGAGATCGTGCGCAAGGCCAAGAACAACAAGCTGACCATGGAGGACTACTCCGGCACGACCGTCAGCCTCACCAACGTCGGCGGCATCGGCACCAACAACTCGGTGCCGCGGCTGATGCAGGGCCAGGCCGCGATCATCGGCGTCGGCTCGATGGAGTACCCGCCCGAGTTCCAGGGCGCGTCCGAGGACACCATCGCGCGCAACGCGATCTCGCGGATCATGACGATGACGTCGACGTACGACCACCGCGTCATCCAGGGTGCGCAGTCCGGTGAGTTCCTGCGCCAGGTGCACCAGTACCTGCTGGGCGCCGACAACTTCTACGACGACATCTTCCGGTCGCTGCGGATCCCCTACGAGCCGATCCGCTGGAACAACGACATCGCGACCTCGCACGACGACGAGATCGACAAGCAGGCCCGGATCCTCGAGCTGATCCACGCCTACCGGGTCCGCGGTCACCTGATGGCCGACACCGACCCGCTGGAGTACAAGCAGCGCAGCCACCCGGACCTGCGCATCGAGTCGCACGGCCTGACCCTGTGGGACCTCGACCGCGAGTTCCCCACCGGCTCCTTCGGTGGCTCCGGCCGCCGGTTCATGAAGCTGCGCGACATCCTCGGCATCCTGCGCGACTCCTACTGCCGCACCACCGGCATCGAGTACATGCACATCATGGATCCCGACCAGCGTCGCTGGATCCAGGAGCGCGTCGAGCAGCCGCACACCAAGATGCCCCGCGAGGAGCAGCTGCGGATCCTGCTCAAGCTCAACCAGGCCGAGGCGTTCGAGACCTTCCTGCAGACCAAGTTCGTCGGGCAGAAGCGGTTCTCGCTCGAGGGTGGCGAGACCACCGTCCCGGTCGTCGACGAGATCTGCGAGGCGGCCGCCCAGGCCGGGCTCGCCGAGGTCGCGATCGGCATGGCCCACCGCGGTCGCCTCAACGTGCTGGCGAACATCGTCGGCAAGTCCTACAACCAGATCTTCCGCGAGTTCGAGGGCAACATCGACCCGCGCACGGTCCAGGGCTCGGGCGACGTGAAGTACCACCTCGGTGCCGACGGCGAGTTCGTCGCGGGCACCGGCGAGACCATCGCCGTGTCCGTGGCCGCGAACCCCTCGCACCTCGAGACCGTCGACCCGGTCCTCGAGGGCATCGCCCGCGCCAAGCAGGACATGCTCAACCAGGCCGAGGACTTCCCCGTGCTGCCGATGCTGCTGCACGGCGACGCGGCGTTCGCCGGCCAAGGCGTCGTGGCCGAGACGCTGAACCTGTCGCAGCTGCGCGGCTACCGCACCGGCGGCACGATCCACCTGGTCATCAACAACCAGGTCGGCTTCACCACCTCGCCGGCCGCGTCGCGCTCATCGCTCTACGCGACCGACGTGGCCCGCATGGTCCAGGCGCCGATCTTCCACGTCAACGGCGACGACCCCGAGGCGTGCATCCGCGTGGCGCGGCTGGCGTTCGAGTACCGCCAGGCGTTCAACAAGGACGTCGTCATCGACTTGGTCTGCTACCGCCGCCGCGGTCACAACGAGGGCGACGACCCGAGCTACACCCAGCCGCTGATGTACGACCTGATCGAGCAGAAGCGCTCGGTGCGCAAGCTGTACACCGAGTCCCTCATCGGTCGTGGCGACATCACGATCGAGGAGGCCGAGCAGGTCCTGCGCGACTACCAGCAGCAGCTGGAGAAGGTCTTCACCGACGTCCGCGAGGCGGACGCCAAGCCGGACGCGTGGACGACCGTGCCGGACTACCCGGAGAAGCAGGTCTACGAGGCGACCACGGCGGTCTCCCCCGAGGTCCTCAAGCGGATCGCGGACGCCTACGTCACGCCGCCGGAGGGCTTCACGGTCCACCCGAAGGTGATGCCGCAGCTGCAGCGCCGCTCGGCCGCGATCGCCGACGGTCCGATCGACTGGGGCACCGGCGAGATCCTCGCCTTCGGCTCGCTGCTCATGGAGGGCCGCCCGGTCCGCCTGGCCGGTCAGGACAGCCGCCGCGGCACGTTCGTGCAGCGGTTCGCCACGATCATCGACCGGGTCAACGCCGACGAGTGGACGCCGCTGGCCAACCTCACCGAGGACCAGGCGAAGTTCTTCGTCTACGACTCGCTGCTCAGCGAGTACGCCGCCCTCGGCTTCGAGTACGGCTACTCCGTGGCGCGGCCCGAGGCGCTGGTCCTCTGGGAGGCCCAGTTCGGTGACTTCGTCAACGGCGCCCAGTCGGTGATCGACGAGTACATCTCCGCGGGCAAGACCAAGTGGGGCCAGGACTCCGGTGTCGTGCTGCTGCTGCCGCACGGCTACGAGGGCCAGGGGGCCGACCACTCCTCGGCCCGCATCGAGCGGTTCCTCACGCTGTGCGCCGACGAGGCGATGGTCGTCGCCCAGCCGAGCAGCCCGGCGTCGTACTTCCACCTGCTGCGGCGGCACGCCCTCGGTGGCGACCACAAGCCGCTCGTGGTGTTCACGCCCAAGTCGATGCTCAAGCGCAAGGAGGCGGCCTCGCAGCCGTCCGACTTCACCTCGGGCACCTTCCACCGCGTGATCGCCGACGACAAGGTCGACCCGGCCAAGGTCTCCACGGTGCTGCTGGTCTCCGGCCGGCTGACCTGGGACCTCATGGTCGAGCGGACCAAGAGCGAGCGCGACGACGTCGCGATCCTGCGGGTCGAGCAGCTCTACCCGTGGCCGACCGAGGCCATCAAGGCCGAGCTGGCGAAGTACCCCAACGCCAAGGTCAAGTGGGTCCAGGACGAGCCGTACAACCAGGGCCCGTGGCCGACGTTCTACCTGAACATCGTGCCCGACCTGGGTCGCGCGGTGCAGCCGGTCACCCGTGCCGCCTCGTCGACCACCGCGGTCGGCACGGTCAAGCGGCACATGGCCGAGCAGCAGGACCTGATCGCTCGGGCCTTCAGCTGATCTGAATGCGAGCGTCAGCGAGCATTCGCCGTCCGGGCGCGAGCGCAGCGAGCCTGCCCGGACGGAACGACGAGAGCGGCGAGCGCAGCGAGCTCCTCGCCGTTGGAGGCGAAGCCTGAATGTACTTCACGGATCGCGGCATCGAGGAGCTCGAGCAGCGCCGGGGTGACGAGGAGGTCACCCTGGCCTGGCTCGCCGAGCGGCTGGTCGAGTTCGTCGACACCCACCCGGAGGCGGAGAACACGATCGAGCGGTTCGCGACGTGGCTCGCCCGGCTCGATGACCCGGAGGACTGACCGCAACCCCTCGGGACCACTAGGGTCGGGCGCGTGAGCGAGCAGATCTCGTACGGCGAGTGGGGCGAGCGCTTCTTCGAGTACGCCGTCACCCTCGACCGGGTCCTCGGCGGCGTCAACGTGCTGGCCGGTCGTCCCATCGACGTCGGTCCGCTCGGGGTCGGCCCCGGCAAGATCGCGAAGGTGACCGCGACCGGTGCGATCGGCACCGCCACCGGCCAGCGGGTCGGCGGTCTGCCGGTGCGCTACGACGTGGTGCTGCCCGTCGACATCGAGTTCACGATCGAGCTCGGCATGGACAAGCACCGCTTCGACGCCAAGATCCAGGTGCCGCTGGTCATCACGGCCCACGGCCGCGACGACCTCGCCATCGACATCGTCGTCACTCCCCCGTCGTCGCGCGAGATCGTGGTCGACCTGGTGCCCCAGGGCCTGCGCGCCTCGCTGATCCGCCGCGCCGCCGGCGTGGACGTCGAGCTCAAGCGGTTCATCGCGAAGTACGTCGCCCGCGAGATCGAGAAGCCGCACGTGGCGGCGGCCCGCGTCATCGACGTACGCACCGCGTTGGACCGGGCCGCGAGCGGCGTCGTACCTCGCGAGGACAGCACGATCGCCGCCGACGTCACCCAGGACTTCCCGGCCGCTCTCGGGAACGAGATCGAGCAGGCCGCCGAGCACTTCACCCTCGAGGAGGGCGACGAGTGACGACGTACCCTCCCGCGCCGTGGCAGATGCACGGCTCGATGTGGCTCAGCGTCTTCCGGCTCGGTCGTGCGATCGACGAACGGCACCCCGCCGGGATCTACGGCCTCGCGCTGGTCGACTACCAGGAGCCCAGTCCGCTGACGTACGGCGAGCTGCTGCTCGCGAGGTCGATGAAGAACCGAGCCGGCAAGAGTGCCGTCACCATCACCGACATCTGGGTCGACTCCCCCGCCTCCATGGCGGGCGGTCGTGAGCTGTGGGCGATCCCCAAGGAGCTGTGCGACTTCGACTTCGTCTCCTCGCACCGCGGCCCGCTGACCTCGACGGAGTGGACCGCGTCGATCGAGCGCCGCCCCATCGTCGAGGCGTCGTTCACCGACGTCTCGCGGGCGGCGCCGCGCGTGCCGTTCACCGGGCTGGTCGAGCAGCCGGGCATCCCGGACCACCCCGAGGTCGCCGACGTGACCATGAAGGGCACCGCGAAGGCGCTGCCCTGCCGCGCCCACTGGCACTTCAACGCCGACGGGCCCCTCGGCTTCCTGCGAGGGGCCCGTCAGCTGGGCTCGTTCCGGATGTCGGGCTTCCGGCTGCACTTCGACTGATTCAGTCGGCGTCGAGGTCCTGCTCGACGAGGGCGGCGATCGCGTCGACGTCCGCCTCGACCTCCCCGGACACCTCGACCTGGGCGCCGTTGCCGGCGCCCAGGGTCATGATGAGCAGCGCGGAGCTGGCATCGACGGCCTCGTCGCCGGGGACGCCGATCAGCACCTCCGAGTCGAGCTCGGCGGCCGCGTCGGAGATGATCGCGGCGGGGCGGGCGTGCAGGCCGACGGCGGATCCGACGGTGACGGTCCTGGTGAACATGCTGGTCTCCTCTTCGGGGTGGTGGGGGTCAGGCCGTGACGACGTCGGACGGCGCGCCGGCACGGACGGTGCTCTTGAGCAGGACGACGGACGCCGCGGCGACGAGGACACCCGCCACCAGGGCCAGCAGGAAGCCGCCGACGTTGCCCACCGCGAACAGCACGAAGATGCCGCCGTGGGGTGCCCGCAGGGTCACGTTCATGGCCTCCGCGAGACCGCCGGTCACCGCGCTGCCGAGCATGATCGACGGGATGACCCGCAGCGGGTCGGCCGCGGCGAACGGGATGGCGCCCTCGGTGATGAACGAGGCGCCCAGCAGCCACGCGGCCTTGCCGTTCTCGTGCTCGGCCGCGGTGAACAGCCGCGGCCGTACGACGGTGGCCAGCGCCAGCGCGATCGGCGGCACCATGCCCGCCAGCATCACCGCCGCCATCACCTTCAGCTGCGGGGCGTCGCCGGAGGCGGCTGCCGCCGTACCGATGCCGGCGGTGGCGAAGGCGTAGGCGACCTTGTTGAGCGGGCCGCCCATGTCGAAGGCCATCATCAGGCCGAGGACGATGCCGAGGATGATCGAGGAGCCACCGTTCATGCTGTTCAGCCCGTGGTTGAGGCCGTTCATCAGCGCGGCGACGGGCCGGCCGAGGACGAGCAGCATGAGCAGGCCGGCGATGACGCTGGTGAGCAGCGGGATCACCAGCACCGGCATCAGGCCGCGGGCCCACGTGGGCACCTTCCAGCGGGAGATCCACAGCGCGATGGCGCCGGCGAGCGCCCCGCCGACGATGGCGCCCAGGAAGCCGGTCGCGGCGGCACCCGTGCCGTCCTTCGCGGTGAAGCCGGCGAGGTTCGTCGCGAGCGCGCCCATCACGAAGCCCGGCGCGAGCCCGGGCCGGTCGGCGATCGCGTAGGCGATGTAGCCCGCGAGCACCGGCACGAACAGCGCGAAGGCGGTCTTGCCGATGAAGAACAGCAGCACGCCCAGGTAGAGCAGGAAGGGCGAGTTGAACATGACGTGGTGCAGGTCGTACGCCGCCGGGGACGGCAGGTTCGACAGCGAGTGCTTGACCAGGATGTCCCCCGACGCGAACGCGCTGTCGTAGCCGCCGAAGAGGAAGCCGAGGGCGATCAGCAGGCCGCCGGCGGCGACGAACGGGATCATGTAGGAGACGCCGGTCATCAGGACCCGGCGTACCTGGCTCCCCCACGACCCTGCTGCCTCCGGTGCGGCGGCAACGTCCGCGCTGCCCTCGACACGGGGCGCGTTCGGATCGGCGGCGAGCCGGAGCGCCTCGGCGATCATCGCGTCGCCCTCGTCGATCGGCCGCTTCACGCCGCTCTGCAGGACGGGCTTGCCGGCGAACCGCGCCCGGTCACGGACGCCCACGTCGACGGAGAAGATCACCGCACCCGCCTTGGCGATCGCGTCGGGCGAGAGCGGGGTCGAGCCCGCCGAGCCCTGGGTCTCGACCGCCAGCTCGACCCCGGCACGGGCGGCAGCCGCCTCGAGGGCCTCGGCCGCCATGTAGGTGTGCGCGATGCCGGTCGGGCAGGCCGTGACGGCGACCAGGGAGGGCTTCGGCGCGGCCGCGGCGGCAGGAGCGGGAGCGGTGGCCGGCGCCGCGGCCGGCTCCTCGCCGACCACCCCGTCGACGATCGCGACCACCTCGGCCGGGGTCGAGGCCGCGCGGAGCGCGTCGGTGAACTCGCTGCGCACGAGCGCCCGGGCGAGCTTGGTCAGGATCTTCAGGTGCGCGTCGCCGCCGCCCTCGGGCGCGAGGATGCAGAAGACCAGCTGGGCGGCGCCGTCCTTGGCACCGAAGTCGACGCCGGGAGCGAGTCGCGCGAACGCCAGCGTCGGCACCCGGACCGCTGCCGAGCGGCAGTGCGGGATCGCGATCCCACCCTTCATCCCTGTGGGCGACTTCGCCTCGCGGTCGAGCAGGTCACGCTCGACCTGCGCCTCGTCGCTCGCTCGCCCGGCGGCGACGGCGATCGCCGCCAAGGAGGTGATCACCGCCTCCTTCGAGCCACCGAGGTCGACGTCGAGCCGGACCAGGTCCGGGGTCATCAGTGCTTCCATGTCGCGCTTCCTCCATCGGAGCTGCCGGCCGGCGGTACGTCGAGCCGGGTGACCCGGACCTCGGCGGTCCGGACGTCGTGGTGGGTGGGTGGGGTGGTGCCGGCGAGACCGGCAGCGGCGGCGCCATACGCGACGGCGGAGACGAGCCGCTGCTCCGGCGTACCTCCGTCGAGGTCGGCCGTCAGGTAGCCGAACAGGCTGGCGTCGCCGGCGCCGACGGTGCTGACGACGGTGATCGGCGGCGGGGTGGCGTGCCACGCGCCGGTGCGGTCGACGAGGACCGCGCCGGAGGCACCGAGGGTCGCGAGCACGACCTCGACACCGCGCTCGAGCAGCGTGCGTGCGGCCTTCGCGGTCGCGACCGGGTCGTCCTCGAGCGTCGCGGCGTCGGCGCCGGTCACGGCGGCGAGCTCCTCGGCGTTCGGCTTGAGCAGCGTCGGGCCGGTGCGGACGTCGATGGTGCGGGCGACCGTCGCCTCGAGCGGTGCGTCGCTGGTGTCGACCGCGACCCGCGGGCCGAGGGCGCGGATGCGGGCGGTGAGACCGGCGTACCAGTCAGCGGGCGTCCCCGGCGGGAGCGAGCCGGCGAGGACGACCCAGGCCGGTCGGCGCTCGCCGACGGCGGCGAGCGTGGCGTCGGTGAGCCGCTGCAGGTCCGCGTCGGTGACGGTCGCCCCGGAGGTGTTCACCTTCGTGGTCGTGCCGTCGGGCTCGGTGAGGGTGAGGTTGACCCGCAGCGGTCCGGCCGGCCGGACCGGGCGGCAGTCGACCCCGAGCCCCGTGAGCTCGACGACGAACGGGTCGTCCTCGCTCGCCGGGAACACCGCCAGGGTCGGTACGCCGGCGGCGACACAGGCGCGCGAGATGTTGACGCCCTTGCCGCCCGGCTGGAACAGCACGGCCTCCGCGCGGTGCACGGCACCGCGCTCGAGCCGACCCGGCAGGACCGCCGTGCGGTCGATGCTCGGGTTCGGGGTGACGGTGAGGATCATGCGACCACGACCTCGACGCCGGCCTTCGTCAACTGGGTGCGCTGGCTGCGCTCGAGCGCGTCGGTGACGATGACGTCGACGTCCTCGAGCCGCGCGAACCGGACCGTGCTGTCGGCTCCGATCTTGGTGGCGTCGGCGAGCACGACCACCCGCTGGCCCGCGGCCACGAGGGCCTGCTTGGTGGCGGCCTCCTCGGGGTCGGGCGTCGAGAGCCCGTGCGTCGCGGTCACACCGTTGGCGCCCACGAAGGCCACGTCGACCCGCAGGTCGCTGATCGCGGCCACCGTGGCGGGTCCGACGGCGGCGTGGGTGGCGGGCCGGACCCGCCCCGGCAGCACGTGCAGCTCCACGGCCGGGTGCGTGACCAGCCGCGCCGCGATCGGCACCGAGTGGGTGAACACCGTCAGGCGGTGCGTCGACGGCAGGATCGCTGCCAGCCGCTCGGTGGTGCTGCCGGCGTCGATCAGGACCGAGGCTCCCTCGGCGGGCAGCAGCGCCAACGCCGCCCGGCCGATCCGGTCCTTCTCGGCGGACTGCGCCGCGTCCCGCTCGCTGAGCGCGGACTCGACCGAGTGGAGGGCCCCGGCCGGCACGGCGCCGCCGTGCACCCGGCGCAGCAGCCCGGCGCGCTCGAGGACCGACAGGTCCCGGCGGACGGTCTCGGTGGTGACGTCGTACTGCTGCGCGAGCTCGGCGACGGACAACCGTCCGACCGCGCTCACCGCGCGGACCATCGCCTGCTGGCGCTCCTCGGCGTACATCCCTGTGGCCTCCGTCACGAATCTTTGTTTGTGTTGTTTTATGCCCGAACCTGTTGCTTGTCAAGGGATTCGGGGGTTACGTTGTGAGCATGGTCACCCACCTCCACGGCACCCCGGTCGTCCCCGGCGTGGGCTACGGGCCCGCGCTCCTCGCCGTCACCGAGCTCTCCCCCGACGCGATCGCACGGTTCCGTGCCGTCTCCGTCGATCCGGACACCGCGCTGGAGCAGTACGACGCGGCGGCCGCTGCCGTCGCCGACTCCCTCCGCGCGCGGGCGGCCCGGGCGAGCGGCGCCGCCTCCGAGGTGCTCGTGGCGAGCGCCGGCCTCGCGACCGACCGCGGCATGCGGGCGGCGGTGCGCAAGGGCCTGCGCAACGGCGACGACCTGATCACCGCGATGGATGCCGCCCTGGCGTCCTTCGTCGAGACCTTCGCCAAGATGGGCGGCCTGATGGCCGAGCGGGTCACCGACCTGCGCGACATCCACGACCGCGTGGTCGCCCACCTGGTCGGCGAGCCCGAGCCGGGCCCAGCGTCACCCGACCGACCCTCGGTGATCGTCGCCGTCGACCTCGCGCCTGCGGACACCGCGGCGCTGGACGCCTCGATGGTGCTCGCGCTGGTGACCGAGCAGGGCGGCCCGACCAGCCACACCGCGATCATCGCCCGCCAGCTGGGCATCCCCTGCGTCGTCGGTGCCGCGGGCGTCACGGCGATCGCCGCAGGAGCCCAGCTCTACGTCGACGGGGAGCACGGCGACGTGGAGGTCGACCCCGACCCGGCGACCGCGCAGGACCGCGCCGCGGCCGACCGGCGTACCCGGGAGGCGTTGGCGAGCTGGACCGGCCCCGGCCGGACCGCCGACGGCACCCGTGTCGCCCTGATGGCGAACGTCGGCAACCCCGCCACCTCCGTCGAGGCCGCGACCGCGCCCGTGGACGGCATCGGGCTGTTCCGCACCGAGCTGTGCTTCCTGGACCGCGAGACCGAGCCGAGCGTCGAGGAGCAGGCCGACCTGTACGCCGAGGTGCTCGCCCCCTTCGCACACGCCGACCAGCACGTCGTGGTGCGCACGCTGGACGCGGGCTCGGACAAGCCCATCACCTACGCCACCCATCCGGACGAGGCCAACCCCGCCCTCGGCGTACGCGGCGTGCGGCTGGCCGCGAGCAACCCGAAGCTGCTGGAGAACCAGCTCGACGGCATCGCCGCCGCGGCGTCGCGGACCGGCGCCGACACCTGGGTGATGGCGCCGATGGTGGCCACGATCGCCGAGGCACGGTCGTTCGCGCAGGCGGTCCGCGGGCGTGGCCTGCGGGCCGGGGTGATGGTCGAGGTGCCGAGCGCCGCCCTGCTGGCCGACCGGATCCTCGCCGAGGTCGACTTCCTGTCCATCGGCACCAACGACCTGACCCAGTACGCGATGGCGGCGGACCGGATGTCGAGCGAGCTCGCCGAGCTCACCGACCCGTGGCAGCCGGCCGTGCTCCACCTCGTCGCCACGACCGCCCGTGCCGGCCGTGCCGCCGGCAAGCCGGTCGGCGTCTGCGGCGAGGCCGCCGCCGACCCGCTGCTGGCCTGTGTGCTGGTCGGGCTCGGCGTGACCTCGCTGTCGATGGCGGTCACGGCCGTGCGCGGGGTCGGAGCGCGGCTCGGCGACGTCCGCGACGCCACCTGCGTGGCCATGGCCGAGGCCGCGCTGGCCGCCGCGAGCCCGCTGGAGGCCCGGGCGGCAGCGCGGCAGGCGCTCGACGCCCCTCAGCCCTGACTCAGCCCTGACCCGGATCAGTAGCTGAACGTCGTCGCCCCGGCTCCGATCCATCCCCACAGCTGGACCGTGCCGCCGAGCTCGGCGTTCGCCATCAGGTCCCCGGCGTCGAGGCCCTTGGCGTCGAAGCAGATCGGGCAGACCAGGAAGCGCCCGCCCGCCGCGGCGTACCGCTCCAGCAGCGACGGGAGCGACGGGCAGCCCTCGCACGCGGTCCCCACGGCGAAGCCGCCCAACGCGACGCGCACCGCCTCCTTGGTCAGGAACACCAGCGTCGGACGTCCCGACTCGGCAGCCCCGACGGCGACCAGGAGCGCGACGGTGACCTTCTCGGGGTCCTCCAGGCCGGTGGTCAGGCTGATCGCGGCCCTCGCCGCGCTCGGCTCGACGTCGACGCTCATGCGGGGCTCACCGCGTGGAACCCGGAGCAGATCAGGTCGACGGCGCTGATCCGGTCATCGGCGAGGGTCAGGTAGAGGTGCTGCTCGGCCTGGCGCGGGTGGCCGTCGTCGACGACCACGCTGTAGGTCACCGAGACCTTCTCCCCCGCCGGCTCGACGCCGGACGAGACGACGTGCGCGCCCTCGCCGAACCACTGGCCGTAGCAGCCGATCAGCAGCTCCGGACCGCCGTCGAGGGTGCGCGGCGGGAGCAACGCCCGGAAGCGGGCGTCGGGGGTCATCAGGTCGGCGAGGTCGGCGTACCGCTGGGCGGAGAAGGCCTCGAGGAAGCGGTCGGCGGTGGTGAGGGTGGCGGTGTCCATGGACCGATCGTCCGGCGTACGCCGGCCGGCCACATCGGGCGAACGACGTATCTATCCCACGAGGCCGTGGCGCATGGCGAACATCGTCACCGCGCCCCGCGTCGAGACCCCGGCCTTGGCGTAGACGTGCTCGACGTGGGTGCCGACCGTGCGCGCGCTGATGCCGAGCTCGGCCGCGATCTCCTTGTTGGACCGCCCGCGCGCGAGCAGGGTGAGCACCTCGAGCTCGCGGGCCGTCAGCCCCGCGACGGAGGTACGCCGGCGGGGAGCCCGCCCGGGACCGGCCAGCACCGCAGCGACGGCGTCCCCGTCCAACCGCCCGGCGCGTACGTCGGCGCGCAGCACCGCGGCGCGGTCCTCGACCGCGGGCCGGTGCGGCCGCTCCTCGCCCAGGGCCTGGTAGCGCTGGGCGGCTGCCAGGACGCGGGCCTCGGTCGACAGGTCGCGCGCCACCAGGCCGTTGGGGTAGCCCGATCCGTCGAGACGCTCGCGCACCTGTCCGGCGAGGCGACCGATCGCCGCCAGCACCGGCTGCCGGGCCAGCACCCTGCCGGTCAGGTAGGGAACGCTGCGGACGCGCTCGGCCTCTGCGGCACTGAGCGCTCCGGCGCGGGCCCAGGTGCCGCTGGACACGCCGACCGCACCGAGCCGGTGCACGAGGCCGGCTCTGCGGACGGTCGTCACCGCAGCCGCGTCGAGGCCGAGCGTCCCGGCCGCGAGAGCAGCACGGTCGGCGACGGCACGCGAGTGCCCCGTCCACCACGGCGACTTGAGGTCGGCGTAGTCAGCGACGATCCCGAGCAGCTGGTCGAGCTCGACATCCGGGACGATCCGGTCCAGCCGGGTGCAGCGGCTCAGCACCTCGGCCCAGGGGTCGACGACCTCGACGGCGGCGAAGACCTCGTCGGACCGCGCGAGCACCAGGTCGACCACCGTGGGGTCGAACTCCGTCCCCCGGCGCGCTCGCAGCACCTCGAGCGCGGCCCCGGCACCACGACGACGGTGGAACACCTCGAGGTCGTCGGCGACGTGCACGACGCGCATGAGCGGCTCGATCGCGTCGCCCGCCAGGCGGCTCGGGTAGCCATGACCGTCCCAGCGCTCGAAGGCCTGGCCCAGCGCCCGGCGTACCGCCGGATCCACGCCGAGCCGCTCAGCGATGTCACCCGTGGTCTGGCAGTGCGTGAGGAAGCCGCCGGAGACCTGGCGGGCACCGCGGGTGAGGAAGCCGGCGACCGCGCCGACCCGGCCGAAGGCACCGTCCCGCTCGGCCAGCTGGCCGACCATGAACCGCATCATCGGCAGCCCGACCTTGTCGATGTCGTAGCTGGCCGCGCGCAGGGCCAGGTCGTCGTCGAACCACTGCGCGAGCTCGTGCGAGTCGGCCACGCAGCCGACCCAGGCCATCAACGAGACGTGCACGACCGAGCAGCGCCGGAGGTCGTCCCAGCCCGACAGCTCCGCGATCCGGTCAGCGAGAAGGGTCTGCCGCAGGACGTGCTCCTGCGGCAGACCCAGTCCCAGGTCCGTTGCCAGCGAGAGGGAGGCCAGGAGCTCGGCGAGCCGAACCCCCGACAAGGTCGAGCCGGTGCTCAGTCGTCGCCCTCGACGCCGGACTGGTCGGCGCGCGCCTTGCGAGCGGCGTCGCCGATCTCGAACAGCTCGGTGGCCAGGCCGCCGACGGTCTTGGCCACCTCGCCGACCGCGCCGATCACGATGTGCGTGACCTGCCCGACCGCCTGCACCGCGGCCTCGACGCCGTCCTGCAGCGCGTCCTTGCTGATCTCGGCACCGCTGAGGTGGTCGCGACCCTTGTCGTCCATGGCCTCATCTTCCCCTGTGGGGATCACGCCGCCAAGGTCGTCTCGGTCACGGCCGCGGTCGGCGCCGGCGCGGTGTCGCCGCCCGGCAGCGCCAGCCGGCAGATCTTCTTGGCGACGCTCCACAGCTGCTTGCTCAGCCGGCCGGAGTTGTACTGCAGGCCGTAGCGCTCGCAGATCTCGCGGACCTCGGCGTTGACCTCCGGGTAGCGGCGGGCCGGGATGTCGGGGAACAGGTGGTGCTCGATCTGGAACGACAGGTTGCCGCTCATGATGTGGAAGAGCTTGCCGCCGTCGATGTTCGCCGAGCCCAGCATCTGCCGCAGGTACCACTGGCCGCGGGTCTCGTTCTCGGTCTCCTCGACCGTGAACGTCTCGACGCCGGACGGGAAGTGGCCGCAGAAGATGATGTTGAAGGTCCACAGGTTGCGCACGATGTTCGCCACGAAGTTGCCGGCGAAGGTGAGCGGGAAGAGCGGGCCGGTCAGCGCCGGGTAGAGCAGGTAGTCCTTGACCACCTGCTTGCGGACCTTCTTCAGGATCCGCGCGCCGATCTCCTTGTTCTCCGCCCAGGTACGACGACCCGCGACCAGCTCGTCCACCTCGAGGTCGTGCATGGCCACGCCCCACTCGAAGAAGGTCATCAGCAGGAACGCGTAGACCGGGTTGCCCAGGTAGTACGGCCGCCACTTCTGGTCGGTGTCCATGCGCAGGATCCCGTAGCCCACGTCGCGGTCCTTGCCCACGATGTTGGTGTAGGTGTGGTGCATGTAGTTGTGGCCGTACTTCCAGTTCTCGGCCGGCGCCATCGTGTCCCAGTCGAACATCCGGCTGTTGAGGTGCGGGTCGCCCATCCAGTCGTACTGGCCGTGCATGACGTTGTGGCCGATCTCCATGTTGTCGATGATCTTGGAGATCGACAGGCAGGCGACGGCCGGCAGCCAGCCCACGACGGGCAGGTAGAACAGCGCGCGGCCGGCGAGCTCGAAGCGGCGCTGCGCCTTCACGATCTTGCGGATGTACGCCGCGTCCTCCTCGCCCAGGTCGGCGATGATGCGCTGCCGGATCGCGTCCAGCTCGGCGCCGAACGCGTCCAGCTGGGCCATGGTGAGGCCGTGGTAGAGGGTCTCGTCGGTGGTCGTGGTCATCGGTAAGCCTTTCGTTGGTCGAGTGCCCGGGCATTCGGTGGTCGAGTGCCGCACGCGAGGAACGAGCGTGTGGTGTATCGAGACCCGAGCGAGCGGTGTATCGAGACCTAGAGGTCGATGTGGCAGTCGCCGGCAGCGGTGGTGACGCAGAGCCGGACGCTCTCGTCGGGCAGCGAGGACTCCTCGCCGGTGAGGACGTTGCGGACGGTGCCGCTGGTCTTGGTGCGGGTGCAGGAGAAGCAGATCCCCATCCGGCAGCCGGACTCGGGGTTCAGGCCGAGCGCCTCGGCCTGCTCCAGCAGGCTGCCGCCGTCGTTCTCGACGCTCCTCCCGCTGCGGGTGAAGGTGATCTCGCCGGTGGCGGCCTCCCCCGGCTTGGCCGCCCGCAGCACGGCGGGCTTGAAGAACTCGGTGCGCAGCCTCGGTGAGACCACGCCGTCGACCGTGTAGGCCTCGGTGACGAGCTCGACGAGGCCGGCCGGCCCGCACAGGTAGGTGTCGGTGGAGCGGAAGTCCTCCACGATCCGGCGCAGCCCGAACTCGCTGAACAGGTCGCCGTGGTGCAGGTGCACGTCGACGCCGTTGTCGGCCGCCGCGATCTCGGCCAGCTCCTCGGCGAAGATCTGGTCCTCGGCGCTGCGGGCGTAGTGGACGAAGGTGACCTTGCGGCCGGCGTGTCCGTCGTACCCGTCGCGCAGGAGGGTGCGCACCATCGACATCGCCGGCGTGATGCCGGAGCCGCCGGTGATGAAGAGCAGGTGGTTGGTCGTCGGGGTGGCCGGCGACTCGTCGAGGCAGAAGTCGCCCTGCGCCTGGCTCAGGTGCAGGATCTCGCCGACCTGCGCCCCGTCGACGAGGTACGACGACAGCTGCCCCTCCGCGTTGGAGCGGATCGTCAGCGTGATCGTCTCGCCGGGCACCGAGGCCGCGGACGAGATCGTGAAGGCGCGGGTGGTCCGCTTGGAGCTGCCCGGCAGCTCGGCGCCGACGAGCACGTGCTGGCCGGCCCGGTGGCCCCGCCAGGTGCGGGTCGGCCGCAGGGTCAGCGTCGCGACGGGCGCGCCGGGCGTGTCGGTCTCGCGGTGGATCGACTCGATCCGGGCGCGCACCTCGTGCGCGGCCCACATCGGGTTGAACTGGGCGAGGTAGGCGTCGACGCCGTGCGGCGTCGCGAGCGCGGCCGCCAGGCGCGAGCGCACCAGGCGATCGCCGACCCGGGCCAGCGGCTCTGCGAGGACCGTCATCGCGGTCTCCTCTCGGTCAAGGTTTCGGTGTACATCCGTACACCCAAAGACTCCCCTGCCGGCCCACCGCCGGTCAACAGCGACACACGGTGATGGTGCACACATGTACACCGACTAGAGTGAGCGGGTGACCGAGACCACCGGATCCAGGGCCGAGCGCAAGGAGCGCACCCGGCAGGCGATCCTCGACGCGACGCTCGAGCTGTGCGCCGACGTACCCCTCGCGGCGCTGTCGCTGCGCCAGGTGGCCAAGCAGGTCGGCATCGTCCCGACCGCGTTCTACCGCCACTTCGACTCCATCGAGCAGTTGGGGCTGGCGCTGGTCGACGACTCCTTCGCCAGCCTGCGCGCGATGCTCAACGACCTGCGCACCAACACCGATCCGCAGTTCGGCAGCCTCATCGACAGCTCGCTGGCGACGATGGCCGACCACGTCCGACGCCAGCACGACCACTTCGCCTTCATCACGCGCGAGCGCTTCGCCGGCCCGCCCACGGTCCGCGACGCCATCAACGCCAACCTGACCCGCTTCGTCGACGAGCTCGCCACCGACATCGCCCGGGTCCCGGCCGTGCGGTCGTGGTCGACCGAGGACCTGCGCACGCTGGCGGACCTGATCGTGACCACGTTCGTCACCACCGCCGAGCGGCTGATCGGCACCGCACCCGGCTCCACCGCCGAGCGCGAGGTCGCCGAGGCGGCGCGCACCCAGGTGCGGATGCTCATCATCGGCGCCCGGCAGTGGGACTCGTCACGGCGCCGATGACTGGACCCGTCGTACCCGACGCCAGGACCATGTGTCCGTGCCGACCCTGCAGAACCTCACGACCCTGACCACCCAGGCCGCCCGCAACGCCTGGGCGATCTCGCCGCTGGGCGACGGCATCGAGAAGTACGACGGCCTCGGCACCACCACGATCTACCAGCTCCCCCACCGCCACCTGATGCGGTACGACGGGCCCGCGGCCGCCGCCGGCACCCGACCCGTCCTCCTGGTGCCGCCGCTCGCGGTGTCGATCCGCTGCTACGACCTGCGCCCGGGCCAGAGCCTGGCCGCCCACCTGGTCGAGTCGGGTCGGGCGACGTACGTCATCGACTACGGGGAGATCGGCTTCGCCGACCGGGCGATGGGCTTCGAGGACTGGATCGACGACATCCTCCCGACCGCCATCGAGGCCGTCTCCCTGCAGCACGGCAACGGTCCGGTCGACGTCGTCGGCTGGTCGCTGGGCGGCACGATGAGCCTGCTCACCGCGGCGTCGCACCCGGAGCTCCCGATCTCCTCGATCACCGCTTTCGGCACGCCCATCGACTACTCGAAGAACCCGGCGATCAAACCGTTCGCCGCTCTGGACAAGACCCTCGGCACCTGGCTCACCACGCTGCCGACCGCCGCGCTGGGCGGGGTGCCGAAGCACCTGGTCCGGACGTCCTACCGGGCGATGGCGCCCAAGCGCGAGCTCACCAAGGCCTGGTTCCTCGCCAAGAACATCCTCGACGAGGAGGCGCTCGGCCGGACCGAGGCCGTCGACGACTTCATCGGCTCGATGCCCGGCTACCCGGGCCGCGCCTACCACCAGATCCACAGCCGGCTGATGACCCGCAACGAGCTGACCACCGGCCGCGTCGAGCTGAGCCGCGAGCGCGTCGTCGACCTGTCCCGGATCGACACCCGGGTGCTGCTCATCGGCTCCAGCACCGACAACATCGGCCCCGGCGCCTCGGTCCGGGCCGGCGTCGACGTCGTCCCCGGAGCGACGTACGCCGCCGCCGACGGCCTCTCCCACCTCGGCCTGGTGGCCGGGGTGAACGCCGCCGAGCTCAGCTGGCCGCTGCTGGACGAGTTCCTCGCCCGCTGACCTGACGGCGAGCCCGACAACGAGAAGGAGGCCGGACCCGACGGGTCCGGCCTCCTCTCATCTCCTGGGTCAGTGACCGGGGCCCTGAGCGCCCTCCTCGGGGCGGGCCGGGAGCAAGACGGCCATCAGCACGACGACCAAGCCGATCATGGCGGACACCTCGAGCGCCCGCTCCATGCCGCCCACGAAGGCGACACCCGGCTCGGCACCGTGCTTGCTCAACGTCTCGGCACGGATCACCGAGATGACAGCGAGCATGGCCGCGCCGATCGCGCCGGCAACCTGCTGCAGGGCGCCGAGCAGCGAGCTGCCGTGCGAGTACAGCTGCGGCGGCAGACCACCCAGTCCGACCGAGAAGACGGGCGTGAAGATCGCGGCGAGGCTCGCCATCAGGGCCACGTGGATGACGATCAGCAGCCAGTACGGCGTCGTGACGGTGACCTGGCTGAGGGCGAAGATCAGCGCCACCATCGCGATCGAGCCCGGGATCACCAGCGGTCGCGTGCCGACCTTGTCGAAGAGCTTGCCGACACGCGGGCCGAGCAGACCCATGGCCAGACCACCGGGCATCACCATCAGGCCGCTCTGCAGCGGCGAGAGGCCTCGGACGTTCTGGAAGTACATCGGCAGCAGGATCATCGAGCCGAAGAAGCCCATGAACGCAGCCGCCATCAGGACCAGCGACTTGGTGTAGGTGCCGTGCTTCAGCGTGCGCAGGTCGAGCAGCGGGGTGCGGCCGCGCTGCAGCCACAGCTGGTAGCCGACGAACGTCGCGATGACGACGGCACCGAGAGCGATGATCAGCGCCGGGCGGTGCCACTGGTGCGGCTGCACCTTGGTGATGCCGTAGACGAACGTGCCGAAGCCCGTCGCCGCGAGCACCACGCTGAGCCAGCTCACCGGGAGCTTCTGCGGCTCGCCGATGTTCTCCAGGTACTTCAGGCCCAGCGCGCCCACCGCGATCGCGATCGGCAGGACCGCGATGAAGATCAGCCGCCAGGAGCCGAGCTGGAGCAGCACGCCGGACACCGCCGGACCCATCGCGGGCGCGACCGACATGGCCAGTGTGACGCTGCCCATCACCCGGCCGCGGTCGCTCATCGGGACGACCGTCATCAGGGTCGTCATCAGCAGCGGCATCATCACCGCGGTACCGCTGGCCTGGATGACCCGGCCGACGATGATGATGGTGAAGCTGGGCGCCAACGCGGCGACCAGGGTGCCGATGGAGAACAGCGTCATCGCGGTCGCGTACGCCGTCCGCGTGCTCACCCGTTGCAGGAACCAGCCCGTCAGCGGGATCACCGAGGCCATGGTCAGCATGAAGGCGGTGGTCACCCACTGCACGGTCTCCAGGCTCAGCCCGAAGTGGGCCTGCAGCCGCGGGAGCGCGGTCACGGTGATGGTCTCGTTCAGGATCACCACGAAGGTCGCGGCGACGAGCAGCTTGATCACGAGCGGCGTACGCCCGGTGGAGAGCTCCGCCTGGAGCTCGGCGTCATAGACCTCGAAGGCCTTCGGGGCGAGGTCGTCTTCCTCGGTGGGCGCAGTCATGTCAGGTCCTCAGGGTCGTGGGCGAGCGGAATGCGTTCACCAGGTCTACGAACGAGCCCAACGCATTTCGACATGCACATGCTTCCCGACACCACCGACATCGGAAAAGTTCTTATTGCGCACGTCAGCGCGTGAGGACGATCTTTCCGAAGACGTCGCCCGCCGCCATCGCCGCGAACCCGTCCCGCGCCTGCTCCATCGGCAGCGCGTGGTCGATCAGCGGGCGGGTGCCGGTCGCGTCGAGCATCGTCACCAGGGAGGCGAGCTCGTCGCGGGTCCCCATGGTCGACCCGATGACGCTGAGCTGCAGGAAGAAGATGTTGGTGAGCAGGGTGTCGTCGAGGTTCGGCCCGGACGTCGTACCGCTGATGACGAGCTTGCCGCCCGGACGCAGCGAGCGGATCGAGTGCGCCCACGTCGCGCGGCCGACCGTCTCCATCACGGCGTCGACCTTGGCCGGGAGCCGCTCCCCGGACGCGTAGACCTCGTGCGCGCCGATCTCGAGCGCCCGCGCGCGCTTGGCCTCGTCACGGCTGGTCGCGAGGACCTTCAGACCGCCGGCCCGCGCCAGCGTGATCAGGGCCGTGGCGACGCCGCCGCCCGCACCCTGCACCAGCACGGTGTCTCCGGCCTTGAGGCCACCCTGGGTGAAGAGCATCCGGTACGCCGTCAGCCAGGCCGTCGGCAGGCAGGCGGCCTCCTCGAAGGACATCGACGACGGCTTCGGGACGACGTTGCGCCGCGGCACGACCACCTTGTCGGCGAACGTCCCCTGGTACCGCTCGGAGAGCAGCGAGCGCTTCGGGTCGAGGGTCTCGTCGCCGGTCCAGTCCGGGTCGGAGACGACCGCGTGGACGACCACCTCGTTGCCGTCCTCGTCGTACCCCGCCGCGTCGCAGCCCAGGATCATCGGCAGCGCCTCGGCCTTGAGACCGACGCCGCGCAGGGACCACAGGTCGTGGTGGTTCAGCGAGGCCGCCTTGACCGTGACCGTGGTCCACCCGTCCGGGGCGACCGGGTCGGGCCGCTCCCCGACCACCAGTCCGTCGAGGGGGTTCTCGGTGCCGAACGACTCGGCGTAGACGGCGAACATGCGGCCCACGCTATCGGGCTGCAGATTTCACTAGGTATGCAGGGAAACCTGCGCTTCCCAGGCGTTGCTGAGCCGAGGAAGTGCCGAGTTCGCTACATCCCTTGTGAAATCAGCACCTCAGGCCCGCGCGACCCCGTCGGCCCGCGCAGCAGCAGCCACGGCGGAGGCCACGGCCGGGCCGACCCGCGGGTCGAAGGGCGTCGGGATGACCATGTCCTCGGCAAGCGCGTCGCCGACGAGCTCGGCGAGGGCGGTCGCGGCGGCGACCTTCATGTTCTCGGTGATCGCCGTGGCGTTCACGTCGAAGGCGCCCCGGAAGATGCCCGGAAAGGCGAGCACGTTGTTGATCTGGTTCGGGAAGTCCGAGCGGCCAGTGGCCACGATCCGCGCGTACTTGTGCGCGACGTCGGGGTGGACCTCCGGCGTCGGGTTCGCCATCGCGAAGATGATCGCGTCCTCGGCCATGGTGGCCACGATCTCCTCGGGGATGGTGCCGCCCGAGACGCCGATGTAGACGTCGGCGCCGTCGAAGGCCTCGGCCAGCGTGCCGGAACGACCGTGCACGTCGGCGGTGATCTCGGCCAGCTCCCGCTTGACCGGCGTGAGGTCGGTCCGCTCCGAGCTGACGACGCCCTTGCGATCGGTGACCACCATGTCCTTGATGCCGGCCGCGAGCAGGATCTTCGCGATCGCGACACCGGCCGCGCCGGCGCCGGAGATGACGACGCGGGTCGACTCGGCGGACCGACCGGTCAGGCGCAGCGCGTTGGTGAGCGCGGCAAGGGTCACGACCGCGGTGCCGTGCTGGTCGTCGTGGAAGACCGGGATGTCGAGGCGCTCCTTGAGCCGGTCCTCGATCTCGAAGCAGCGTGGGGCGGAGATGTCCTCGAGGTTGATGCCACCGAAGCTCGGCGCCATCCGCGCCACCGTCTCGATGATCTCCTCGGTGTCGGTGGTGTCCAGGCAGATCGGGATGCCGTCGACGCCGCCGAACTGCTTGAACAGGACCGCCTTGCCCTCCATCACCGGCATCGCGGCGGCGGGGCCGATGTCGCCCAGGCCCAGGACCGCGGTGCCGTCGGTCACGATGGCGACCGTGTTCGGCACCCAGGTGTAGTGCCGGGTGAGCGAGGGGTCCTCCGCGATGGCGGTGCAGACGTCGGCCACCCCGGGGGTGTAGGCGAGGGAGAGCTGCTCGCGCGTCCCGACCTCGGCCGTGGCTACGGTCGCGAGCTTCCCGCCGACGTGGAGGTCGAAGACCGGGTCACCGGCACGCGGGTGTGAGGTAGGGACAGCGTCAGCCACGAGGGGTGATTCTCCCACAACGCCCGTCGGCCTCCGGCGGGTCTCAGGATGAGCCCGGTCACAGGACCCTCGGCCGCGGCCAGACCCGGGCCACGGCGACGGCGAGTACGTCGGTCTCGGGGATCTCTCCCCAGTACCGCGAGTCGACCGCACCTGGCGCGACCTCGTCGGAGGCATCCCCGCGCACCCACCACCCGTGCTGCCGGCGCTCGACGGCGCGCTTCACCGCGACCACGCCATCGGCGTACCTCACGACCACGACGCGGCCCGGGGTCGGGCGGGCGCCGTACCGCAGCAGCAGGCGGTCGCCCGGGCGCAGGGTCGGCAGCATCGAGTCGCCGCGCACGAGCGCGAAGCCCACGCTCCGACCCGCCGTTGCCCTGCCTGCCACGCCGAGTAGTGTCGCAGTGAACGACACGTTCGTGTCTCCCCCGACTCCCGAGAGGATCCGCATGTTCCAGCGACTCTTCGCCCCGACCATCGAGGTCTCCGCGCACTGCGACCTGCCCTGCGGTGTCTACGACCCCGCTCAGGCCCGCATCGAGGCCGAGTCGGTCCGCGCCGTCATCGCCAAGGCGCTCGACAGCGACGACGCCGACTTCCGCACCCGCGCCATCATCATCAAGGAGCAGCGCTCCAACCTGGTGAAGGAGCACCTGTGGGTGCTGTGGACCGACTACTTCAAGCCGCCGCACTTCGAGGCGTACCCGCAGCTGCACACGCTGATCAACGAGGCCACCAAGCTGGCCGGTGCCGCCGGCACCAAGGGCACCCTCGACCTCGAGGTCGCCGACCAGCTCCTCGCCAAGATCGACGAGGTCGCCAAGATCTTCTGGGAAACCAAGAAGTGAGCCCGACGGCCGAGCTTGCTCGTGCCGTCGCGGCGAGCGCCGCAGGTGCCGGAGCGAAGCGACGGCCGACCAAGAAGGCCTGACCTCCTCGCCGTCGACCGCGCGCACCCTCCGGGGTGCGCGCGGTCGCGTTTTTTTGCACGTTCGACTCAGCACGACGACCTGCGGGCCGATCGGGAGGGCTCACGAACCCCTCGGAGGGAGACACCCCGCGATGCCTCGCGCCCTGATCAAGATCCTGGTGAGCCTGACGCTCGCCCTCGGCCTCACGCTCACCGTGAGCCCCGGGAACGCCCACGCCGCCGCGGCCCCGTCGGTCGCCCGCGCCACCACCCCCGCCGCCTGTGCCAACCAGCAGGCCTGGGTCAACAGCGCCCGGCACGCCCTGGCGAAGGCCCAGCGGGCCCTGCGCACGACCCAGCACGCACAGCACCAGGCCCACCACGCCCAGAAGGTCCGGGCCGCCAAGGCGCGCGTCGCCAAGGCCCGAGCGAAGCTGGCGAACGCCCGGGCGCGCCGCGACACGTGCGTGCGCGACCACCAGACGTCCCCGACCGTGACCACGGCCAGCCCGGTGCAATCGCTGTGCGACGCCGGCGTGCCGCAGCCGATCTGCGACGCGCTCGCGGGTCTCACCTCCAGCATCCCGTCCGGCCTCTCGATCGCCGACCTGTGCGCCCAGGTCCCGAACGCGCAGGCACTCTGCGACGCGATCGCCGGCGCCACCAGCGGCGGCCTGGACACCAGCGCGCTGCAGGGCGTGCTGACCCAGGTGCTCGGTGCACTCGGCCTGAGCGACCTGCTCGCCCAGGTCGGTCTCGGCGACCTGCTGAACCTGCTCGACCAGCTGATCTGACCGATCCCACCCCGGACGGCGGTCGTGCCCCTCGGCGCGGCCGCCGTCCGCGCGTCCGCGCGTCCGGGACCGTCCTGAAAATGCGGGACTTCGTCCTGACTCTGGTGGTCGGCCGTAACGACAGGCCCCCTCCTGCACTTGTGGGTGTCGCACGTCACTCTGGAGGGAGAAAAACCGATGTACCGCACCCTGACCAAGATCCTGGTGAGCCTCGCGCTCGCCCTCGGTCTCTCGCTCGTCGCCGGCACGGCCGCGAGCCAGGCCGCCACCACGACGACGGCGTCCTCGACCGCCGCGAACCCCTGCACGACCCAGCACAACCGCGTGAACCACGCGAAGAAGGCCGTGAAGAAGGCCAAGAAGGCGCTCAAGAAGGCCAAGCACACCCACAAGGCCGCGAAGATCAAGAAGGCCAAGAAGCGCCTGGCCAAGGCGAAGAAGTCCCTGCGCAACGCGCAGAAGGCGCTGAAGCGGTGCCAGAGCAGCACCTCCGGTGGCGGCACGGGCGGCACGGGCGGTGGCACCGGCGGCGGTACGACGCCCGGCGCTCCCTCGCTCCAGGCGCTGTGCGACGCGGGCGTCCCGCAGACCGTGTGCGACACCCTCGCCCAGCTCACCGGCAGCCTCTCCCCGAGCTCCCTGCCGCTCGACCAGTTCTGCACCTCGGTCCCGCAGGCCGCCGACCTCTGCAACGCCCTCAAGGGCGGCGCGGACGCCTCGACCCTGACCAACCTGGTCACCACCCTGCTGAACACCCTCGGCCTCGGCTCGAGCGCCCCGTCGCTCCAGTCGCTCTGCGACGCCGGAGTTCCGCAGGCGGTGTGCGACGGCCTCGCGCAGTACGCCGGCAGCCTGTCCCCGAGCTCGCTGCCGCTCGACCAGTTCTGCACGTCGGTCCCGCAGGCCGCTGACCTGTGCAGCGCCCTGAAGGGCGGCGCCGACCCGTCGACGCTCACCTCGCTGCTCACCAACCTGCTGACCACCCTGGGTCTGGGCAACCTGATCGGCACCCTGCCGACGTCGATCCCGACGCCCTGACGAACCAGCCACGACTGACGGCCGCACCCTCCACGAGGGTGCGGCCGTTGTCGTAGGCTCGGAGCAGCGCGTCACCCAACCCAGACCGTGGAGGATCCGATGCCCGAGACCAGCAGCGCGACGATCGGCGAGACGCACGCGGCCGACGACGCCCACGTCGAGCTGCGCGTGCCGGCCAACGGCGCCTACGTCTCCGTCCTCCGCACCCTGACCGCGGGTCTCGCCGCCCGCCTCGACTTCACCCTCGACGACATCGAGGACCTGCGCATCGCCGTCAGCGAGGCCGTCGCGATGGTGCTCGACCAGGCCGACAGCGGCAGCGAGCTCGTCTGCCGCTTCGACCTGCACCCGGCCCAGCTGGCGCTCACCATCATCGCCGCGGCCCAGGCGCCGGAGGCACCCGACTACGAGAGCTTCGGCTGGCAGGTCCTGGCCACGCTGACCGCCGAGGCCGACATCACCTCCGCACCGGGCACATACGCCGTGCGCCTGGTCGCGACCTCGACCCTCGAGCCCGCGGTGGCCTGACCGACGACATGGCCATCACCTCTCGGGAAGGCGATCTGCCCACGGGCACGATCGACGAGACCAAACGACGCAGCGCCGCGCTGTTCGCGCAGCTGCGCGATCCCGCCTGCCCCGAGGCCGAGCGCGGGGAGCACCGCACCGCGCTGGTCCACCTGCACATGCCGCTGGTCGAGCACTGCGCGCGCCGCTTCCGCAACCGGGGCGAGCCGATGGAGGACCTGGTCCAGGTCGGCACGATCGGGCTGATCAAGGCCGTCGACCGGTTCGACCTCGAGCGCGGCGTGGAGTTCTCGACGTACGCGACCCCAACGATCCTGGGCGAGATCAAGCGCTACTTCCGCGACAAGGGGTGGGCGATCCGCGTCCCGCGCCGGCTGCAGGAGCTGCGCATGCAGATCGGCGGGACCACCGCCGAGCTGACCCAGAAGCTGGGCCGCTCCCCCACGGCCGCCGAGCTCGCCACCGCGATCGGCTGCTCGGTCGAGGAGATCATCGAGGGCCTGGAGTCGAGCAACGCCTACTCGACGCTGAGCCTGGACGCCGGCGGCGACGACTCCGACGAGGGCGGTCCGAGCATGCTCGATGCGATCGGCATCGAGGATGAGGCCCTGGACCAGGTCGAGGTGCGCGCGTCGGTGCGGCCGCTGCTGGAGGGGCTGCCGCCGCGGGAGAAGAAGATCCTGATGCTGCGCTTCTTCAAGAACATGACGCAGTCCCAGATCGCCGCCGAGATCGGCGTCTCCCAGATGCACGTGTCCCGGCTGCTCACCCGGACGCTCGCGCAGCTGCGTCAGTCGCTGGAGTCCGAGGAGTCCTGACGGTTCCGGGAGCCCTCGAGCGCCTCAATGCTGGCCGGGTGCACGATCCCGGCGAGCGCGATGGCCCCGACGACCCCGACCGCGATCGCGTCCAGCACGTGGTGCCGCAGACCCCAGGCCAGGCCGAGCATGATGAGCTGGGTGATGAGCGCGAGGCCGCGTGGCCAGGTGACGAGGCGGCGCAGGGCGAGTCCCCCGATGACGAGCGCGACGCCGTACGCACCGAAGCAGGCGGCCATCGCGACGGCCAGGGAGGCGTGGCCCGAGGACATGGTGGCGATCTCGACGATCGCGCCGATGATCAGGCCGAGCCCCTCCAGGGTCGTGAGCGCGGAGGCGACGACGAGCGGCGGCGGGGCGGTCGGGCGGGTCTCGGGCACCGGGACACTCTAGAGAAGCGGAATCTCGCTTGTGACATAACCGACCGGGCGTAACCCTTGATTCCCGACCGTTTCCTTGGAAACCTTGTGGGGCGATCGTGAAACCGTTCACTTTTGCGGTTTCACGTGTGCCCGGACATCGACGGGCGATCAGCTAGAAAGAGGAAATCTCCACCCATGGATTGGCGACACCGTTCCGCATGCCTCGACGAGGATCCGGAGCTGTTCTTCCCGATCGGCAACACCGGCCCGGCCATCCTCCAGATCGAGGAGGCCAAGCAGGTGTGCCGTCGCTGTGACGTGCGCGAGCAGTGTCTGGCGTGGGCCCTCGAGGCGGGACAGGACCACGGTGTCTGGGGTGGCCTCAGCGAGGACGAGCGTCGCGCGCTGAAGCGCCGCAACGCCCGGGCCCGCGTCCGTACCAGCGTCTGATTGATGGCGCGAGCGCGTCGCCGCTGATCGGCGCCTTGCCTCACCTGGGCGACTCGCTCCTCCGGTCGCTCGTTCCTCGCTCCCTCCCGTCGCGTCGTCACCCAGGATCGGCAACCGGCGCCGGCGGCGCCGCGCTGCCGCGCACGCGGTTGGGTTGCGTAGGTCCCACCTAGGCTGGCGGCAAGACGACTAGGCAACGAGGGCATCAATCCAAGGGCAGCGAGACCTCTGCGACCGTGCCTCCGGCCGGGGCGTTCGCGATGGTGAGCGTGCCGCGCAGCTCGGACTCCACCAGGGTGCGCACGATCGAGAGCCCCAGGCTGCTCGTCGTGTCCAGGTCGAAGTCCTCGGGCAGTCCCGTGCCGTCGTCGGAGACGCGGATCCGGAGCTGGTCCGCGGTGCGTTCCGCGGCGAGCACCACCACCCCGTCGTCACCGGCCTCGTAGCCGTGCTCGGCCGCGTTCTGCATCAGCTCCATGACGACCATGGCGACCGCGGTCGCCCGCTCGGAGTCGAGCGTGCCGAAGCGCCCCTCGCGCCGCACCCCGACCCGCGCCACCGCCGCACCGACGTCGGTGACCAGCCGGGCGAGCCGGTCGGCGATCTCGTCGAGGTCGACGGTCTCCTCCACGGCGTGGCTGAGCGTCTCGTGCACGATGGCGATGGAGCCGACCCGGCGTACCGCCTCCTCCAGGGCGTTGGCGGCCTCCCCCGGCCCGATCCGGCGCGCCTGGAGCCGCAGTAGCGCGGCGACGGTCTGCAGGTTGTTCTTCACCCGGTGGTGGATCTCGCGGATCGTGGCGTCCTTGGTGACCAGCTCGCGATCGCGGCGGCGCAGGTCGGTGACGTCGCGGACGAGGATCAGCCCGCCGACCAGCTCGGCGCCGGAGCGCAGCGGGATGGAGCGCACGATGAGCACGGCACCCTCGCCGGCGCCCGAGCCGGGCGCGCCGAGCTCCAGGTCGCGTGAGGCGCGGGCGCCCAGGACGGCGCTGAGCGTCTCCTCGTCCGGGCGCCAACGGGCGGGCACCAGGTCGCGGGTGAGATCGGCGAGCACGTGGCCGGCGAGGTCGTCGGTCAGGCCGAGCTTGCGGTAGACCGAGAGGGCGTTGGGGCTGGCGTAGACGACGCGCCCGGCCCCGTCGACGCGCAGGAATCCGTCACCGACCCGCGGCGAGTCGGCATGGTCGCTGCGCTGGCCGGCCGCCGGGAACGTCCCGGCCGCGAGCATCTTGCTGAGGTCGCCCGCGGTCTGCAGGTAGCTGAGCTCGAGGCGGCTGGGCGTGCGGATGCCCAGCAGGTTGGTGGTGCGACTGACGACGGCGATGACGCGCCCCTCGCGTCGTACCGGGACGGCCTCCACGCGCACCGGAACGTCGTCGCGCCACTCCGGGTCGCCCTCGCGCATGATCCGGCCCAGCTCGTACGCGGCGTCCACCAGCGGCCGCCGACCGGCCGGGAGGGACGTGCCGACGATGTCGTCGACGTACGCCGTCGGACCGGTCGTGGGACGCACCTGGGCGCCGACCCAGAAGCCCTCGCCGCGCCGGTCCGGGAGCCACAGGACGAGGTCGGCGAAGGACAGGTCGGCGAGGATCTGCCAGTCGGCCATCAGCAGCTGCAGCCACGCGACGTCGGCATCCGCGAGGTCGCTGTGGCGCCGTGCGATGGCGGGCAGGGTCGGCACGTGGGTGAGGTTAGGCCATCAGGCACAATGGAGTCCCGGGGACTGTGCTTGTGGGGGTACGTGGCCGTGGAGGGCCTGATGGTGGTGGACTGGCGACGCGTGCCGGAAGCGGGCTTCCGCGTGCCCGAGGGGCCTGCTCTGGCCGACCTGACCGCGGAGCTCACCGGCCTGCTCGGTGACCCCGACCCGGCGCTGCGGACCGAGGTCGCGGTCGCCGTGCTGACCACCTGGATCGAGCGCGGTGTGTACGACGACCTGATGGTCGGCCTCGGCGACGGCATCGCGACCGGGCTGACCGCGACGAGCCCGGCGGACCACGCCGTGCTGCGGCGTACGTCCTCGGCGGCCGTGCTCGGTGCCGTGCTCGCCCGCGACAACAGCCGGGCGCTGGTGCCGCGCGAGAAGGTGCTGGAGTGGGGCGACCGGCTGGCGACCTGGCTGCTGGCCGAGACCGAGCTGGGCGCCGGCGCGATCGCGGTCGGCGCGGACGCGGTCGGCGAGCTTGCCGCCTCGCCGTACTGCGGGCGTGGTGAGCTACGAGCGATTCTCGACGTGGTCGGCGAGCGGGTCGTGGCCGACACGCCCAGCCCCTGGCCCGCCGGCGACGCGGACCGGCTCGCGCGGGCCGCCGTACGGCTGCTGCGGCGCGACCTGCTGCTCCTGGACGAGGTCGAGGAGTGGGCGGCCCGCATCGGTGCCCGGGCGCTGCGGGACCGGCCTGCGGCGGCCGGCCTCAACGCCGACGCGTTCCTGCGCTCGCTCTACCTGGTGCTCGCGCTCGGGCACGAGCCGCCGCCGATCCGGGCGGACCTGGTGCTCACGCTCGTCGACTTCCTGCGCGAGCTCCACCCGGACCTCCTGGGCTGAGGCACCGCCGCGGACCTCGTTCCTCGGTCCGCGACTGGCGGCTCAAGAATGCGAGAACCCCGGACCGGTGGTCCGGGGTTCGTCGACGTCAACGTCGCTCAGGCGTTGGGGCGCTTGCCGTGGTTCGCGCCCTTCTTCTTCCGAGCGCGGCGCTTGCGGCCGGTCTTGCCCATGGTTCCTCCTACGTACGGTTCAGGTCAGTGTCCCAGGATCCGCGGCGGGACCGAAATCGCCCCCCGCGGATGGGACGGGCTCAGGCCCGCGGCTGGGGGAACTGCGCCTTCATGGCGAGGTCCCAGCCGCGATCGCCGAGCACCCGGCGGGTGATCATCGCCGCGGGCGCCGACGGGGTCACCGTGTACCGCGGCTTCGGGTGCTTCGTGGTGAGTGCCTTGGTGATCACCTTCGCCACGGCCTCGGGCGGCCCTCCGAAGCGGGCCATCGGGCCGGCGTACGCCTCGGTGGTGGCCTTGAGGACGGCGGCGTTGAAGGCGGCGTACGGACCCTCGCCGTCCGGCATGCCGGCGGCGACCTTCGCGTCGAACTCCGTGGTGATCAGGCCCGGCTCGACGAGCACGACCTGGACCCCGAAGCCGGCGACCTCGAAGCGCAGCGCGTCGGAGATGGCCTCGATCGCGTACTTGCTGGCGTGGTAGGCACCACCGCCGGGGAACGTGAGCTTGCCGCCCATCGAGCCGATGTTGACGATCCGGCCGGAGCGTTGCTCGCGCATCGTCGGCAGGACCAGCTGGGTGAGGCGCAGCAGGCCGAAGACGTTGGTCTCGAACTGGCGGCGTACGTCGTCGACGTCGACCGACTCCAGCGCACCGGACTGGGAGTAGCCGGCGTTGTTGACGAGGGCGTCGATGCGACCCGAACCGTCGAGGACGGTCTGCACGGCGGTGGCCATCGAGCCCTCGTCGGTGACGTCGAGGGCGACCGTTCGGCAGCCGGCGGCCTGCAGGTCACCGAGCGTCTCGGGACGGCGGGCGCTGGCCCAGACCTCCCACCCGGCGTCGAGGAGGCGGGCGGCGGTCGCGGCGCCGATGCCGGAGGAGCATCCGGTGATGAGCACGGTCTTCATGGCGCTCATCCTCACACACGGGGCTCCGCCCCGTGGGCCCCGAAAACCAGGAGCGAGCCGACTGCCTCTACGACTCGGTGATCTCGACCTTGATCTGCGAGATCCGGATCCGGACGCGCTCACGCAGCTCGGCCGGCGCCTGCTCGGCGCAGGAGCGCGCGACGAGCGCCTTGACGGTGCGCTGCAGGTTGTAGCGCTCCAGGCAGGGGTTGCAGCTGTCGATGTGGGCGCGCACGATCGCGCAGTCGCCCTCCTGCAGCTCGTTGTCGATCAGCCGGACGATGCGGTCGAGGAACTCGACGCAGTCGGCCTCCTCGGCCGCGCTGTCGTGGGTGTGACCGTGGGCGCTCATCGCTTTCCCCCATCGAGCGGGGCGTCTCCGCCGGAGCTGACGTAGTCCGAGAGCATGTCGCGCAGCTGGCGGCGACCGCGGTGCAGGCGGGACATGACCGTCCCGATCGGGGTGTCCATGATCTCGGCGATCTCCTTGTACGCGAATCCCTCCACGTCCGCCAGGTAGACCGCGAGCCGGAACTCCTCGGGCAGGCGCTGGAGCGCCTCCTTGACCTGGCTGTCCGGGAGGTGCTCCAGCGCTTCCATCTCGGCGGACTTCAGTCCACCGGAGGTGTGCGCCTCGGCCCGGGCGAGCTGCCAGTCCTCCACGTCCCCGCTGTCACCGGTGAGCGACTGCTGCGGCTGCCGCTGCTTCTTCCGGTAGGAGTTGATGAAGGTGTTGGTCAGGATCCGGTAGAGCCACGCCTTGAGGTTGGTGCCCGGCCGGAACTGGTGGAACGCGGAGAACGCCTTGGCGAAGGTCTCCTGGACCAGGTCCTCGGCGTCGGCAGGGTTGCGGGTCATCCGCATGGCCGCCGAGTAGAGCTGGTCGAGGTAGGGCAGGGCGTCGCGCTCGAACCGCGCGGCGCGCGCCTCGGGCGTCTCCGTGGCGACATCGATCTCCTCGGCGTCACCGAGCGCGGTGAGGTCGTCGAGGTCGAGGTCGTCCAGCGAGGTCAGGTCAGGAGTGTCGGGCATCGGGCCCCAGCCTACGGCTCCGCTCGTCGCGGGCCTCTCCAACGTCGCCATCATGTGAACCGCAACGCCTCATCCGCGGCCTTCATTCCCGGCGAGCGTTCCCGGCGATGTCGCGGGTGATCCACTCCGCCGCGGACTCCGCCACGAGGTCGAGCGCGTCGTCCTGGCTCAGCGGGGCGGCCTTCGGCACCTTCAGCCCGTGGTCGGCAGCCGGTACGACGGCCATCGCGACCTCCGCGGGCAGCGGGTCGGGGAACTCCTCGGGCCTGCCCATCGGGTCACGCTCCCCCTGCACCACCAGGGTGGGTACGCCGGCGCCGACCAGCTCGTCGAGACGACTCCGCTCCGGCTTGCCGGGCGGGTGCAGCGGAAACGAGATCGCCAGGCACCCGGCGGCCCCGAGGTCGGTGGCGCAGCGCAGCGCCGAGCGGGCGCCGGCGCTGCGACCGCCCACCACGAGCGGGTTCGTGGGACGCAGGGTGGACGCCGCCGCGCGCAGGCCGACGTCGAGGGTGGCCGGCGGACTCGCGACCTTCCGTCCGGCGCGGACCCACGGCTGCTCCCAGAGCAGCACGCTGATCCCGAGCCTGGGCAGCTCGACGGCGAGCGCCTCGAGGTCGGGCGAGTCGATGCCGCGGCCGGCGCCGTGGCTGAGCAGCAGGGTCGCGATCGGGCGGGTCGCTCGGCGGGTGACCAGCCGGCCCTCGCCGTACTCGGTGGGGATGATCCTCTCGGTCACCACAGACCGCCTTCCTCGTCTTCCTCGCCGTCCGCGGGCATTGGCTCGACCAGCTCGGGGCTGTTGTTGCGGACGTTGCCGACGGCCGGCGAGACCGGGTACGCGCGCAGCCCGCTCTGCTGCGCCGGCACGACGAGCTCGGTGAGGTGGTCGGCCGTGGTGGCCGGCGACAGCCACGCGTCGCGGCGGTCGCGCGGCACGATCAGGGGCATCCGGTCGTGGATCTGCCCGATCTCGTCCTCCGCCTCGGTGGTGAGGATCGTGCAGCTCCACCGGAACGCCTCGGGGTCGTCCTCGGGCAGGCTGCGGTCGCGCCAGATCTCGTAGAGACCGGCCATCGCGAGGATCGACCCGTCGGCCGGCGTGATGAAGAACGGCTGCTTGACGGGCTTGCCCTTGGCCGTCGTCTGCTGGGTGTCGTACCACTCGAAGTAGCCGTCGGCCGGCAGCAGGCAGCGCCTGCTCGCCCAGGCCTTGCGGAACGCGGGCTTCTCCGGCGCGGTCTCCAGCCGGGCGTTGATCATCCGGCTGCCGATGCTCGCGTCCTTGGCCCACGACGGCACCAGGCCCCAGCGCAGCTCGCGGAGCTGGCGCACCGGATCGCCCTTGCTGCCGTCCTCCTCGGTGCGGGCGCGCTCCATCACCGCGTAGACCTTGTCGGTCGGCGCGACGTTGTACGACGGCGCCAGCGGCGCCTCGAACCGCGGGTCCAGGACGTCGAACTCCTCGACGAGGTCCTCCGGAGACCGGCTGGATGCGTAGCGACCGCACATGCAGGCAACCGTAGGCCCTCGGCACGAGCCATCGTCGCTCGAGCGTGCGCCGGGTGCGTGCATCGCAAGGCGCGGGCGCGATGGCATACCGGGCGTACGTCGAGCGTCCGTAACGCAGCGAGGTGCGTGCCCGGCGTGGGCTCGCGCGGTGAGGGCTCGTGCCGTGGGCCGTAAACTCTCGCGCGTCATGACTACCGACCTCTGGCCCGCTCCCGTCGCCACCCCCGGACTCGAGGCCGTCGTGCGGCTGCCCGGCAGCAAGTCGCTCACCAACCGCGCGCTGGTGCTGGCGGCGCTGGCCGACGGGCCGTCGGTCGTACGCCGGGCGCTGCGTTCGCGCGACACGCTGCTGATGGCGCAGGCGCTGACCGCGCTCGGCGCGACCGTCGACACCTCGGGCGTGGACTGGGCCGTGACCCCGCTGTCGGGGGCTCCGACCGGCGCCAGCGTCGACTGCGGGCTGGCCGGCACCGTGATGCGGTTCGTACCGCCGGTCGCGGGCCTGGTGGACGGTGAGGTCGCCTTCGACGGCGACGAGCACATGCGCAACCGGCCGGTCGGCGAGATCCTCAGCGCGCTGCGCGGCCTCGGCATCGACATCTCCGAGGGCGACCGGCTGCCCTTCACGGTGCGCGGCACCGGCACGGTCGCCGGCGGCACCGTCGTCATCGACGCCAGCGCCTCCTCGCAGTTCGTGTCCGCGCTGCTGCTCGCGGGGGCGCGGTTCGAGCAGGGCGTCGACGTCCGCCACGACGGGGCGCCGATCCCGTCCCAGCCCCACATCGACATGACCGTCGCGATGCTGCGCGACCGCGGGGTAGTGGTCGACGACTCCGACGCCAACCGCTGGGTCGTCGCGCCCGGGGCCGTCCGGGCCCACGACGAAGCCATCGAGCCCGACCTCTCCAACGCCGCGCCGTTCCTGGCGCTCGCCGCCGTCTCGGGGGGCACCGTGACCGTGCGCAACTGGCCGTGGCGCACGACCCAGGCCGGCGACGCGCTGCGCCAGATCCTCGCCGACATGGGCTGCACGGTGGAGCTGTCCGACGACGGCCTCACCGTCGCCGGCCCGGCCGAGCTGGAGGGCGTCGACCTCGACCTGCACGACGTGGGCGAGCTCGCGCCGGCGATCGCGGCGCTGTGCGCGCTCGCCTCCTCGCCGTCGCGGCTCACCGGCATCGCGCACATCCGTGGCCACGAGACCGACCGGCTGGCCGCGCTGGCCCGGGAGCTGGGTGCGCTGGGCGCCGACGTGACCGAGCTCGAGGACGGCCTGGAGATCCGCCCCGCTCCCCTGCACGGCGGCGTCTTCCACACCTACGCCGACCACCGGATGGCCCACGCCGGCGTCATCATCGGCGCCGCGGTGCCGGGCGTGGAGGTGGAGGACATCGCCACCACCGGCAAGACCTTCCCGGACTTCGCGACCTTCTGGGCCGGGCTGTTCTGATGGCGAGGTACGACGAGCACGACGTCGAGCACTACGACCGACCGCGCCGGCGTACCCGCCCCCGGACCAAGGACCGTCCCACCCACGACGACGCCGTCGACGGCCTCGTCATCACCGTCGACCGCGGCCGCTTCACGCTGCTGATCGACGGGCGGTCCGTCTACGCGATGAAGGCGCGACCGCTGGGCCGCAAGGGCGTCGTGGTCGGTGACCACGTGCGCGTCGTCGGGGACGTCTCGGGCAACGACGGCACGATGGCGCGGATCGTCGAGGTCAGGCCGCGCAGCACCACGCTGCGGCGCACGGCCGACGACGACGACCCGGTCGAGCGGATCATCGTCGCCAACGCCGACCAGCTCGTGGTCGTGACCGCGCTCGCCGACCCGGAGCCCCGGCCGCGGCTGATCGACCGGGCCCTGGTGGCGGCGTACGCCTCGGGGATGAAGCCGGTGCTCTGCCTGACGAAGGCCGACCTGAAGGACCCCGAGTCGCTGCTGTCGACGTACCGCTCGCTGGGGGTCCCGTACGTCGTCACGCAGCGTGGCGGCGACCTCGCGGCCGTCCGCGAGGTGCTCGAGGGGCACACCAGCGTGCTGATCGGGCACAGCGGTGTCGGGAAGTCGACCCTGGTCAACGCGCTCGTACCCGACGCGCACCGCGAGACCGGCCACGTCAACGCGGTCACCGGGCGCGGCCGGCACACGTCGACCTCGGCGTACCTGCTGGAGCTGCCGGACGGTGCCGGTCAGATCATCGACACCCCGGGCATCCGGTCCTTCGGGCTCGCGCACGTGCAGCCCGAGCAGCTGATCGAGGCGTTCCCCGACCTCGACGAGATGACCGAGGACTGCCCGCGCGGCTGCACGCACGGCGAGGACGAGCCGGAGTGCGGGCTGGACGAGGCCATCGGGCGCGGCGAGGCCGACCCCGACCGGGTCGCCTCCTTCCGGCGGCTCCTCGCGGCCCGTTCCGTCACCGACTACTGACGCTTCCGTAGACCAGCCGGGCCCCGGCGTCGCCGGCGAAGGCGCACAGCACCACGACGGTGACCGCAGCGACCACGAGCAGCGCGTGCAGCAACCCGCGCATCCAGTCGGCACGCTGGTCGCGGAAGGAGACGACGACGGCCACCAGCGCGAAGGCGTACGTCGCCCAGGCGAGCCGGTCCGCCCACACCTCGTGCCGGCGGACCACGGCCACCGGCATGCCCAGCGCGTCGCGCAGCTGGAAGCCGCTGAACCGGGTGAGCCACACCAACGCCGCGCACCCGACGGCCAGCACGAGCAGCGCCACCCGCAGCTTGCCGTCCTCGCGCGGCTTGAGCCGGGAGCCGGTGTTCGCGCGGTAGACGTAGAGGAGCGCGAGCAGCGCCGTCACCGGCAGCAGGACCACGGTCGCGTGCACGACCAGGGGGTGGAGCGGCAGGCCGTTGACGGTCACGAGGTCGGCATGGGGCAGCACGGGAATCACGCTAGGGCACGGTTGCGGAGACGGCGAGGGATGACCTCGAGTCGCGGCCACTAGATTGAGCGGGTGGCTGGCACCGACTACACCGACGACCTGCGGCTCGCGCACCTGCTCGCCGACGACGCGGACTCCCTCACCATGACCCGGTTCAAGGCGCAGGACCTGCACGTGATGAGCAAGCCCGACCTGACCCCGGTCACCGATGCCGACCGCGCGGTCGAGGAGTCGATCCGGCGTACCCTCGCGAAGGCCCGCAGCCGCGACGCCGTCACGGGCGAGGAGCAGGGCACGTCCGGCCACTCCCAGCGGCGCTGGATCGTCGACCCGATCGACGGCACCAAGAACTTCGTCCGCGGCGTCCCCGTCTGGGCGACCCTGATCGCGCTCGCCGTCGACGACGAGGTGGTCCTCGGCGTCGTGTCCGCCCCGGCCCTGCAGCGGCGCTGGTGGGCGGTCAAGGACGGCGGCGCGTGGACGGGCAAGCTGATCAAGCCGACCCGCTGCGAGGTGTCCGACGTACGTCGCCTGGAGGACGCGTCCCTCTCCTACGCCTCGTTGGGCGGCTGGGAGGACGCCGGCCTCGGCGACGACTTCCTGGCGCTGATGCGGCGCTGCTGGCGCACCCGGGCGTACGGCGACTTCTGGTCCTACATGCTCCTCGCGGAGGGTGCCGTGGACCTGGCCGTCGAGCCCGAGCTCGAGGTGTACGACATGGCCGCGCTCGACATCATCGTGCGCGAGGCGGGTGGGCGGTTCACGTCGTTGGCGGGCGCCGACGGCCCCTGGGGCGGCAACGCGCTGGCGTCCAACGGGCACCTGCACGACGCTGCTCTCGCGTTCGTCGGCAGCGTCGGCGGCGAGGACGACGACCCCGACTGGCCGCAGCACGGACCCGGCTCGGTCTCCGACCTGCGGTCGCGGCGTCGCCCCGAATCCGACGACAGCGGGGCACCGGCGGAGTAACGTCAGCCCCATGCGCATCGGCGACGTACTCCACGCGAAGGCCTCGCCCGAGGTCGTGACGATCCAGCCCGAGGCAGGCGTTCGCGAGCTGCTGGCCGTGCTCTCCGAGCACAACATCGGCGCCGTGATCGTCAGTCGCGACGGCACGTCCCTCGACGGCATCGTCAGCGAGCGCGACGTCGTACGGCACCTGCACGCCGACGGGACGGTCGTGAACAACACTGTCGGCGCGATCATGACCGAGGTCGTGCGCACCTGTGCGCCCGACGACGCGCTCGACGACGTCATGGGCGTGATGACGACCGCTCGGTTCCGGCACATCCCCGTGGTCGACGACGGTGCCCTGGTCGGCATCGTCAGCATCGGCGACCTGGTGAAGCACAAGATCGACCAGCTGCAGTTCGAGCGCGACCAGCTCGACAGCTACGTGCACCAGGGTTGAGCACCCGGCCCGACGGGCGCGCCGGCATCTCGGCGCGCACCCTCCTCATCGCTGCCCTCGCGATCCTCGTGACGGCCGTCGCCGGTGCCGTGGTGGTGCTGGCCTCGCCGCCACGCCAGGTCCCGGCGGCCCGACCCGTCGTGCCGGAGCCGGTCCCCTCGATCTCCCCGTCGCCCGCGGTGGAGGCCAAGAAGCACAACATCGTCATGGTCGTCACCGACGACATGCGCACCGACGAGCTGGCCTACCTGCCGCACGTCCAGAAGCTGCTGGTCGACCGCGGCGTCTGGTTCAGCCGCGCGATCTCGCCGCACCCGATGTGCTGCCCGGCGCGGGCCGAGCTGACGACCGGTGAGTACGCGCAGAACAACGGCGTGCACCACAACACCGGTCCGTACGGCGGATTCCCGTCCCTCATCGACCCCGACAACAACCTCGGTCTGTGGCTGCAGGGGGCCGGCTACTACACGGCGTTCGTCGGGAAGTACCTCAACGCCTACGACGGCCAGGAGCGGATCAGCGGCTGGGACATGTGGAAGGCCGCGATCCGGCAGGTCTACAACTACGACGCGGTCCGCTACTACGGCGGCCCGCTGATCCACGGCTACGTCGCCGGTACGACGACCCGCTTCACCGACCGCGCCATCCGCGCCGGGCACCGCTCGGACCGCCCGTTCTACGTCGTCGCGAACTACCTGGCGCCGCACGACACCGTCGACAGCTCGGGCTACTCGTTGCCGGTGCCGGCGCCGGCGTACGCGCACGCCTGCGACACGCTGCAGCCGGGCTACCTGACGAACCCCGCGTTCCTCACCGCCACGGTCAACGGGCTGCCGGCCGGCATGAGCAGCCCGATCCTGCCGGCCGACCGCTACGTCACCGAGTCGCGGGCGCGGATCTGCGCGCTGCGCTCCGTCGACGACGGCGTCGCCAAGATCGTGCGGACCCTGCGGCGGACCCACGAGCTCGCCCACACCGACATCGTGTTCATCTCCGACAACGGCTTCAACCTGGGCGAGCACCAGCTGCACGGCAAGAACTGGATCACCGACGAGTCCCTCGACGTCCCGGTCGTGGCCGCCGGCCCGGACTTCCCCGCGGGGGTCGTGTCGCAGGCGCCGGTGAGCCTGGTCGACCTGCCGGCGACGTACCTCCAGATCGCGGGAGCGGTCCCGGGCCGGACCCAGGACGGCCTCAGCCTGCTCGACGTGCTGGGGTCGCGGAAGCCGCTGCGCGACACGCTGCTGGTGCAGACCGGCGACGCGATCGACGACAGCAGCCCCGGCTTCGCCTTCCGCGGCGTCACCACCGCGCGCTACCTGTACGGCGTCAACCCCAGCGACCTCACCTCCGGCCTGCTCTTCGACCGCCGCGTGGACCCCTACGGGCTCACCAACGTCTTCGACGACGCCCGCTACGCCGACGTCCGCACGGCCCTCCAGGCCCGCCTCGACATCCTCTCCACCTGCTCCGGCGCCACCTGCAACCAGGTCTTCGGGCCGCTGCCGGTGCCGCGGCCGTAGGGCGGCGCGAACGGGCGTTCGGCCGCCCCTTGTCGAGCGGTGCCCTCGCCTCGACCACCGGGCGATCCTCCACCGGGACTAGGCTCGCCCCCATGACTGCAGAGAAGCCTGAGATCGACTTCCCCGACTTCGACCCGCCCGCCGACCTGGTCGTCGAGGACATCACCGTCGGTGACGGTGCCGAGGCCACGGCCGGCGCGACCGTCGACGTGCACTACGTGGGCGTCGCGCACAGCACCGGCGAGGAGTTCGACGCGTCGTACAACCGCGGGACCCCGCTGAAGTTCCAGCTCGGCATCGGCCAGGTCATCTCCGGGTGGGACCAGGGCGTGCAGGGCATGAAGGTCGGCGGTCGGCGCAAGCTGGTCATCCCGCCGCACCTGGGCTACGGCGACCGTGGCGCCGGCGGCGTCATCAAGGGCGGCGAGACGCTGATCTTCGTCGTCGACCTGCTGGGTGTCTCCTGACGGACCCATCGTGACCAGTGGGGCTGGTGCGCACTCCACGGAGCCGCACCAGCCCCGCTGTCACCGATCGGTCCGCTTCCGGGCCGGGCGGCCGCGAGAGAGCCGTCAGCTCACCACGGCAGGTCGTCCGGTACGTCGCCGGACGCGACCCGGGCCGCCTGCCCGCCCAGCTCGACGACGTCGCCCGTGAACAGCTGCCGGCCGCGCCGGGTCTCGACCTCGCCGTTGACGCTGACGTCCCCGGCAGGGCACACGATCTTGGCGTCGGCGCCGTTGTCGATGAGGTTGGCCAGCTTGAGGAACTGACCGAGCCGGATCATCTCGTCCTTGATCGGGACGTCGACGACCTCGGGCTGCTGGGCCTTCTTCCTCCGACTGAACACGGGACCAGCGTAGTGACCGGTGGTTTCGATACGCCGCTCGCTGGCGCTCGCGGCTGCTCAACCACCGAGCATGACCGAGATCGCGTGGATCACCACGCCGACCAGTCCACCGACGATGGTGCCGTTGATCCGGATGAACTGCAGGTCGCGGCCGACGTGCAGCTCGATGCGGCGCGCGGCCTCCTTGCCGTCCCACCGCTCGATGGTGTGGGTGATGACCTTGGTCAGCTCGTCGCCGTAGCGGTCGACGGCGAAGACCGCGGCGTCGGCCGAGAGCCGGTCGACGCGCTCGCGCAGCTCGGGGTCGGAGCGCAGCCGCAGGGAGAGGGCGTCGACCTCGATCATGAGGCGGCGGCGTACGGCGCCGTCCTGCTCGCCGAGCGAGGTGAGCAGGGCGTTGCGCAGCGACTTCCAGACCGTGATGGCGGTGGCGATGACGGCCGGGTGGTCCAGGACCCGCAGCTTGAGCCGCTCGGCGCGCTCCTGGGTGGCGGGGTTGGTCTGCAGGTCGCCGGCGAGCCGCTGGAGCATCGAGTCGAGCGCCTTGCGGGCGCGGTGGTCGGGGGTGTCGCGGATGTCGGTGAGCCACCGCACCATCTCGACGTGCAGCTTGCCGATCACGTAGGTGTTGACCGACTCCGGCGCCCACCACGGCGCACGCTCCCCGATGACCTCGTGCACCGTGTCGGGGTTGGCGACGAGCCAGTCGTGCATCTCCTCGATCATCAGGTCGACGACGCCGTGGTGCAGGTCGTCGCGCAGCGCCTCGTCGAGCAGACCGCCCAGCAGGGGTGCGATCGGCTCCTCGCGGAAGCGCGGCGTCAGCGCCTCGTTGACCAGGGCCTCGATGTGCTCCTCGCGGACCTTCCCCAGCGCGACCCGGGCGACCTCGGCGACCTCGGTGACGACGCGCTGCTTGTTGGCGTCGACGGCGAGCCAGTCCCCCACGCGCTCGGCGATGTGCACGCCGAGGACGCGCTCGCGGATGATCGACTCCTGCAGGAAGTTCTCGCCGACGAACTCCTCGAGCCCCTTGCCGAACTCGTTCTTCCGCTTCGGCACGAGCGCGGTGTGCGGGATCGGCAGCCCCAGCGGGTGCTTGAACAGCGCGGTCACCGCGAACCAGTCGGCCATCGCGCCGACCATGGACGCCTCGGCCCCGGCGTTGACGAAGCCCCAGGCGCCGTGCCGGCCGAGCGTGGCGACGTACACGACCGCAGCGAGGCCGAGCAGGGAGACGGCCACCGTGCGCATCTCACGCAGCCGGCGGCGACGTACGGCGTCCGCGGCGGCGTCGGTCGGCATCGCAGGTCCACTCACACCCGGCATCCTTCCCTACCGGCGACACGTTCCCGGGCAGGACGGCCACCTCCCACGCTGCGGGCCCGAGCGCTGGTCTACTCGAACCTGGTCACCTTCCCCGGACCGAGGAGCTTGTCGTGCGCCCGAACGCCATCCGTGTGCTGGTGCTGCCCGCGCTCATCCTCACGCTCCTCACCGTCGTCGCAGTGGCCCCGGCTCCCGCCCGCGCGGCACAGGGCCACCACCGGCCCGCGAAGCGCGCCGACACCCCCGAGCTCACCCTCCAGCTGCGCGACCTGTTCGTGGCCCGCTCGGAGTTCGGGATCTTCGACCGGATGGTCGCCAGCGCGATCCTGGCCCGCCCCACCGACGGATCGCAGGACCCGCAGGGCGACGGCTACACGAAGAGCGCGACCGAGCTGTGCGGACGCCGGATCTGCGTGCACTACGTGCGCTCGGGCGCCGACGCGCCGCCGAACAAGGGCTGGGTGCGGCACGTCCTGCGCACCATGGGCAGCGTGTGGACCCACGAGGTGGACGACCTCGGCTTCCGCCGCCCGCCCAGCGACGGCAGGCGTGGTGGCGACGGCCGGTTCGACGTCTACCTCACCGACCTCGGCGCCCGCGGGCTCTACGGCTACTGCGCCCCCGAGACGCGGGTGAAGGGCCAGCCGATGACCGCGTCCGGCTACTGCGTGCTCGACAACGACTTCTCGACGAAGCAGTACGGCGCTCCCCGGCAGGTGTCCCTCGAGGTCACCGCCGCGCACGAGTTCTTCCACGCGATCCAATTCGGCTACGACTTCCGCGCCGACCCGTGGCTGATGGAGAGCACGGCGGTCTGGATGGAGGAGAGCTACGCCGACGCGGCCAACGACAACCGGCGCTACCTCCCCTACGGCGACCTGCACCGGCCCGGCGTACCGCTCGACAGCTACAGCACCACCGGTCTGGCGCAGTACGGCAACTGGGCGTTCTGGGAGTTCCTGACGCAGCGGTACGGCGACGGGCTGATCCGTCAGGTCTGGAACCGCGTCGACGCGCGGAAGGGCGCACCGGCCCAGTCCTCGATCCCGGCGCTCAGCCACGTGCTGAACCGGCGGACGGGCACGACGTCGGGACTGGCCGACGCGCTCGCGGCGTACGCCGTCGCGAACCTCGACCCGGTCGGCACCTATCCCGAGGGGAGGACATGGCCGAGCGCGACGTACGCCGATCGCGCCCGCATGCGGCACGCCCGCGGCACGCGCACGCTCACCGCCCGGGTCGACCACCTCGCCGCGCAGGACCTGATCTTCCGGCCGCCGGCCACCGGCGCCGCCCGCCGGCTGCAGCTCACCGTGCACGGACCGCGCCACCGAGCACGGGCCGTGGTCACGATCCGGACCCGCGACGGGCACGGGCGCAGCTGGCCGGTGGTCCTGCGCCGCGGCACGGGCGTCGTCGTCGCCGACTTCGCGCCGGCGCGGGTCGGTTCGGTGGTGCTGACGCTGGTCAACGGGTCGGGGCGCTACGTGTGCGATCGCGGCACCCTGCTCTCGTGCGGCGGCAAGCCGCGCGACGACCACCTGCGGTTCACCGTGGACGCGACCGTGGTCGCCCCGATGCAGCACGCGAAGAAGCGCACGAAGACGCCCGCGAACAGGCACCGGGCGGGTCACGGCGACACCCCCCAGACATCGCCGTAACCCGCCCTACGACCCGTCCAACGACGGACCGCAGGGTGGGTTTCGGCGGTTATCGTTAAATGTTGTCGCGGACAGTTCCGGACAACCCATCTTATTCCCGGGCACGATCACGGCCGGTGGCACCGGCGGTGTCAACGCCGTTGACGCTCGCTACCGTTGGACCTGTGACCAAGGAGTCCCCCGCCCGCACCCTGCGCCCCGCCGGCGTCGCGACGCGTGACGCCATCGCGGAGGCCGCGGGCCGGCTGTTCGCCGAGAAGGCGTACGACGCGGTCTCGGTGCGGGCGATCGCCGCGGAGGCCGGCGTCGACCCCGCCCTCGTCATCCGGCACTTCGGCTCCAAGGAGCTGCTGTTCCTCGGGGTGATGGCGTCCGGGCCCGGCGTCGACGAGCTGCTCGACGGACCGCTGGAGGACCTCGGCCGATCGCTGGTCCGCTACTTCCTGGGCCGCAGCGGCAGCGAGTTCCGCCAGCAGTACCTGGCGCTCGCCCAGGCGTCCCACCACGAGCAGGTGCGCGCGGCGCTGCAGCGGCGTACCGCCGAGATGTTCGTCGAGCCGCTCGCCGCCCGGCTCACCGGCCGCCGTCGCGAGCTGCGGGCGGCGCTTCTCCTCGCCCAGATCGGCGGCCTGCTCACCATGCTGGTGCTCCAGGAGGACCCGGTCCTGGCGCGGGCCGCGCACCAGGACGTCATCGAGGAGTACGGCGCAGCGTTGCAGCAGCTCCTCACCCCTGACCCGCACTGATCACCGGTTCGTAAGGTTTTTTCCCCTGGCGTTGTCGGCGCCGCGCACTACGTTGTTCTGCATGACCGCGACGCTCCCCTCCCCGAGCGCGACCGCCGATCCGCAGGCCCTCCGGGCCCGCTTCGACGAGGTCCGCGCGCACACCGAGCAGCTGGCACTCCCCCTGTCCCCCGAGGACCAGACCGTCCAGTCGATGCCCGACGTCTCACCGACGAAGTGGCACCGCGCGCACGTCACCTGGTTCCTCGAGACGTTCGTCCTGGCCGACCACGAGCGCGACTTCGCACCCTTCCAGGACACGTACTGGTTCCTCTTCAACAGCTACTACGAGGGCGTCGGGCCGCGGTACAACCGGCCCGAGCGCGGGCTGATCTCGCGCCCGGGCGCGCACGACGTCGGCGTCTACCGCGCCAACGTCGACGACCGGATGCGCGACCTGCTCACCCGGCTCGACGACGGTGAGCTGGCGAGGATCGCCGCCACGATCGAGCTCGGCTTCCACCACGAGCAGCAGCACCAGGAGCTGCTGCTCATGGACATCAAGCACGTTCTCTCGCGCAACCCCCTCCAGCCCGTGTACGCCGGACGCCCCGCGACCCCGTCGACGCCCGACGCCCTGGGCTGGGTCGACGTGGAGGGCGGGCTGGTCGAGATCGGGCACGAGGGCACCGGGTTCTGCTTCGACAACGAGCTGCCGCGCCACCAGCAGTGGCTGACGCCGTACCGGCTGGCCGACCGGCTCGTCACCAACGGCGAGTGGCTGGACTTCATGGCCGACGGCGGCTACCGGCGGCACGAGCTGTGGCTCTCGGACGGCTGGGCGCGGATCAACGCCGAGGGCTGGGCGGCGCCGTTCTACTGGACCGAGGTCGACGGCGTCTGGTTCGAGCACACCCTGCACGGCACGTTCCCGGTCGACCCGGGTGCGCCGGTGACGCACGTGAGCTACTACGAGGCCGACGCGTACGCCGCCTGGGCCGGCAAGCGGCTGCCCAGCGAGGCGGAGTGGGAGAACGCGGCGCGGGAGGCGGAGGTCCGCGGCAACCTGGCGAACACGACCTCCTTCCACCCGGAGGCGGCCGGGCCCTCGACGGGCAGGCTGCGGCAGCTGTTCGGTGACTGCTGGGAGTGGACCTCCTCGGCGTACCACCCCTATCCGGGGTTCCACCCGGCCGAGGGCGCGATCGGCGAGTACAACGGCAAGTTCATGTCGAACCAGATGGTGCTGCGGGGTGGGTGCGCGCTGACGCCGGCGGGTCACGCGCGGGCGTCGTACCGGAATTTCTTCCCGCACGGCGCACGTTGGGCGATGTCCGGGGTACGTCTTGCCGACGGAGGTGGAGCATGAACAAGGTCGAGGTGCTGCTGGAGTCGGACTGGGCGGCGGCCGCCCTGGTGGCGGACGTGCGTCGCGGGCTCGGCTCGCAGCCGCGTTCCCTGCCGCCGAAGTGGCTGTACGACGCGGCCGGGTCGGACCTCTTCGACCGGATCACGCGGCTCGAGGCCTACTACCCGACCGAGGCGGAGCGGGCGATCCTCGCCGCGCGGTCGGCGGAGATCGCGCAGGCCAGCGGCGCGACGACCGTGGTCGAGCTCGGCAGCGGCACCAGCGACAAGACCCGGCTGCTGCTGGACGCCTTCGCCGACGCCGGGCACCTCGAGCGGTTCGTGCCCGTCGACGTGTCGGAGTCGACGCTGCGTGACGCGGCCGCGATGCTCGAGGCGCGCTACCCGGAGACAGCGATCGAGGCGGTGGTCGGCGACTTCACGCTGCACCTGGGCCACTTGGCGCGCTACGACCACAAGCTCGTCGTCTTCCTCGGCGGCACGATCGGCAACCTGTACGTCGAGGAGCGCGCGGCCTTCCTCGGCGCGCTGAGCGACTCGCTCGCGCCGGGTGACGGGCTGCTGCTCGGCACGGACCTGGTCAAGGACGCGGACCGGCTGATCCGTGCCTACGACGACGCCGAGGGCGTGACCGAGGCGTTCATCAAGAACGGACTCCTCGTGCTCAACCGCGAGCTGGGAGCCGACTTCGAGCCGGACGCGTTCGGCTACGCCCCGTTCTGGGACTCCCGGCTGCAGCGGATGGACCTGCGGCTGCGCTCCGAGGTGCCGCAACGGGTGCGGATCCCGGGTGCCGACGTCGAGCTGGACCTGGCGGCCGGCGAGGAGATCCGGATGGAGATCTCCACGAAGTTCACCCGCGACCGGATCGCGGCCGAGCTGGCGGCGTCCGGGCTGACGGTGGCCGAGCAGTGGACCGACCCGGCGGGCGACTTCCTGGTGACGCTGGCGACGAAGGAGTAGTTGGTTTCGATACGGCCTCGCCTCGCGGCTCGGCCTACTCAACCAACGACGGATGTTGGTCGACCGAGGCAGATGGGCCAACGCCCATCGTTGGTTGAGTAGACGCGAGCGCCAGCGAGCGGCGTATCGAGACCAACGTGCGTGGCCCGCCGGCTGAACATGTCGCGCACCTCGGGGCACGAGGCGCACGTCCTCCGGCTGCCGCCGCGGTCCCTCGACGCGTGACTGCCGAACGCCCGTCAGCCGATTCAGAGCCGTGTCACCGCTCGGCCGAACGGACGTCCGTTCGGCGCGGCACGGGGAGGGTCTGAAACCGCCTGACGGGCGTTCGGCGCCGGTCAGACGCTCGTGGCCGCCAACCACTCGGCGAAGGTCGGTCCGGCGAGGGTGCCTTCGCGGCCGGGCAGCAGCCCGCCGTCGTTGACCTGACGCCCTGCCTTGCCGGCCATCGGGACCGGCACGAGCAGGCGGCGACGGCCGGTCGCGCGCAGCCACTGGCGCATCATCCGGTCCATGCGCAGCTCCTCGGACCCGCCCAGGTCGGGCAGCAGCCCACCCGGGCCGCGCTCGACGGTGTCGACGAGGTGGGTCGCGACCTCTGCGGCTGCGATCGGCTGGGTGCGCATCCGCAGGCCGAGGGCGAACGGCGCCGGGCTGCGGTCGACCATCTGGCCGGCGAACTCGTGGAACTGCGTCGCACGCAGGATCGTCCACGGGACCGCGCCCTCGCGGACGAGCTCCTCCTGGCGGCGCTTGCCGAAGTAGTAGCCGAGGTCGACCTGGTCGCAGCCGACGATCGAAAGCGCCACGTGGTGGCCCACTCCGGCGGCCTGCTCGGCGGCGAGCAGGTTGCCGGTGGCCTGCTCGAAGAAGCGCAGGGCCGGGCCCCTCGCCATCGTGACCACGTTGCTGGTGTCGATCACCGTCTCGACGCTCTCGAGCGCCGCGGCGAGACCGTCACCGCTGGTCAGGTCGACGCCGGTGCCGCGGGAGAGGACGCGGACGTCGTACCCCCTCCGTCGCGCCTCCGCGACCACCATGCTGCCGACCAGACCGGTGCCGCCGGCCACCGCGAGGATCCCCTGAACCATGGGACCGACCTTAGTGTCGCGCCTCCAGGGCCGCGGTGAGCAGGCCGACGAGCGCCTCGGTCTGCAGGTCGATCGAGGTCTCCACCGTCTCCCCGGCACCGTCCAGGGCGCGGGCCGCGAGGCCCGCCTTCTGGTCGATGAGCTCGGCGATCCGGGTGTCCAGGGTCTGCGTCGCGATGACGCGCCAGGCCGTGACCGGCTCGGTCTGGCCGATCCGGTGGACCCGGTCGATGGCCTGGGTCTGCTCGGCGTCGGTCCAGGAGAGCTCGGCGAGCACCAGGTTGGACGCGACCTGCAGGTTCAGGCCGACACCGGCGGCGGTCAGCGAGCAGACCGCGACGTGGACCTCGGGGTCGTTGACGAAGGCGTCGATCTGCGCCTGGCGGGTCGTCGAGGACTGGTCGCCGCGCACCGAGGCGTACTTGATGCCCCGGGCCGCGAAGGTCTCCTCGGCGAGGTCCATGACGTCGATGTGCTTGGCGAAGAAGACGACCTTGCCGACGTTGCGGGCGAGCTGGGCGGTGTAGTCCGCGGCCAGCCCGGCCTTGGCCTGGCCGATCCGGCGCAGCATGCCGAAGACGTTCTCGCCGGTCTTGGTCGAGGAGTCCTCGCGCTCCCATCCGGCGACCTGGCGAACCAGGTCGTGGTCGATGCCGGAGACGACGGCGCCGGCACGGCGGTTGGCCAGCGCGGTGTCGTAGCGCTCGACCATCCGGCGGGCGAGCTCCTGCTCGGCCTTGCGGATCGAGCGACCGGCCTCGCCCTCGAGCTCGACCGGGAGGTCGGCGACCCGGCGGGCGGGGATGTCGGCAGCGACGTCGATCTTGCGGCGGCGCACGATGCCCTGGTCGACCACGCAGCGCCGCGCGGCCGGGTAGAAGCCCGGGTCGGCCGGCGTCAGGCCGGTCTCCTCGAGCGCCTCCATCAGGGACCCGAGCGGGACCTTCTCGTCGATCCAGCCGAGGAACTGCCAGATCGCCCGGAAGTCCTCGATGTCGTTGATCAGCGGGGTGCCGGTGAGCGCCATCATCAGCGGCCGCGGGACCCGCGCCCGGATCCGGTCCGCGATCTCCAGGACGTGCTGGGAGCGCTGCGAGGTCTTGTTCTTGATGTAGTGCGCCTCGTCGACGATCATGCCGCGGAAGCCGTGCTTGCCGAGCCAGCCGATGTGCCGGTCGAGGATCTCGTAGTTGACGACGAAGACGTCGGCGAAGCCGTCGACATCCTCGCCGTCGCCGTGCAGGACGGTCGCGGTCCGGTTGGGGACCCACAGCTCGACCTCGCGCGCCCAGTTCGTCTTGACGACGTTCGGGACGGCGACGAGGAGCGGGAACGCGCCGGCCGCCTCCGCCGCGAGCAGCGCCTGGGCGGTCTTGCCGAGGCCGGGCTCGTCGGCGAGCAGGTACGTGCGGTGGCCGGCCGCCGCGGACGCGACGAGCTGGGCCTGGTGGTGCATGAGCTCTCGGCCGTACGGCGTCTTCAGCGTCGTCGGCTCAGGCAGCTCCATGATCGCCGTGGCGCCCTCGGGCGCCCGCTCGAAGGAGCGGAACAGCGGCTCGAGCAGCTCCCAGCCGGCGAGCCGGCGGGGCCGCACGGGCGGGCGTACGCCGTCGAACTCGGGCCGCTGGAACGGGTTGGCCAGCTGGGCTGCGGCGACCGAGACCGGGGTGACCCGGCGGTCGATGACCGCGATGACGTTGTCCGCGGCGGCCGGGGCCTCCTCCGGCTCGGGCTCGGTCACGCCGGCCTTGCCGAGCAGCTCACGGCGCAGCGCGCGGGCGTCATCGGAGATCTCCGCGTCCGGGTCGAGCAGCGTGAACAGCGTCGAGTCCCGCGCGGCCGTCTGGGCCAGGATCGTGGCGATGCCGTCGAGCCGCTTCAGCTCCTCGGCGCGGCGGCTGTCCGACAGCGTGTCGTCGGCCTTGATCCGCATCCGCTCCTCACGCACCAGGAGCGCGATGACCTGGAACTTCGTGCGCACCGACAGCACCGTCGACTGGCGCTGCACGGCCTGCTCGACCTCGCGCACCACCCTCGCGAGCACCGGGATGATGCCCTCTTCGTTGCGGTGCTTGGGCGCGTTGCTGCGGTTGCGGCGCTGGCCGCCACCTCGCTGGCTTCTCTGAGCCACAGATGTCCTTCCAGGACGAGGCCCCGGTGCGGGTGCACCCGGACGCCGCCGTGTGTCGTGGATCCTCGACCCACTCGTCCGATCGCATGGCCACCCGTGGGGGTTCGCGGCCGGTGGGGACGTCGGTTTCCGACGTACGCCGACGGCTCGGCTGGTCGATGCTTGCGCTCAGTCTACCAGCGGGGTGGCCCGACTCACCGATGACGGTGGAATTCGACGACCTGCTGGAAGGTGGGCCGGTTCTGCCAGTCGATGGGACGTACGCCGACGACGCCGGCCGTCTGGGACACGATGTCGTCCTGCCTCTTGTCGTAGGTCAGCTGCGACACCGACGAGACGCCCTGCGTCTTCAGCGCGTACGCGACGGCGCTCGCCAGGGAGGCGCGCAACACCTTCCGGCACGACGCCAGCGTCCCCGAGCCGCAGTAGCGGTAGGTGAACGGCGTGGCCTCGGGGTGGCCGAGGCGCGCGTCGAGCTCCTTCTTGACCCAGCTGTACCAGGGTGCGTCGAGCCAGGACGAGCCTCGGCCCAGGCGCGGGTGGTCGTCGAGGATCTGCGGGACCCGGGTGACGAGCGACCCGAGCCTGCCCCGCATCACGTCGTACGCGAGCGAGCTGGAGCCGTGCTCGTACCAGTAGTCGAACAGCGCGATCGCGGCCTGGTAGGCGTAGGCGCCGGTCCGCCCGCGATCGACCCGCGGCGCCCCGGCCGTCAGCCACTGCCGCAGCAGCGACGTGGCCGGCGCGAGCGCGCGGTCGTTGCCGATGACGGCGAGCAGGTCGGGCAGCAGGTAGCGCGCCCGGGAGTCCTGCGTGGCGGCGCCGGCCATCACGCCGACGAGCTGCTGGATCGCGATCCTCCGCGGTCCCCGGATGGCCGCCTGCACCCGCTGGCTGAGCGCGAGCGAGCGATGGACGTCGCCCCATGACCAGATGTCGTCGGGCGCGGACCAGGTCTTCGTCTGCCGGTTGTTCCAGCTGACGAGGTAGCCCGAGGCCGGGTCGACCTGGTGGGCGTGGCCGGCCATGCCGACGTACCCCCGCCAGTCGTACTTCGGGTCGCCCCAGCGCGGGAAGTCGAATGCCACGCCCGGCGCGCGCTGGGGCAGCAGGGAGGACGTGTAGAAGCCGATGTGCCTGCTGTCCACGTAGAACCAGTTGAAGGTGAAGTCGACGTGGCTGGCGGCCTTGAAGAAGGACTGCACGCCGTGGACGTAGCCCGGGTCGTTGAACTGGGAGAAGCCCAGCACCGAGTCCACCTCGTGCCCGTACGTCGAGCGCTGCAGCACCAGCGCCACCGGCGCGCCCTTGACCGTCGTGCGGGACTGGACGATGCCGTGCCGGGTGCGCCAGACGTCGAAGGTGTAGGTCTTCGGCAGCCCGGGCGCGGTGAGGTTCGGCGTGGTGTGCTCGACCTGCTGGTCGTGCCGCATCGGGACGCACCTGCTGCCGACGCGGTACGCCGTGGACGCGACCGTCGGCCGCGAGCCGTCGGTGTTGCACAGCCGCTCCGCGACGGTGTCGACGAGGTCGTTGGACGCGCTTGTCGCCGACCACGCGTAGTCCTTGCCACGCCCGAGCTCGACGACCAGGTTGGTTCCGGCGAACGAGACGCCGCGGGCGTAGACGCCCGGGCCCTTGAGCACCTGCTCGACGAGCAGCTGCGGGTTGTAGTAGCCGGTCTGCGGGCCGAAGACGGCCAGCGGGTGCCCGGTCGTCGACTCCTTCGCGGTCACGAGGACGGCGTTGGACATCCCGCCGTGCTGGAACCCGATCCGGACCTTCTGCAGCCGGGTCGCCTCACCGGCCGGCAGCCCCGGCGCCACGGTCCGCGGAGCCCCGCGTGTCGTCACCCGGCTCGCGATGTGGCCGGTCCCCGGCGCGGTCGCGCCACCGAGGTCCGGCAGCGCGACACCGGGCTCGCCCAGCTCGAGCCCGCGGCCTCCGCCGTACCCGATCTTCACCGAGCCGGTCGTGGGCGCGCCGGCGTCGAGCTTCTCGCGCAGGTCGCGGTAGACGCCGTCGCCGATCTTCGCGCCGAAGCGGTGCCGCAGCAGCTGGAGGTAGGTCGCGTTCGCCGCCTCCGCTCCCCCGCCCTTGCCGAAGATCCCGCCGACCAGCGAGGCGACGTACACGACGTCGGCGCGGGTCCAGGGCTGGACGGTCTTCTGCAGGGCGGCGTACTCGGCGGGGCACTCCAGACCGGTCACCCCGAGCGGGCAGAGCTTCTGCTGGGCCGCGTTGATGCCGGCGATGTAGGCGTCGAGCCCGTGCAGCAGGCGCTCGCCCGCGGCGCCGTACCGCTGCGCCACCTTGGTGACCTGGGCGGCCGCCTCCTGGGGCGTGTAGAACGCGGTGCGCAGCTGGGCCTGGTCCATGGCGACGTTCGCGGGGGTGTCGCCGACGAACTCGGCCATCCGCCCGGCGCCGGTGTGGCGCAGCACGTCCATGAGGAACATCCGGTCCTCGATGGCGGCGAAGCCGGCGCCCCACATGGTGTCGTCGTAGGTCGTGCCGGTGATGTACGGGACGCCGTACTGGTCGCGCTTGATGTCGACCCCGGCCTTGGGCTGCTCGTCGCTGGTGACGACCTGCGGATCGAAGTTCTCCCGCTTGTACAGGCTGGAGAGGTCGGCGCGGGTGATGCTGCTGGGCGCCTGCTTCGTGAGCGCGTCGTACATCTCGAGCTGGTCGGCGTAGTTCGCCGGCGCGTTCTTGCCGTCGACCGCCGTGGTGCCACCGCCGAGCAGGACCTGCGCGAGCTGCGTCGCGTCGATGTTGCCGCGTGATCCCGGCGGCAGGATGTTCCAGACCGCGCCATAGGGATCGCCGCCGTACGACGGCGTGGTGCCCGCGTGCGACGGCGAGGCGGCCGGCCCGGTGGCGAGGGCGGCGACGAGCAGTCCGGACAGGCCGGTCAGCAGCAGGGAGCGACGCATGGACCCGACCCTAGAACGTGTTCTAAGGCCCCGCTAGGTTTTGGGCCGTGGGCACCTACGCAGTCACCGGGTCCGCGTCCGGCATGGGCGCGGCCGTCGTCGAGCGGCTGCGCGCCGCCGGCCACGCCGTCATCACCGTCGACCTGCACGACGCGGACGTCGTCGCCGACCTCTCCACCCCGCTCGGCCGGCGCCAGGCGTCGACCGCGGTACTCGAGCGGTGCGAGGGCGTGCTGGACGGCGCGGTGCTGGCCGCCGGTCTCGGGCCGGGCACCGGCCGGGACCGCGCGCGGCTGATCCTGCAGGTCAACTACCTCGGCGTGGTCGAGCTCCTCGACGCCTGGCGGCCCGCGCTGGCCGCGGCCGACCGGGCCAAGGTCGTGGCGTTCGCCAGCAACTCCACGACGACCGTGCCGATGGTGCCGCACCGGCTCGTGGCCGCGCTGCTGGAGCGCGACGCCGAACGCGCGCTGCGGACGCTGAGGGTGTTCGGGAAGGCCGCCCCTCCCCTGGCGTACGCCGGCAGCAAGATCGCCCTCGCCCGGTGGGTACGCCGCCAGGCGGTCACCCGCGACTGGGCCGGCGCCGGCATCCGGCTCAACGCGATCGCGCCCGGCGCCGTGCTGACCCCGCTGCTCGAGAAGCAGCTCGCCACCCCGGCCGAGGCCCGCCAGATCAGGAGCTTCCCGGTACCGATCGGTGGCTACGGCGACGCCGGCCAGCTCGGCGACTGGGTCGTCTTCATGCTGTCCGACGCCGCCGACTTCCTGTGCGGCAGCGTCGTGTTCGTCGACGGCGGCTCCGACGCCTGGTTCCGCGCGGACGACTGGCCTCGTCGGTTCCCGACCCGCCGGCTCCCGGCGTACCTGCGGCGGATGCGGGAGTTCCGCGACCGCTGAATTCCTGGCGATACCTAGATTGTCTGGGTATCGTGGTCGCATGGGCACCAACCTGATCCGCGGGCACCTCGAAGGACTCCTCCTGGCGGTGCTGGCCACCCCCGGCCACGGCTATGCGCTCAGCGAGCGGCTGGCCGCACGCAGCCGGGGCGCGCTGACCGTGCCGGACGGCTCGCTCTACCCGGCGCTGCAGCGGATGGAGCGCGCGGGCCTCGTCGACAGCTCGTGGGCGATGGCCGAAGGACGCCGGCGCCGGGTCTACGAGCTGACCGACGCCGGCCGACGGCACGCCACCGCGGCCGCGCAGGAGTGGCGGGAGTTCTCCTCGGCGGTGGACCGCGTGGTCGGAGGGATCGCATGAGCGCCGTCGACAGCTACCTCGGCGAGCTCGAGGCCGCGCTGCGGGTGCGCGGTGAGCGGCGCCGGCGCTTCCTCGCCGAGTGCCGCGACCACCTCGCGGACGCGGCCGCGGTGGCCGGCGCCGACGAGGCGGTGCGCCGGTTCGGGCCGGCGCTCGACGTGGCCCGTGCCTTCGAGGTGGAGGTCGCCGTGCAGCGGGCACGGGCGGCGACCGTGCTCACGACCGGCGGCGTGCTCGGCATCGCGTTGTCGACGCTCGCGCTGATCCACGCGGCCGATGGCGGGCTGGCCGCGCCCGTCGCCTGGGCGGTCGTCTTCTTCGTCTCGGCCCAGACGTCCGCGGTGGCGACGGCCCTCGCACTGCTGCGCGCCGCGGCCATGAGGGACGAGGTCGGCACGCCGGCCGACGTCGCCCTCCTCTGCCGCCGCGGCCGGGTCGCGCTCGCGTTCGCCGCGCTCACCATGCTGGCCTCCGGAGCGGGCGTCCCCGGCCAGACCGACGCCTGGCGGCTCCTGGCCGGCCCGGCGCTCGGCCTGCTGGCCGCGCTCGCGCTGGCCCGCGCTAGCCACCTCGCCCGCCGCCACCGCGACGACGCGGACGCATCGGTGCGGTCGCCGGTCGCCGACCTGGCGGCCGTGGCTCGGCGTACGGCCGCAGCCGTCCCGCAGTGGACGCCTCGGCCGGCCCTGCTCCTGCCGCCGACCGCGGTCCTGGGTGCGGTGGGCGCGTTCTGGTGGAGCTACCTCGACGACCACGGGACAGCCGGCGGTGCGCTGGCGGCCGCCGTCGTCGAGGCCACCTGCGTGGTCCTCGGGTTCGTGGCGCTGGGCCGGCCGCTCGGGCTGTACGCGAGGCGGCAGCCGCGGTAGCGGTCAGGACACCGTCGTTTGTTGAGTAGACCGAGCGAGGTCGTATCGAGGCCAACGGCGGCTTCCCTACGGCACCACCAGGAACCACTCCGTCCCCATCACCCGGGCCGCGAGGGGCCGCGGGAGGGCGAGGAGGAGGGCCACGGTGCGCAGGCCGCCACCGGCCTGGGAGCGGTGGGCGCGGAGAGCCGCGCGCTTGACCTCGAGGTGGGCACGTACGTCGGCGCGCTCGGTCGGGAGCGACGCGAGCTCCGCGCGGCCGGTGTAGATCTCGTCGCCGGGGAGGGTGAGCCCGGGCAGCAGCCGCGCGAAGGGGCGGGCGGCGCGGATCAGCCGCAGCAGCGGCTCGCGGTCGCGGGTGGCCTCGAGCAGCCGCGGGCGCCGGCGGGCCAGGTCCTGGGCGGCCCGGGCGATGCGATGGACGTGGACGTGGTCGGGGTGGCCGTAGCCGCCGTTGGCGTCGTACCCGGTGAGGACGTCGGCGTCCTCCTCGTCGAGGATCCGGGCGACCTCGCCCGCGACCGAGACGACGGAGGCGTCGACGAGCCGACGGCCCGCGTCGGAGGGGGTGGTGGCCATGCCGCTGTCGTCGTACCCCAGCCAGACGACGCGTGCGGCCCCCAGCGCCTGCGCGGCGGCCTCGCCCTCGGACCGGCGTCGGGTGCTCAACGTGGTCGAACCTGTCGAGACCCCGGCCAGCCCGGCTCCCCCGTCGGTCGCGAACACCACGACCACCCGGTCGCCCGCCGCGGCCCGCGACGCGAGCCAGCCGCCGGTGAGGAGGACCTCGTCGTCGGGGTGGGCGTGCAGCGAGACGACGGTCGTCACAGCGGAACGGCCTCCGGCTGCAGGAGCGGTACGGCGACCCGCTCCCCCGCCGTGCGGTAGAGCGCCATCGTCGTGTCGAGCACGTCGCTCCAGTCGTACGCCGGCGCGACCCGGTCGTTGTGCGCGCGGATCCGCTCGCGAAGCAGGTCGTCGGTGAGCAGCGTGGCGACGGCGACGGTCATCTCGCGGTCGCCGTCGACGAGCAGACCGTCGCGGCGGTCGCGGACGAACTCGCGGATCCCGCTGCGGCGGCTCGCCACGACCGGCAGGCCGGCACACCGCGCCTCCAGCGCCGCGAGCCCGAAGGACTCCTTGGGCGCGGGCGCGAGGTAGACGGCGCCGGAGCGCAGCAGCGGCCGGACGTCGTCCCGGTCGACCCGGCCGGTGATGGTGACGACGTCGGCGAGCCCGTGCCGGCGTACGTAGCGCTCGAGCCGGCCGCGGAGCGGACCGTCGCCCACGATGAGCAGCCGGACGTCGCGGTCGGGCACCAGGCGGCGTACGTCGGTGAACATGCGCAACAGCGGCAACGGGCGCTTACGGGGCATCAGCCGCATCACGCTCACGATGGTCAGCGGGTCCGAGGCCGAACGCGCGGCGGCGGCCGGCTGACGCCACGACGCCACGTCGATCGCGTTCGGCAGCACCTCGACGGGCGCGCCGCCGAGCGACCGGCGGAAGGCCTCGGCGGCGGCGGCGCTCACGGCCGACCAGGCGACCGGCCAGCGCCGCAGCGAGGCGAGCGCCGCGAGCCGCACGATCGCGCTCGCGCCGGCCCACATCGAGTGCACCGTGATCAGGGTCGGTACGCCGGCGGCCATCGCCGCCCGCGCCACGCTGATCGAGTACGGCGAGAGCACGGACAGGTGCACGTGCACCACGTCGTACCCACCGATCTCGGCGCGGGCGCGGGCGGCGGGAATCCGCCGAACCCAGGCGGGGTCGGGTCCACCGCCTGGGGTCGGGCTGAGCACGTCGGCCTCGAGTCCGCGGGCACGCTGGTGCCGGACGAGGTCGTCGACGTGGGTCTCGATGCCGCCGAGGCGCGGCAGGAACACGTCGGTCACGTGGGCGATCCGGCGGATCTCGCCGGTGCGCGGCGCGGCCACCACGGCGGTCCGGGTACGTCGGTGCCCCACCAGCCACAGCCCGAGCGCGCCACCGCCGACGGGGATCTCCACGAGGAACACGAAGACCCGGTAGAGCACCGCGCCCGCGGTCACGCCGACCGGGTCACCGCCGAGCGCGAGCAGCACGCTGACCAGGCCGAGGTCGGCGACACCGACACCGCCCGGCGTGATCGGCAGGATCGTGATGAGTCGCTCGAGCGCGAAGCCGGCGAGGATCTCGGTGCCGCTGTTGCCGGCGCCGGTGAGGTGCAGGCACCAGCCCAGCAGCAGGGCCTGGAGGGCGACGTACCCGACCATGCCGACGGACATCCGGAGCCAGCCGTTCACGACGAGCTGCCGGCTCTGCCGGCGGATCTCCTCCAGCGGGCCGCGCGAGCTGAGCAGCAGCGTCGTCACGACGGCGACCAGGGCGACGAAGCCGACCGCCGCGGCGAGGGCGGCGAGCTTCAGCGGACCCGAGACGTGCTCGCCCGCGTGCGCGAGGGCGCCCACTGCGACGATGGGGAGGATCAGCTTGATGCCGACGTCCCAGAGGTTGGTGACGAAGGTGTAGCCCGCGAACCCGCGGGTGTCGATGCCCCACGCGCGCATCATCCGGCGGTTGAGCTCGACGCCGGCCGCCCCGCCGAGGGGGACGACGTTGGCGACCGCGCTGCCGGTCACGTTGAGGGTGAGCGCGCGCCGGTGGCTGAGGCTGGGCGCGGCAGCCGTGAGCACGAAGGAGTGCACGTAGAGGCCGAGCGCCCACAGGCCGACGAGGCCGAGCAGCTCGCTGAGGTGCAGGCCGGCGAGGACGGGGAGCACGCCGTGCCACGAGACGGACACGACCTGCGGCAGACCGATCGCGACCAGCACCCCAGCGAGCATCCAGGAGGCCACGAACCGCAGCCGCGCGCGCCTGCGCGACGACGGCTTCATGGTGGGGACGTCCTCCATGTTTCGCAGGCTAGGAATCCGGCATGAAGGCTTCGTTAAGGCGCGCGCGTCCCGGGTACCGGGCTGCTGTCCCCGACCGTCCCGTTCGGACTAGTCCGGTCGGACCAGGGGGTCGAATCCGGTCGGCCCGAACCCGTCGCCGGCAGGTAAAGGAACGCTCACCGATCTTGTCGCGCCGCCGTGACGACCCCCACCCTGAAGGAGCCGAAGCTGCGGAGGGGCAGCACGTATCGGCGTACACAAGGGAGAACATGATGTCCGCTACTGCATCGAAGATGCCGGAGCTCGAGCCACGGACGGCCACTCACCGCACTGTGTCCCCGGAGCTGAGGGAGACGATCCTGGAAGTCGCCGCCTCGGAGCGCGCACTCGACGACCTGATCGGCTACGCCAACCGTCTGCACCGCAGCAACATCCAGCACGACCCGCAGTCCTGCCTGGTCTGCTTCGGTATCAGCTGAGGGCGAATCGCGCTCGGAAAACCCGAGCGAGGAGGCGGAGGGCGCGAGGAACGAGCAACCGGAGCCGAGGAGATCGGGCTTTCCGGGCGCGATTCGGCCCTCATCCATGAAGCTGAGCTCGATCGCCGCGACCTCGCGGGGTGCCCCCCACATCGACACCCCGCGAGGCTCGAGCAGGTCGCTCGCGCGCGTCGGGTCGGGGATGGACACGGCCGTCGGTCCGGTACGCCGGGCGGGCGGATGCCCCGCGCGACGCGCGCTCAGCCGAGTCTCGACGCCGCGGTCGGCGACTCCTGCTCGTAGTGATAACGACAGGCCGCGATCCGCACCTCGTCGTCGACGGCCTTGTAGACGAGGCGATGCTCGTCGTTGATCCGCCGCGACCAGTAGCCCTGGAAGCCATGCTTCAACGCCTCGGGCTTGCCGATGCCGTCATTGCCGTTGCGCATGACGTCCTGGATCAGCAGGTTGATCCGCTTGAGCAGCTTGCGATCCTCGCGCTGCCACCAGAGGTAGTCGTCCCAGCCCCGAGTACTGAAGACGACCTTCACTCCAAGAGCTCCCGCGCCGTCCCCTTGCCGGCCTCGAGCTCGTCGATGGAGGCGAGCAGCCGCCGGGCGTTGGCGGGGCTGCGCAGCAGGTACGCCGTCTCCTTGAGCGACTCATAGTCGTCGAGGGAGACGATCACTGCGGGCTCACGGCCCGCACGCGTGATGACGACCTCCTCACGGTCGTTTACAACAGAGTCCAGGACCTCGGCGTAGCGCGCCCGGGACTCCGAATAGCTCAGCGTCTTCATGTCTCCTCCTCGACGTACAGGAAAGTGTACGTGACTCGCGTGCAACCCGCCAGGTTCCCCGGCGTCATAGATGTATCGGATCCGATACACTTGCGCCATGGCCCGTTCCCCCCTCGACGACGTCCTCGCGTCTGCCGCGCGCCTGCAGACGCTGGTTCCGGACGCGGTGCTGGTGGGGGGCTCGGCGGCGGCGTACCACGCCCACCACCGCCTGTCCTTCGACCACGACCACGTGCTTGCGGACCTGCGCGATCGGTTCGACGTGGTGCTGGAGGCGTTGGAATCGGATCCGGAGTTCGTGTTCAACCGGGCGACGCCCGGCAAGATCATCCTCGGGAGCCTCGGCGAGATCGAGGTCGGCGTACGGCAGCTGATCCGGGAGCGCCCCGTCGAGTTCGAGGAGGTCTCGGTGACCGACGGGGCCACGGTCCGCGTGCCGACCCTCGAGGAGACGCTCCGGATCAAGGCGTACCTGATCGTGAAGCGCAACCAGGTCCGCGACCACCTCGACGTGGCCGCACTGGCGGACACGATGGGCATCGATGCCGCCGCGGACACGCTGGCCGATATCGACGACTACTACACCGACCCGGCGAAGTCGGGTGAGCCGGTGCGTGACCAGCTCACCCGCCAGCTCGGCCTTCCGCGGCCCAAGGACACCCGCACCATCGACGAGCTCCCGCGCTACAAGGGACTGGTCCCGAGGTGGCAGGACTGGGCGGACGTCACCCACCAGCTGCAGGCGCTCGCGGCGGCGATGATCGAGAGGAGCTGACATGGCACTCGTCTTCCGCAACATCGACGTCGACCCGTCGGCGCCCGTCGAGGAGTGGGGCTTCGAGGGTCTGCTCGCCGCTGTCGACCGGGGCGGCTCCGCGGACTGGCGGCGGATCGCCGAGGCGCTCCGCCGTGACCCGTGGGGCCCGGTCGCGCGCCTGCTCGAGGACGAGGTGTTCGGCGCCGCCGAGGATGCGGGAGTGGTCGGAGCTCTCCGCGCCAACCTCGCCCTGCAGCGGACACGCGCCGAGCAGGAGGAGCGGGACGACGTACGTCGTGAGCTCGCCGCCCTCGTGGAGGCATCGGGCCTGTCACAGGGAGGTTTCGCGCTGTACCTGGGCACCTCGCGTTCACGCCTCAACACCTACCTCTCCGGCAAGGTGGTGCCCTCGGCGACGCTGATGGTGCGTGCCCGGCGGGTCAGCCGAGCAGGCTGAGGTAGTAGTCGCCGAGGTACCCCGCACCCAGGATCGCCATCAGCGCGCCGAGGATCATGAACGGCCCGAACGGGACCGCGCTCTTGCGGCCGGCCTTCTGCGTCGCGATCAGCAGCACCCCGACCAGTGCACCGAGCAGGAATCCGCCGAACGCGCCGACCAGCAAGGTCCCCCAGGACAGGTAGGCCGTCATCGCGCCGACGATGCCGGAGAGCTTCACGTCGCCGTACCCCATGCCGCCGGGTGCGATCAGCCACACCACGAAGAAGAACGCGAACAGCGCCGCCCCTCCCTCGGCCGCCCGCAGCAGCGCGAGCCACTCGTGGTCGACGAGCAGGAGCAGCCCGAGGACTGGGTACGCCGGCAGCACGATCACGTCCGGGAGCCGGCGTACGTCCAGGTCGATGCCCGCCAGCGCCACCCCGACCCCCGCAAAGACCAGGTACGCCGCCAGCGCCCCCCACCCCACGTGCCCATCGGACGCGGTACTGGTCCACGTGTCGGTGGTTGAGTAGCCCGAGCGAGGAACGAGCGAGGGCGTATCGAAACCACCGAGCCCCCCGAGGTACGCGATCCGCCACGCCACCAGTGCGAACAGCACCCCGGTCCCGAGCTCGACCAGCGGGTACCGCACGCTGATCGGCTCCCCGCAGTCCGCGCACCTCCCCCGCAGGACCAGCCACCCCAGCACCGGGATGTTGTGCCGGTTGCGGATCTCGTGCCCGCACCGCGGGCACGCCGACGGCGGCCTGACGATCGACTCCCCCCTCGGCACGCGGTGGATCACCACATTGAGGAAAGAGCCGATAATCAGGCCCAGCAGCCCGGCGAAGCTGGCGATCAACCCGAGAGGCATGTCGCTCAGCGTTTCACGCCCCAACTGAGCACGAGGAGGTTTCCGGGCGGCAGATAGTTGCCGGACAGGTCGATCCCGCCCTGAACGACAGCCTTGACATTCGGCGCCGCACCTGAGGCCGGGCACGATGCGGCGGCAACCGGGCACACGTAGACGTTCAGGAAGAACCTGTTGAGCGGCGTGAACGGGGACGGGCCGGTGTTCTGTACATCGACCAGCGGTGCCACGAGAGAGGGGCTTCCGGTCGCGACGAACTCGACCGCGTAACTCACGACACCCCAGTAGAACAACTTCGACGACGAGTTGTTGATGCCGATGTGGATGGTGCTGCGCGTTGCGTACGTCATCCCGACGATGTTCGCCGTCGTCTTTGGCGAGTTGGCAGTCTGGATCAAGGCACACCCTGTCGAACCGCTTCCGTTCGGCGTGCACAGGCTCGAGGCGGAGACGGCCATCGGACCGGAGCCGATCGATGTCTTGAGTCCGTACAGCGCGATCGGCGGGCCGTCGGGGCTGTTCGACGCACAGATGGTGAAGTGGGTGCCGTTGCCGGAGGAGTCGTTGATGTTGATCTTTGTCGCCCCACCAATGACGAATTGCACTCCCGAGGAGTTCGATGCTGCCGGGTCACCTGGCGCAACACATGCGTCGGCATAGTCACCCGAGCCCCAACCGTTTCCGGTCACCGGGTTGTAACCGGACGCGAAGGTACCTCCGACCACAGTGGTCTTCGACGGCATGCTCCACGGGCTCCCGGCAGGTAGATCGAGGTAGTAGGTGCCGGGGACGAACTGGACGATGTTGTTGGCACACCCGCTGAGTGCGTTGAGGAACGCAGCACCCGCTGCGCCGGAGATGACGCCGGGCAGCACCTTCTGGAACTTGGTTCCGCTTCCACAACTGCTCGCGGGGCCCGGGGTGGGGCCGACGTCCGGGGTGCAGCTCGCCATTGTCGTACAGCTTTGGCTCGTCGCAACCTGGGTCGGCGCCGCCGGCGTGCCATAGGCGGCCGCTGGGGTGTAATTCGTCCGGGCAACGCCTGGATCGGCGCCCCGTGGGTCGTTGGTCGGAGCGAAGTTGCATGTCGGCGTCGCTCCCGCCTGCAAGAAGGTGACCCCGGTACACGTGCCCTTGGCGATTACGTACGTCTTCGGCGTCGTCATGGTGCAGTCGAAAGAGTTGGTACTCGGGTTCGTCGGGCACCAGCTGTCCAGGAGCCCTCCAGAGGAGGCGTCGATCTTCGAGTTCGAGAAGATTCCTCCGCGGATCTTGATCGGTCCGGCATTCGAGCTGACGTAGATGCCGGTTTCGCCGATCGTCGGATCAAGGGTGAGGAGAGCGGTGCCAGGCCCCGCGTTCGGGCACACCTGGTTGGGGTGACAGATGCCGGGGTCCCCGGTGTAGACACCGTTGGTGGGGTCAGGCACGCAGTCGGCGTGGGCCTTCTGCGCGACCGTCCCGGTCCCAGCCGGATAGAAGTTCGCCAAGTCCTCGCTGGTGGCGCCGGTCGTGCTGCAGAGGCCGCTTGAGAGGTCGGAGAGTCTCACTTGGTTCACGACGTACTGTGCGGCAGCGTCGGCCCCGTACTGGTTTGCCGTGGCCTTCCTCGTGCCGATCGTCGCCGCATTGTTGGTGAATGCCTGGGCGAGGAGCGCGGACGAAACGAGCGCAATAGCCGTGATGATGAGGAGGGCAAGAAGCATCGTGACGCCGTCGTCACCACGTCGGTTCCATCTGCGTGTGTTCATGGCGTCTGCCTCCGTTGCCCCACGAGAACCGTCCAATATCCCTGCCCCTTGCCAGAGACGTCCGCTGAGAAGAACCTCAAGTAGACGCCCGTGGCTCCCGTGCCGCTGATTCCGGGACATGCGCTGTAGGTGCTGCCGTCCGTGCTGCACCGAATGGCATGCGACAAGGTGTCAACCGTGTTGGCGATCGTCGTCGACACCGGGGATCCAGACGCACACGAGGTCCGGACGATCGTGCCTCCGGAAGTCGCGCTGGAAGGAGTGCCGTAGTAGGTGACCGTGGTCGTTCCCGGGGTCGTCGTGGTCGACGGCGGCGTGAAACTGAAGGTCGTCCACGTAAAGCTGATCAGAGCCGCACCACCCGCAGGTGCCGATCCGCAGGAGCCCGTGTTGATGCCGTTGCTGGGCGCGAACGTCGTCGCATCGCGTTGCCCGACACTGGCCACGTCGGCCGACCAGTACTGCGCCGCCAACTGCTGGTCCTTCGACTCGAACTGCCGAGCTCGGATGGACGCCGAGTTGATCATGTAGGTGATCAACACCTCTGACAGCGGAACAAGGATCACAGCCAGAATCGTCAGCGTGATCATCAGCTCCGGCAGGGTGAAACCGTCGTCGTTGCGACGCCTACGTCCGTTCAACATGCGTCACCTGCTGCTCCGGTGCACGGCTTGCGTACGACGATCGTCAGGAACTCGTTCGCGCCATTCGCCGCCGTGCCCTTCAAGGTGAGCATCTGGATGTTTCCGTCAGCAGGGCAGGACCCCCAGCTCGGATTGAGCGTTGAAGCCGATGCCTTGGTCAGGCACTTCGCCGATGCGACCGTGACGTTGACCGAGCTTGACGGAGGGGTCCACGAGTAGCTCCCGTTGGGGTCGTAGCCACCGTTCGCGACCGTCTTCTGGATCTGCTCGGCGAAGTCGCGCACGTACGTCGCCGACGATGATCGGCCGCGATCCTTACCCGAGAGCGAGGCGCTCAACGCCAAGCCAGTCATGATCGCGACGGCTGCCAGCCCGAGGATCACCAGCGCTACGAGCACCTCGATGAGGGTCTCGCCGCGATCGTCCCCCCGGACCGGCTTCATCCAACTCACACCTTGACCTGGTTGAAGATGCCGTACATCGCCGATACCAGCGCCACAGCCACGAACCCGACGATCAGTCCCATGGTGACGATGACGACCGGCTCGAACAGCGCGGTCAGCTTGGCGATCTTGTAGTCGAGCTCGGTCTCGTAGTACTCGGCCGTGACTTCGAGCTGGGTATCCAGGGATCCGGTCTCTTCGCCAACGCGCAGCATCGACGTCGCGGTTCCCGGGAACAGCTGGGTCTGCGAAAGCGGTCCAGCGATGCCCTGGCCCTCGAGCATCTGCTCACTGACAGCGTGCAACCGACGGACGAAGACCCGGTTGCGGAGCGCGTCGGTGGTGACGGCGAGCGATTCGGTCAGGTTCACGCCAGCCGAGACCATTGAGCCGAGCACACGGCAGAAACGCTCCACCAACGCGTACTGGATGGTCTCGCCCAGCACAGGGATCTTGAGCAGGAGAGCATCTCGCGCGTACTTCCCGCGGTAGAAGCGAGTGGCGACGAAGTACACCACCCCAACAGTTCCTGCACCGGCCAACAAGGCCCACCACCATTGCCCGAGGAAGTCCGTGAAGGCCATCAGCGCACGCGTCGGCCATGGGAGCTTCGCGTCGAGGCTGGCGAAGAAGTCCTTGAACTTGGGCAACACGTAGATCGCGAGAATCAAGACCGTCACGACGGACATGCCGGCGACGACCAGTGGATACATCGCCGCGGACTTGATCTTCCGGCGTGCGGCCAAGTCCCGCTCGATGTAGGTCGACAGGCGCGCCAGCACTGTGTCCAACTCACCGGTCAGCTCGGCGGACCGGACGATGCCGCGGTAGAACTCGGGAAACACCTTCGGGTATTGGTCAAGGCAGTCCGAGAAGCGCTCACCACCGCGCAAACCGTCCTCGATGTCATTCATCATCCGACGCACCGAGGAGTTCTCGCTCTCCGCGCCGATGGCGTGGACTGCGTCCAGGATCGGCAGGCCGGCCCTGAGGAAGGCTGCGATTTGGCGGGAGAGGTGCATGACCTCCTCCCGCTTGATCCGCGGTCCGGAGATCTCGTACTGCAGGATGCTCTTCTTCTCGGTGACCTTGAGATCGCGGAGATCGCGGCCGTAGAGCTCAACCTCGGCGTCACCACGGCTGGGCGCCTTCTGGGTGCCCTTGACCGGGCGACCGTCCAAGGCGACACCCGAATAAGCGAACTTCGGCATTGTCAGACTCCTGCCACATAGATCGAGCGCATGACTTCAGCGGGCGTGGTGATGCCGTCGGTCACCAGGCGCGCACCCTGCTCCTGAAGGGTGCGCATGCCTTGGCTGCGGGCCAGCTTGCGCATGTCGTCCTGCGGCGCGCGCTCCACGATCAACTCCCGCACCTCGTCGCTCACCGTCAACAACTCGTAGACCCCTACACGGTCGAGGTAGCCAGTGTGCGCACAGAAGTGACAGCCGGCGCCATGCACGAATCCGAGGGCTGGCTCCTGGGCGCCGAGGCTGTGCAGGAAGCCGAGCTCGTCGGCGGTCGGGCGATAGGCCTCGAGGCAGTTGGTGCAGCTGCGACGTACCAGCCGCTGCGCGACGACCGCGCTGACGGACGACGCCACCAGGAACGCCTCGATGCCCATGTCGAGGAGTCGGTAGAGCGCGGAGACCGACTCGGTGGCGTGCAGCGAGGACAGCACCATGTGGCCGGTGAGGGCGGACTGGACGGCGATACGGGCTGTGTCCACGTCGCGGATCTCGCCGACCAGGATCACGTCCGGGTCCTGGCGCAGGATGGACTTGAGGCCGCCGGCGAAGGTGATGCCGGCCTGCTCGTTGATCTGGATCTGGTTGATCGAGTCGAAGGTGTACTCGACCGGGTCCTCGATCGTCATGATGTTGCGGTCGGCCGTGTCCAGCTCGCCGAGGGACGCGTACAGGGTCGTGGTCTTACCACCGCCGGTCGGGCCGGCGCAGATGATCATCCCGTAGGGCTGGTGGATCAGCTTGCGGTAGCGGTCGGCCGTGTCGGCAGGCATCCCGAGCTGCGCCAACTGAAACAGCGGCCGGCTCTTGTCGAGCAGCCGCATGACCACCTTCTCGCCGCCGACGACGGCCGTCGTCGCGACGCGGATGTCGACCTCGCGGCCCTCGACCTCCATCGAGATCTGACCGTCCTGTGGCCGGCGGCGCTCCACGATGTTCATGCCGCCCAGGATCTTGACGCGGCTGACGAGTGCCGGCCCGATCGATCCCGGCAGGTCGAGCACGTCCGATAGGGCGCCGTCGATGCGGTACCGCACTCGGACGCGCTCGCCGGAAGGTTCGATGTGGATGTCAGATGCCCGGTCGCGAAGCCCTTGGGTGATGATCTTCTGCACCACCTGGACAACAGGCGCATCTTCGTTGACCTGCACCGAGTCCAGCTGGCTTGCCTCGCGCCGCAAGCTGTCGCGTGCCTCGAACGCAAGCAGATGCGTGCCAACCTCGGCCGTCGCCTTGTACTCGGTGTCGAGCGCCCGATCGAGCGAGCGGTGCGTTGCCACGGCGGGGCGTACGGTGCGTCCGATCGCCGCAGCGATCACCGCTACGTGCTCTGGCGAAGGGTCGACGACGGCGACCGTGACCTCGTCGTCGGAGACCGCGATCGGGAGTGCTCGCAGATCCAGCGCACGCTCACGCGGCAGCAGCTGCACGGCGGCCGGGTCGGGGTCGGTCGTGCGGAAGTCAACGACACTCCGCCCTGAGGCAGCAGCGACCGCCTCGGTCAGATCCTCGTCGCTGATGACATTGCTGGCAATCAACTTCTGGGCAAGGGTGCCGATCCCTTCTCCATTGCGCGCCGCATCGAGCTGATAAGGCTGGACTCGCCCGGCGGTGACGAGCAACCGACCAAGGCGGTCGTCCGCCTCCTCGCGGGAGGACCGGACGACTGGCTGGTCGTCGTTCTTCTTCCCCTTGAACCTCATTGAGCGCTACCTGGCGGGAACAGGGGCGGAGTACCTCGGGCGGACGTCGATGTCCTTCGGGTACAGGCTGCGGGCGGCTGCGTCCTCGTAGGTGACGATCTCCTGCTGGACGAGTTGGGAGAGGGTCTGCTCGAGGGTGACCATGCCGTCCTGCGCGCCGGTGACCACCGAGTTGCGCAATTGGTGGGTCTTGCCCTCCTTGATCAGGTTGCGCACGGCCGGCGTTGCAGTCAGCACCTCGTAGGCAGCGACCATGCCCCCACCGATCCGCGGGATCAGCCGCTGGTAGACGACGCAGCTCAGTGCGGCGGCGAGCTGAACCCGGATCTGGGCCTGCTGCTCAGCTGGGAAGACGTCGATCATGCGGCCGATCGACTGCGCGGTGTCGTTGGTGTGCAGGGTGGCGAAGACCAGGTGGCCGGTCTCGGCCACGGTGAGGGCGAACTGGATGGACTCAAGATCACGCATCTCACCGACGAGCAGGACGTCGGGATCCTCGCGAAGGACGGAGCGCAGCGCCTTGTTGAAGGAGCCGGTGTCGGTGCCGACCTCACGCTGGTTGACCGCGGACGTCTTGTGGTCGTGCACGTACTCGATCGGGTCTTCGATCGTGATGATGTGCGCGCCGCGGTGGGTGTTGATGTGGTCGATGAGCGAGGCGAGTGTCGTCGACTTGCCGGAACCGGTAGGTCCCGTCATCAGGATCAGGCCCTGGTGGCGCAACGCCAGGTCGCGGAGCGCCGCAGGTAGGCCGAGCTGGTCGGGGGTCGGGATCACACGCGGGATCATCCGCAGGGCTACGGCGGTCAGCCCTCGCTGGGTGAAGGCGTTACCGCGGATCCGCGCGTGCTCCCGCCAGGAGAAGGAGAAGTCGTACTCGTGGGCCTTGTCCCAGTGCCCGGCCTGCTCCGCTGTGAGCACCTGACCGAGGAGACCCTCAGTATCGTCGCCGGTCAGCACCCTGGCGTCGGGTACCGGGCGCAGGTTGCCGTCGACGCGGATCATCGGCGGAAGGCCAGCGGTCAGCAACAGATCCGTGCCCTTCGCCTGCCAGAGAGCGTCGAGTAGATGGTCGACGTCGGCACCGATCTGGTGCAGGTGCGCGTGCATGCTGACCCCTCGAGAGGTGAGTTGGTGACGGTGGTGGTGCAGTGTCGAAGCCGAGAAGAGGGCCGCCGTGTGCCGACGGCCCTCTCTAAAGTCGGATCAGGGGCAGACGATCGATGCGGCCGGCAGCTGGCCGGTGGCGCTGATGGCGTCGGCCGCAGCGATGTGGGAGGCACCCGACGGGTCGGAGTGCAGGAAACCGTCCGTCACCAGACCGTGGACCGTCGCCGGGTATGCGCCGTTCGAGGCGAAGTCAGCTTCGATGGCGGTCTGGACAGTCTCGACCTCCGCCTGGCACGCGACCTTCTTGCTGTTGTTGGTCACGCCGCGGACGGAGAAGACGACGATCGCGGCGAGGACACCGAGGATGATGATGACGATGAGGAGCTCGATGAGCGTGAAGCCGTCGTCAGCGGAGCGGCGGCGCTGGTTCTGCAGAGCACGAAGCATGTGAGTTTCCCCCTGGGAAGTGTTGTGCGAACTGTTGGCTTCCCGAGAGATTTCGTAGGAAGACTGGCACCGGGATCCGGGGGTCCGTAGCAGAACCGGGATTTCTTTACAATGCGCAATTCCCAGGTTTTTTGCGGCGTTCAGTGCTTCGTCATCCGCACCCGCGTGACCGCACTTTCGGGGCCTTCGGGACGGGCGAAATCTTGCACGGAAGTGCACGCATCGGGCTTGTTTCCGGGGCGCTGTGTCGGTGAGGTCGCGGGTTTCGATACGCGCTCGCTCGTTCCTCGCTCGCGCTACTCAACCAGCGACCTCCGGCTCGTTCCTCGCCTTGTTGGTTTCGATACGCCCGGCGCGACTTCGCAAGCTCAGTCGCGACGGGCTACTCAACCAACGAACGGGGCGACGGGCTACTCAACCAGCGACCTCCGGCGGTCGGTCACTCCATGGTGGCGATGATCGCGGCGAGGTCGGCGGGGGTGGTCTGGGGGTTGACGATGGCGAAACGGGTGCAGACCTGGCCGTGGTGCTTCGTGGGGGTGACGAAGGCGAACTGGTCGGCGAGGAGGCGCTTGCTCCAGGCGTCGTAGTCGGCCTCGGTCCAGCCGATGCGCTCGAAGATCAGCACCGACAGGTCGGGCTCCACCAGCAACCGGAGGAAGGGCGCCTGCTCGATCAGGTCGCGGCCGGCGCGGGTGACCTCGAGGGTGCGCTCGACGGCGGCGACGTACGCATTGGTGCCGTTGACGGCGAGCGAGAACCAGAACGGGAGGCCGCGGCCACGGCGGGTGAGCTGGATCGCGAAGTCGCTCGGGTTCCACTCCCCCTCGACCGTCACCGGGTCCAGGTAGCCGGCGCGCTGGGTGTGCGCGGCGCGGGCCAGGACGGGGTCGCGGTAGAGCAGGGCACAGCAGTCGTACGGCGCGAACAGCCACTTGTGCGGGTCGACGATGAACGAGTCGGCGCGCTCCACCCCCGCGAACAGCGAGCGGACGGAGGGGGCGGCCAGCCCAGCGCCGCCGTACGCACCGTCGACGTGGAACCACCAGCCGTGCTCCTCGGCGACGTCCGCGAGGCCGGCGAGGTCGTCGACGACGCCGAGGTTCGTGGTGCCGGCGGTGCCGACGATCGCGAAGACGGCGTCCCGCTGCGCCTGCGTCGCACCCGCCAGCCAGGCGCGTACGACGTCCCCCGTCAGCCGGCCGCGGCGGTCCCCCGGCAGCAGCACGACGTCGACGTCCATCACCGACTCCAGTGCGTGCTTCACCGACGAGTGCGTCTCGTCGGTCAGCAGCACCGCCCACCGTGGCGGGCGGGAGCCGCGCCGGTGCTGGGCGGCCGCGCGGGCGGCGACGAGCGCGGAGAGGTTGCCGATCGTGCCGCCCTGCACGAAGACTCCCCCGGCCTCGGCCGGCAGCCCGGCCAGGTCCGCGACCCAGCGCAGCGCCTGGTTCTCCGCGAAGACGGTGCCCGAGCCCTCGAGCCAGGAGCCGGCGTACACCGAGGATGCGCCTACGAGCATGTCGAACGCAGCCGCGGCCTTGCTGGGTGCGCCGGGGATGAAGGACAGGTAGCGCGGGTGGTCCACCGACAGGCAGGCCGGGCCGAGCGTCTCCTCCCACAGCCGAGCGGCCTCGCCACCCATGCCCGCGGGAGTGATCGTCTGACCGACCTCGCTCAGCAGGTCCTCCGGCGTCCGCGTCGTGTCCAACGGGGCAGCCATCTCCAACCGCTCCTGCGACATGCGCAGCAGCTCCCGGACCAGCGCGGCCACCGCATCGTCGTACACGTGCACGTGGCGACTCTAGGACGCCGCGGGTGACGTGGGCGGGAGCACAAGCACCGGAAACCGTCTCGGATCCGAGACGCGCCATTTCATGGTCCCTTCACGGCCTGGTTCGTACGGTCGGGGCATGTTCGACCTGACCGTGCTGTGGGGACCCACCCAGGAGGGCTGGTTCGGCGACGTCAACCGGTTCGCGATCCACACCGCCTGGTTGCACACGCCCGCCCGCCTCTTCGCGCAGTACGGCGTCGCCGTTTTCGCCGTGCTGCTGCTGGTGTCCTGGCTGCTGGCGCGGCGGACCGGCGACGCGCGACGCGTGGCGGCCGCGCTGTGGGCACCGTTCGGCGTCCTCGTCGCGGTGGGGCTCAACCAGCCGATCTCGAACGGGGTCGCGGAGGCGCGGCCGTACACGGTCTTCCCCCACGCCCTCACGCTCGTGGCTCGCTCCACCGACTTCTCCTTCCCCAGCGACCACTCGGTGATGGCAGGCGCCGCCGCCGTCGGCGTGCTGCTCGCGAACCGCCGGCTCGGCCTCGTCACCGCCGCCCTCGCGGTCCTGATGGCCGCCACCCGCGTGTACGTCGGCGCCCACTGGCCGCTCGACGTCGTCGCCGGACTGGCCATCGGTGCGGGCTTCGCCCTGGTCGTGTACGCCGTGGTGCGGCAGCTCCTGGTGCGGATCGTGACGCGGCTCGGGGAGAGCCCGCTGCGGGTGCTGGTCCGCTGAGCGTTCTCGCGGGTCGCTGCGGTCGACGAGGAGGTTGCGCGGCAACCGCCACGCGACCACCGCCATTGCTTCCTTCGGGGCTGGTCGGTGCCCTGACCTGCGAAAATGCTTGTGAATAACCTCGCTCATCTGTTCGATCAGCGGTATCATCGGAGGTAGTTGACCAGCCTCATCTCGGGAGCTTGCGATGACCGTGGACCAGGTGCTCTGCCACCCGATCCTCGGCTGCGCCCGCGACCTCGAGAAGGCCCTGCAATCGGTCGCGGAGATGCCCGCCGAGTACCTGCGGACCCGGGACAAGGAGGCCGCGCTCCTGACCCTGGCACGGGTCAAGGCAGAGGCCGCCGAGCTCGAGCTGCGGATCCTCGCGGCCGCCTCGGACGTGGCCGAGGAACATGCCGCCCGTGATGCCGGCACCTGGTACGCCCACGCCACCCACGTGACCGCCACCGTGGCCCGCGCCGAGCTGCGGTTCGCCGAAGCGCTCCAAGCCCACCCGCTCACCGCGGTCGCGATGCGCGCCGGTGAGGTCAACCCCGCCCAGGCCCGGGTCATCATCCGGTCGATCGACAAGCTCTCCGACGACGTCGACGAGCTCACCAAGGCACGGGCTGAGAAGCACCTCATCCAGCTCGCGGGCACCTACGACGCGAAGGACCTGGAGGTCCTCGGCACGAAGATCCTCGAGGTCGTCGCCCCCGACCAGGCCGAGGCTGAGCTCGGCAAAGCCCTGGAGCGTGAGGAGCAAGCGGCCCGCGACAAGTGCTCCGTGAAGCTTTCGCGTCGAGGTGACGGGACCACCAAGATCACCGCCCTCCTCCCCGACTCCATCGCGGAACGTCTGACGGCCTATCTCGATGCCGAGGACTCACCGAGGGTCGTGAAGAGCAGGAGCCGTGGTGAGGCGTTCTGCCGGCTCCTGGAGAACCTCGACCCGAACCGGCTGCCCGACCACGGTGGCGACGCCACCACCGTCATCGTCACTACCACGCTCGATGCCCTGAAGAGCGACCTCGGATCGGCGATGCTCGGCTCCACCGTGATCAGCGCGTCCGAGGCCCGCCGGCTGGCGTGCACCGCGAAGATCATCCCGGCCGTGCTCGGCGGCAGGAGCGAGGTCCTGGACCTCGGCCGGGCCCAACGCTTCTACACACCACCGCAACGCAAAGCCATGCGGCTACGGGACAAGCGGTGTCGCGCCGAGGGCTGCACCATCCCGGCCGCGTGGACGGAAGCACACCACCTGAAGCCCTGGTCCCACGGAGGCAGGACCGACTTCGCCGACGGAGTCCTCCTCTGCTCCCACCATCACCACCGAGCCCACGACACCCGGTACACCATGACCAAGCTCGCGACGGGCGATTTCCGATTCCACCGCCGGACGTAGACCAGCGACGATCGCGAGTTACACGTGCCTGGCCTCTATGGGTCAGGTGACCCATGGGGTCGAGCGCCCCGAGACGCACCGCTCTTTCCGTGGCGGCCGCGGAGCGGCGGCGCGGGCGAAGCCCGTGCCGACTCCGCGCCGACCAGCCGACCGGTAAGGACCCGCGGTCAAGGCCGGCCGAAGGCCGCCGCGCAGCGGGGCGAGCGCAGCGAGCAGCCTTGACAGCGGGGACCGGTCGGCTACGGTGCGGCCGCCCCAGACCAGCCCCGTGGGAAGCAACAGGCGTGGTCTCGTGACGGCCGTGGCCGGCCTCCTCGACCACCGCTCGACATCCGTTTCTCGAACCCGCGCTCGGGTACCGCGCATCGGTGCGGGCTTCGCCCTGGCGGCGTACGCCGTGGTGCGGCCGCTCCTGGTGCGGATCGTGACGCGGCTCGGGGAGAGCCCGCTGCGGGTGCTGGTCCGCTGAGCACGGAACGCACCCGAGCGCCCGGTAGCGGCTGCCCCCAGCCCGCCGCCACCGGGACGATTCAGTCTGGCCCCTGCGGGCCGGTGGCCGCTACGCCTTGGTGAGAACCTGGCTGATCCTGGTCTGCGCCGAGAGGTTGCCGACCTTGTCGTAGGAGCGCGCCTGGACGAGCAGCGTGCCCTTCCGGAGCCCCGCGATCCTCGGCGCCTGCCACTTCCCCGCCGCGACATCAGGGAACGCGGGCCAGACGTCGGTGGTCGTGAGCGTCTTCTGCAGGTTGGCGTAGCCCTTCGACCACCTGCGGGTCGAGTAGTCGTAGCCGTACCAGATCCCCGCGCGTCGCTCGAGCACGATCACGATGGCCGTCCTGGCGCCGCTGCCGGTGTCGAAGGCGGTGCCGTGCACGACGGGCCACGCACGCACGTGGGAGCGCTGGGCGGGCGACGGCCACGCGATGTGGATGGTCGGCTTCGACGAGTCCATGGTGACCGTGATCGTGGGCAGGTCGATGATCGCCGGGTTGCCCGCCTCGTCCGTCAGTCGCACGGTGGGGTGGTACGTGCCCGCTGCGATGTAGTCCAGCTGGTGGGTGATGTCCGGGCCCCACGCGACGTAGCCGGAGCCGTCCCCCGGGTCGATCTCCTGGGTGATGTTCGCAGGAGACGAGGTGTCGTCGCTGACGCCCATCCTGGTCACCGTGACCGCGACGGCGTTGACCACGCCGCCGACGTAGTCCTGGGTGTGGTCGACCGAGAAGACACCGGTCGGCGGAGTGGTGTCGGCGGCGAGTGCCGGCGAGGCGATGCCGAGAGCGAGAGCGGCCGCGGCGGCCGTGGTGAGGGCGCGACGAAAGACGGACATGACGACTCCAAGAGGGCGCGTTCGAGTGGTGAGTTCCCGAGCAGAGGCCGGCTGGTCACGGGGAGTCCGCCGACGCCGGGCGCCGAGTCGATCCGTGGTCCGAGGCTACGACCAAGACGCCCGCAGCGCAGACGAACGCCGTTATCAGAGCGCGCCGGCCTAGACAAGTCCACGATTTCAACGAACGACCGGGGAGCGGCGGTCGTTGGTTGAGTAGCCCGAGCCGCCAGACGAGGGCGTATCGAAACCAACGGCTCTGCCGCTGTCGCTGGTCTCGATACGCCTCCTCGGCTAACGCCTCGTCGGCTGCTCAACCAACGACAGAGCGCCGTTTCTCGAACCCGCGCTCGGGTACCGCGCTCCCGTGAGGCGATTTCCCGTACTGCTGGCGGCGCTGGTGGCGGGGTTGCTCCTCACCGCGTGCGAGCCGAAGAGCCCGGACCGCGCCGAGTGGCGCGACGACGCGTACTACGCGGTGTCCGACACCTCGTCCGCGGTGGCGACAGCGACCCTGGTCGTCCGTCAATTGACGTTGGGCAAGATCCAGCAGAGCTATGCGCAGGTGGTGCTCGTCGCCGCCGAGGACGCGGCGGGCACGCAGTCCAGCTCGTTCGGGGCGCTGCAGCCGGCGCCCGTGGACACCGCCCGTTACCACCAGGTCACCTCGGCGCTGTCCGACGCCGGTGACGTGCTGGCCGACGTGCGGATCGCGGTGGTGCGGCAGGAGTCGTCGACGTACGCCTCGCTCCTGAAGCGGCTCGACCAGCAGACCCAGGCGCTCGACAAGGTCGTGAAGGACCTCGGCGGACTGCGGGGCAAGCCGTGAAGAAGTACCTGCAGATCGGGCTCGGCATCCTCACCGCGATCGGCGGCTTCGTCGACATCGGGGACCTCGTCACCAACGCCCAGGTGGGTGCGAGGTTCGGGCTCTCCCTGGTCTGGGCGACCCTGCTCGGCACCGTCGGCATCTGCGTCTTCGCCGAGATGTCCGGCCGCGTCGCCGCCATCAGCGGCCGCGCGACCTTCGACCTCGTGCGCGAGCGGCTCGGCCCGCGCTTCGGGCTGCTCAACCTGGTCGCCTCGATACTCGTCACCTTCCTGACGTTCATCGCCGAGATCGGCGGCGTCGCGCTGGCGCTCGAGCTCGTCGCCTCCGTGCAGGAGGTGCTGATCGTCCCGTTCATCGCGCTGATCATCTGGCTGGTGCTGTGGCGGGCGAAGTTCAACGTGATCGAGAACGTCTTCGGCCTGCTGGGGCTGGCGCTCGTCGTCTTCGCGGTCGCGCTCTGGCAGCTCGGCCCCGACTGGGGCAACCTCGCCCACCAGGCGGCGACCTTCGGGAAGCCGCACGACGAGCTGTGGTCGACGTACGCCTACTACGCGGTGGCGCTGTTCGGGGCCGCGATGACGCCGTACGAGGTCTTCTTCTTCTCCAGCGGCGGCGTCGAGGACACGTGGACCGACCAGGACATCGGGGTGATGCGCTCCAACGTGCTCATCGGTTTCCCGCTCGGCGCCCTGCTGTCCGTGTCGATCGCCGGCAGCGCGTGGCTGGTCCTCGGTCCCCTCGGCGTCAGCGTCGACGCGCTCGGCCAGGTCGGGCTCCCCATCGCGGCCGCCCTCGGCAAGATCGGCCTCGCGATCGCGCTGCTCGGCTTCTTCGCCGCCACCTTCGGCGCGGCCTGCGAGACCGGTCTCAGCGTCGGCTACAGCATCGCGCAGTACATCGGCGCCCAGTGGGGCAAGTTCGTCCGGCCGGCCGAGGCGATGTTCTTCCACGTCGTCATCGCGCTCTCGACCCTCGTGGCCGCGGGAGTGCTGATCACCGGCGTCGACCCGGTCATGGTGACCGAGCTGTCCGTGGTGTTCTCCGCGGTCGCGCTGCCGCTCACCTACCTGCCCATCCTCATCGTCGCCAACGACCCGGACTACATGGGCGAGCACACCAACGGCCGGTTCGCGAACACGCTCGGCGTGATCACGCTGGTCTTCGTGCTCGCTGCCGCCCTCGCCGCGATCCCGCTGCTGATCTGGACGGGGATGGGCCGATGACGACCACGCCGAACCGGCTGGAGGACACCTTCGACGCGGTCCTCCACCTCCTCGACCGCCAGATCCTCGACTCCGAGGGCCGGATGGCCGGCAACGTCGACGACGTCGAGCTGGCCGACATGGGCGCCGGCATCGAGATCACCGGCCTGATGACCGGGATCAGTGCGTACCTGCACCGGATCGGCGGCCGCGTGGGCGCGCGCCTGGTGCGGGGGTACGGCGAGCTGCTGCCCGCCGAGCCGCACAGCAACCAGCCCTGGCGGATCCCCCTGGACAAGGTCGACCGCGTCGAGAGCGCGGTCCACCTCGGCGTACGCCGCGAGGGGTTGCTCGAGCGCGGACCGGAGCGACTGCGGCTCGGCGACCTAACCGGCATGCGCGTGGCGGGCGGCAGGAGCCGCGTCATCGACGCTCGCTTCGAGCCCGTCGACGGCCGGCTGCTGCTCCGCGCGCTCGTCGTCGGGCGGGGCGGCCCGGGCTCGTACCTCGGCTACGAGCGCAAGGACGAGCACGGCCCGTGGGTGCTGGCCAAGCTCGTCCGCTGGTGGCACCGCCACACCTACGTGCTCGACATCGACAGCGTCAGCATCGACTGGGACACCGGCCAGGTGACCCCACGACAGGAGGCCCGATGAAGCTCCCCCGACCCCGCGGCGCACTCAGCGAGAGCCTCGTCTCCCTGCTGGGGACCGGCTCCGGCCGAGCGACGCCGCCGCCGGACCTGGCCGAGAGCGAGGACGACCGGCACCTCGCGCTGTGGATGCTGCACGAGCTGCACTACCGAGGGTTCGACGAGGTCGACCCGCGGCTGGAGTGGGACCCCGAGCTGCTGCGCCTGCGTGGCGCCCTCGAGGACGGGCTCGAGCGGTGGCTGCGGGACCTGACCGCCAAGGAGACCCTCGCGGCGACCGAGGAGACCGACGACCTGGTCGGGCAGCTCGAGCACCTCACCCGCGACCAGCCGGGCGAGCTGGCGGCGTACCTCCAGCGCGAGGCGGACGTGGAGCAGTACCGCGAGTTCCTCGTCCAGCGCAGCCTCTACACGCTGAAGGAGTCCGACCCGCACGCCTGGGCGCTCCCCCGGCTGGCCGGGCCGGCCAAGACCGCGCTCGCCGAGCTGCTGCACGACGAGTACGGCGCCGGCGTACCGTCGCGGCTGCACCAGACGCTGTACGCCGACGCCCTCACCGGCGCGGGCCTCGACCCGACGTACGGCGCCTACGTGGACGACACCTCGTGGCCGGTGCTGGCCCACAACAACGCGATGTCGCTCTTCGGCCTGCACCGACGGCTGCGGGGCGCGGCGATGGGGCACCTCGCCGCGTTCGAGATGACCAGCTCGTTGCCGTGCCGGCGCTACGTGCAGGCGGCCGAGCGGCTCGAGCTCGACGCACGGGTCGTGCGCTACTTCGACGAGCACGTCGAGGCGGACGCCGTGCACGAGCAGCTCGCCGCGCGCGCCATCTGCGCGGCGCTGGTCGCGGACGAGCCGCAGCTGCACGACGACGTGCTGTTCGGGGCCGCGGCCTGCGTCGCCCTGGACGAGCTCGCCGCGACGTCCCTCCTCGACGTGTGGGCCGCGCGATGAGCAAGTCGGTCCGGGCCGTGCCGGTCCCCGGCGGTCCGCTCCTGCTGCGCGGGGCCGACGAGGTCCTCGACGAGCAGGGTCGCCCACACCCTGTCGAACGGCCGGTCGTGGCCCTGTGCACCTGCGACCTGAGCCAGCGCAAGCCGTGGTGCGACGGCACGCACAAGGTCGCGGCCGGCCGCGGCCAGGGGTGACCTAGGCGTCGGGGAACTCGTAGTCCTCCGCGTCCTCCAGCGAGGGCAGCTCGGCGACGAGGACCTGGGTGCACCACTTGCAGGTCAGCGCGTCGATCGCCACGAACTCCTTGCAGTAGACGCACTCCTTCTGCCCCTGCGCGCGGAAGTTGCCGAGGCCGAAGCGGATGATCAGCTTCACCAGCACGAAGAGCACCAGGCCGAGGATCAGGAAGGACAGGAAGTCGCCGAGGAACTGGCCGTAGTGGACCTGTCCCTTGCCCACGTTCCAGACCAACCCGGAGGTGTCCGGCGCCCCGCCGAGCGCCGCGATGAAGTCCATGATCACGTTCTTCGCGAGCGAGTCGACGACGGCCGCGAAGGCCGACCCGATGATGAAGCCCAACGCCAGGTCGAGCATGTTGCCCCCGAGCGCGAACGTCCTGAACTCCCGCCACATCCTGCCCATGCTGCTCTCCTGCTGTGCGCCCTCGCGGGTACGGCGCCCCCTGCGCCGGCAGGGTGATTATGGGGCCACCGACGGCGCCGGCCCGCTCGACCCTCCGCACGCCGCGAGCTTGCGCTCCTGGAGGTCCAGGAGGTCGGCGATCTCGCGGCGCAGGGACCCGTCCAGGCCGGGCGCGCCGAGCAGCTCGCGCACCCGCCGCACCGTGGCCTCGTCGAACCACGGACGCGGGAAGAACCAGCCCGCGGTCGAGGTCAGCATCCAGCCCGAGCGCAGCTGCGCGGTGCCGGCGACGTCGGCGACGTAGCGGTCGACGTACGGCGCCGTGAGGTCGGGCTGGCCGGGCTGCCACAGGCCGCGTCCGGCAGCCTCGAGCTCATGGCTGGGCAGCGGCGTCGTACCGGTGGAGCAGGACCAGGCCCACGCCTTGGCCTCGGGCGTGGGCAGCGCAGCCCGAGCACGCGCGTGCCCGACGCCCGCGGTGGCGCTCGGCTCGCGGTCGCGCTCCCGGTCGAGCTCGTCGAGCTCCACCGCGCCCAGGGCGGCGAGCCGGCCGAGGAGCCGCCAGCGCAGGTCCAGGTCGAGGCGCAGCCCCTCCGGCAACCCCGCACCCGACAGCCAGCCGCGCAGCAGGACCGGGTCCTTCGACGTCGCCACCGCCGCCCGCAACGTCGCGAATTGCTCCTCCGACCCGGGTGCCGCCGCGCCCAGCCGCGCCAGCAGGACCGCGTGGAGCCGGGCCGTGGCGGCCTCCGGATCGGGCTGCAGCGGCAGCACCCACTCCCGGACCCACCCCATCGTCCGGTGCTCGGCGTCGTCGAGGTCCTCGACGGGCGGCGCCGCGAGGACGATGTCCAGGACGAGCTCCGGCGGGAGCGCGGCGTTGTGCAGCGCGCTGCGGATGCCGCTCCAGGTGGCGGCGCGCTGCAGCGGGTCCTCCACCTCGGGCAGCAGGTCGACCAGGGCCCGCGCCGATGCGGCGTCGGGCGGCAGGACCGCCCAGGTCTCGAGGAGCGGGTCGAGGACGACCGCGGCACCACCGGCGTCGAAGGGCACCTCCGGCCGGTCGACCACCACCGGCCGGACCTCCCAGCCGGCCGTCGTGGCCACGGCGGCATGCATCCGGTGGGTGCGGTCCGCGGTGGCGCTGGGCGGCGACGTACGCCGCAGGAGGCCCGCGCTCCGGTCGAGCTCGATCCGGTCCGGACCGGCGCTGCGCAGCCACCCCGCGGCGAACGTGGCCAGGTCGGTGGCGCCGGCCCGCTCCCAGCACGCGACGAGGTCGGCCAGGGTGGCGTTGCCGAACCGGTGCCGCTCGAGCAGGTCGACGACGCCGCCGAGGAAGACGTCGTCGCCGAGCGTGGTGCTCAGCTGGCGCAGCACCGCGCAGCCCTTGGCGTAGGAGATGCCGTCGAAGTCCTGGAGGGCGGCCGCGGCGTCGACCGCGCCGTTGCCGGCGACCGGGTGCGTGCTCGGCCCCTGGTCGCCGACGAGCCCCCACTGGAGGCGGGCATAGGCGTCGTCCACCCGCACGTCGTCGTACGTCGTGGCCTCGGCGGTGACCCGGTTGCCGAGGTACTCCGCGAACGACTCGTTGAGCCACAGGTCGTCCCACCAGACCGGGGTCACCAGGTTGCCGAACCACTGGTGGGCCAGCTCGTGCTCGATCGTGGTCGCGCGCTGCACCCGCTGGCTGCGCGACGCGCGGCTGCTGAACAGCATCGTGTCCCGCAGCGTGACGCAGCCCGGGTTCTCCATCGCGCCCGCGTTGAAGTCGGCCACGAACGCCTGGTGGTAGTGGCCGAAGACGTAGCGGATCCCGAACAGCCGGTGCAGCTCGTCGAGCCCCTGCGCGGTCAGCGTGAAGAGCTCCTCGGCCTCCCGTTCCAGCTCCGCGGCGAGGCTCGCGCGAGCGCTCAGACCGAGCAGGACCCCGTCGTGCTCGTGGCGCAGCAGGTGGTAGGGACCGGCCACCACGGTGACGCCGTACGTCGCCAGCGGCCGGCTGCGCGCGAGCTCCCAGACCCCCGGTTCCACCCGCTCTCCCGGCGCGTTGCCGACGACGGTCCAGTCCTCCGGGGCCCGCACGTGCAGGGTGTACGGCGCCTTCAGGTCGGGCTGGTCGAAGCACGCGAACACCGTCGGGGCGGCGTCCAGGAAGGACATCGCGTAGACGTAGTGCCGGCCGTCGGCGGGGTCGACGCTGCGGTGCAGCCCCTCCCCGTCGGAGCGGAACGCCATCACCGCGTCCACCACGAGCTCGTGCTCGCCGGCGTCGAGCTCGAGCGGGAGGCGCCCCCGCTCCCAGGTGCCGAGGTCCAGCGGGCGCCCGTCGAGGGTGGCGGAGCGCAGGACGGCCGGACGGAGGTCGAGGAAGGTCCGGCCGACACCGCTGCCGAAGCGGATCGTGGTCCGCGAGCCGAAGGTCCGGTCGTCGCGGGCGAGGTCCAGCGCCACGTCGTACTCGAGGTCGCGGAGGAGCGCGCGACGCGCCACCGCCTCGGTGTGCTGGAGCGACGCGTGCGGGCTGGGCATGGACGCACTGTAGGCGCGCGGGAGGGGCCCGACACGGCCCGCGAGGGGGTTCATCGGCACACCCCAACCGACCGCTCCAACCTTGGCCGATCGGACAGCCCGGCGGCCCACGAACGCCACGACGATGGAGCCACCACTCACCTTGGAGGTATGCCGTGATCGACCGCGCGCTGTCGGCCGACGCCTGGACCGACCAGCTCGTCTCCGACATCGAGTGTCTCGTGCGCTGCGAGTCGCCGTCGGAGGACCTGGCCGCGGTCGCCCGCAGCGCCGACGTCGTCGCCGAGCTCGGGACCGAGCGGCTCGGCGTCGCCCCGGAGCGGATCGTGATCGAGGGCCGCACCCACCTCCGGTGGCGGTTCGGGCGACGCACCCGGGTGATCGTGCTCGGTCACCACGACACGGTCTGGCCGCTCGGCTCGCTCGCCACCCACCCCTTCTCGGTGGTCGACGGCGTGGTGCGAGGGCCCGGCTGCTTCGACATGCTCGGCGGTGTGGCGATGGCGTTCCACGCCCTGGCGGCCCTGCCGGACCGCGACGGCGTCACCCTGCTCGTCACCGGCGACGAGGAGATCGGATCGCCCTCCTCCCGCACCTTGATCGAGGACGAGGCCCGCGGGTGCGCCGCGGCGCTGGTGCTGGAGGCCGCCGGCCCGGGCGGCGCGCTGAAGACCGAGCGCAAGGGCGTCTCCTACTACGAGGTGACGATCACCGGACGCGCCGCACACGCCGGCCTCGAGCCCGAGCGCGGCATCAACGCGGCCCTCGAGGCCGCCCACCAGATGACCCTGATCGCCGCCCTCGGCGACCCGTCGCTCGGTACGACGGTCACCCCGACCCGGGTCGAGGCGGGCACCACGCCCAACACGGTGCCGGCCGTCGCCCGGTTCGCGGTCGACGTACGGGTGCGCGTGGAGGGCGAGCAGCAGCGGGTGCACGCGGCGATGCAGGCGCTGCGCCCCCACCACGCGGGAGCACGGGTGGTGGTCGACGGCGGCCCGAACCGGCCGCCGCTGGCCGGATCCGCCTCCGCCGACCTCTACGCACGGGCCTGCGCGCTGGCCGACGAGCTCGGCATCGGGCCGCTGTCGTCGGTCGCGGTCGGTGGAGCGTCCGACGGCAACTTCACCGCGGGCATCGGCACCCCGACGTTGGACGGCCTGGGCGCCGTCGGGGGTGGCGCGCACGCCGACGACGAGCACCTGCTGGTGGCCGAGCTGCCGCGTCGGACCCGCCTCGTGACGGCGCTGCTGGCCGAGCTCCTGGCCGAGAGCGCAGGCACCTCGTGAGCGTCGGGACGACCACCTCCTCGGCGTTGGTCGGGCACGCGTGGGCGGACGCCGACGCCGCGATCCGGCGCGCCGGCATCGACGTACGCACCCTGGACACGGTGGCCGACCTGACCCAGGTACGTCGCCTGTTCGACCGCATCTGGCACACCGACCCGAGCAGCTCGCCGGTGCCCGCCGACCTCATGGTGGCGATGCGCAAGGCCGGCAGCTACGTGAGCGGCGCATACGACGGCGACGAGCTGATCGGGGCGTGCCTCGGCTTCTTCGGCGCACCGGCGCGGCAGTCGCTGCACAGCCACATCGCCGGCGTGCTCCCCCAGGTGCAGGGCCGCGCCGTCGGCTTCGCGCTCAAGCTGCACCAGCGGGCGTGGGCGATCACCCGCGGTGCCCACGAGATCACCTGGACCTACGACCCGTTGATCCGCCGCAACGCGCACTTCAACCTGGCCAAGCTCGGCGCCGGCGTGGCCGAGTACCTGCCCGACTTCTACGGACCGATCGACGACGGCGTGAACCGCGGCGACGCGAGCGACCGGCTGCTGGTGCGCTGGGTGCTGGACACGCCCACGACCGCGGCGGCCTGCCGCGGCGAGCAGCACCCGGTACGCCGGGACGGCGGTCACGTCGCGCTGGAGGCGTCCGCCGACGGGCGACCGGTCGGCCATCCGGTCCGCGACGGGACGGTCCTCGTCGGCGTACCGGAGGACATCGAGGCGGTGCGCGCGTCCGATCCGAGGCTCGCCACGGCGTGGCGGTCGGCCGCGCGCGAGGTGCTCGGCGGCCTGCTGGCCGAGGGCGCGACGGTGCGCGGCTTCGACCGCGCGGGCTGGTACGTGCTGGACAGGGACGAGAGAACGGAGCAGTCGTGAAGATCGTCGGGGTGGAGGCGCGGGTCGTGGCGATGCCGCTGGTGACGCCGTTCCGGACCTCCTTCGGCACCGAGACGGTGCGCGAGGCGCTGCTGGTCCGGGTCGTGACCGACGACGCGGAGGGCTGGGGCGAGTGCGGCGCGAGCGCGGGACCGTTCTACTCCTCGGAGCACACCCACGGAGCGCTGGACGTGCTGGAGCGCCACCTGGTGCCGGCCCTCGCCGCGGTCGCCGACCTCGACGCGCACCGGGTCGCGCCGGCGCTCGCGCACGTGAAGGGCCACCGGATGGCCAAGGCCGCCCTCGAGACGGCGGTCCTCGACGCCGACCTGCGGGCCCGCGGCGAGTCCTTCGCCCACGCGCTCGGCGCGGTGCGGTCGACCGTGCCGTGCGGGGTGTCGGTCGGCATCACCGGGTCGATCCCCGAGCTGCTCGACGTGGTGGGCGGCCACCTCGCGGAGGGCTACCTGCGGATCAAGCTGAAGATCGAGCCGGGCTGGGACGTCGAGCCGGTGCGCGCCGTACGGGAGCGGTTCGGGGACGTGCCGCTCCAGGTCGACGCGAACACGGCGTACCGGCGCGGCGACGCGGGCCACCTCGTCCGCCTCGACCCGTTCGACCTGCTGCTGCTCGAGCAGCCGCTGCCCGAGGACGACCTGCTCGGCCACGCCGAGCTCGCCCGCCACGTCCGCACCCCGATCTGCCTGGACGAGTCGATCGTCTCCGCGCGAACGGCCGCCGACGCGATCGCGCTGGGTGCGTGCCGGATCGTCAACATCAAGCCCGGCCGGGTCGGCGGCTACCTGGAGGCGCGGCGCATCCACGACGTCTGCGCGGCCCACGGCGTACCGGTCTGGTGCGGGGGGATGCTCGAGACCGGCCTGGGGCGGGCGGCCAACCTGGCGCTCGCGGCGCTACCGAACTTCCAGCTGCCCGGCGACACGTCCGCGTCGGACCGCTACTACGCCACCGACCTCACCGAGCCGTTCGTGCTGGACGACGGCCACCTGGCCGTGCCCACCGGGCCGGGGATCGGGGTGACGCCGCTGCCCGACGTGCTGGACGCGGTGACGGTGACGCAGCGCTGGCTGCCGCTGGGCTGAGCCCGACGATGGGCGGTACGGGACGACGAATCCCTGCCATGATTTCGTCGTGCACGACGAACGCCGCGGGACCGCCCCCGCACTAGCGTCGGCGGCGTGACGATGGCCGACCTCCCCCGTGCCGGGCTGGCGCGCGTGCTCGAGGAGATCGGGCCGACGCTGCTGGCGGTGGTGTGCGGCGAGGTGCCGTCGACCGAGATCGGGGGCGTCGTCGTCCTCGACCCGCTCGACGAGCCGGAGCTGCCCGACGGCGCCCTCGTGCTGGGCGTGGGGCTGCACGGCGGCGCCGTCGCGGAGGCGGTACGCCGGCTGGGTGCCCGCGGCGCCGTCGGGCTCGTCGTGCGGGCCCCCGTCGAGGCCACCGACGACCTGCGCGCGGCCGCCCGGGAGACCGGCACGGCCGTGCTCGCGCTGGCCCGCGGCGCCGGGTGGAACCACCTGGCCAGCATGGTGCGCACCCTGACCAGCGACGCTCCCCCGCTCGACGGGGTGCCGGACGGCTCGCTGGCGCGTGCCGGTGCGGGCCTGCGCCAGGTGGTCGGCTACCAGTCCGGTCTCGACGACCTCTTCGCCGTCGCCAACGCCATCGCGGCCCTGGTCGACGCGCCCGTCACCATCGAGGACCGCAGCTCGCGGCTGCTCGCGTTCTCCGGTCGGCAGGAGGACGCCGACGTCTGGCGGGTGCAGACGATCCTGCGCCGCCAGGTGCCCGAGCAGTACACCCGGGCGCTGGAGAGGCAGGGCGTCTTCCAGCAGATCTACCGCAGCACCCGGCCGGTCTTCGTGCCGCCGATCCACTCCGGGGAGCCGGGCGGTCAGGGGCGGATGGCGATCGCCGTCCGGGCCGGCGACGAGATCCTCGGGACCATCTGGGTGGTGGCCGCCGAGCCGTTCAGCGCCGAGCGCGACGACGCGCTCTTCGAGGCCGCGAAGCTGGTGGCGATGCACCTGGTCTGGCAGCGCGCGGACGCCGACGTGGAGCGCCGGTTGCGCGCCGAGCTGCTCAGCAGCGTGCTGGAGAGCGGGCCGCGCACCGCCGAGAGCATGGGCCGGCTCGGGCTCAAGGACGAGCCGGCGGTGGTGCTCGCGCTGACCGTGGTCGGCGGCGGCGCCGAGCACCCGCTGCCCGCCCAGCTGGCCGTCGAGCGCAAGCGGGTGGCGGACGCATTCGCGCTGCACCTCACGGCCGTGCACCCCCGCAGCGCGGTCGGGCTGGTCGGCGACATCGCCTACGCGATCCTGCCGGTCGCCGCGGGCCGCCGGGATGGCGAAGAGCGGGCCGCCGCGATCGCCGGCGAGTTCCTCTCCCGCATCGACTCGTCGCTGCGCCCGATCGTCGGGGTGGGCCCGCTCGCCCCGGGCAGCGCCGGCTTCCACCGCTCGCGGTCCGGTGCCGACCGGGCGTTGCGCGTGCTCCGGTCACGCCGTTCCGGCAGCCAGGTCGCGCGGCTCGACGACGTCCACCTCGAGGCGCTGCTGCTGGAGCTCGCCGACCTGGTCCCGAAGGGCGACATCCCCAGCGGCCCGGTGGCCCGGATCGCTGCCTACGACCGCGCGCACCAGAGCAGCCTGCTCGAGACGCTGCGGGCCTGGCTCGACGCGCTCGGCGACGTCGGTGTCGCGTCGGCGGCGATGTTCGTGCACACCAACACGTTCCGCTATCGGCTGCGGCGGGTCGCGGAGGTGGGCCGGCTCGACCTCGGCGACCCGAACGCCCGGCTCGCCGCGATGCTCCAGCTGCGGCTGATGGACCTCAGCTCGTCCTCGGTGGAGTGAGGCCGAGCTGCTGGACCAGGAAGCCGAGCCACTCGACGTCCTGCGCCAGCACCACCTCGTGGTCGGTCGCGGCGCCGTGGCCGGCGTCCTCGAAGACGTGCACCAGGATCGGGGCGTCCCCCTGTTGGGCCGCCTGCAACCGGGCGACGAGCTTCCGGGCGTGCCACGGCCGGCACCGCGGGTCGTTGGCACCCGCCTGCACGTAGACGGCCGGGAACCGCTGCGGCCGGACGAGCTCGTACGGCGAGCGGCCGATCATCCGGCGTACGTCCTCGGGGTCGTCGGGGTCCCCCCACGCCTTGCGGATCACGAACTCCAGGTAGGGATCGCGCATCCCGGCGACCAGGTCGAGCAGCGGCGCGCGCGGCAACACGGCCCGCCACAGGTCGGGCCTCGTCGTCACGGCGACACCACACATCAGGCCACCGTCCGAGCCGCCGGTGACCGCGAGCCGGTCGGAGGTCGTGCGGCCGGTGGCGACCAGGTGCTCGGCCACCGCGACGAGGTCGTCGTCGCGCACGTGCTTGGTCTCCCGGTGGGCCGCGAGGTACCAGTCCCGGCCGAGCTCCCCGCCACCACGGAGGTAGGCCTGCACCAGGGTGCCGCCGGCGGCGACGTACGCGGCGAGGTCGGGGTGGAACTGCGGCAGCGTGGGCACGTTCGCGGCGCCGTACGCGGAGATCAGGGTGGGCGCGGGTCCGCTCGGCGCTCCGGCCGGGTGGACGAGGTGGAAGGGCACCCGCGTGCCGTCGGCAGCCGGCGCGGACCCGATCTCGACGACGGCGTCGAGCGTGACCGCCGGCGCCCGCAGCGTCTCGACGCTGGCGGCGCCCGGCCGGTGCAGGTAGGTGCCCCAGGAGCTCGTGAGCGTCGAGAAGCCGAAAACGTACGCCGGCGCCCACCCGGCCGCGAGCCCGGTGAGCGGGAAGAACGGGGCGCCGATCGCACCGTCGCCGGGCAGCGGCACCTCCTGGAGGACCGCACCGTCGACGTCGATCGCCAGGACGCGCGCGAAGGTGTCCCGGAGGCCGGCCAGGTAGAGGACGTCGCCGACCGGGGTGAGCGAGCGCAGCACCAGGTCGCTCTCGGGGACCAGCTCCGCCCAGGTCGACGGGTCGTCCGGGGCGGGCGCGTCGAGCGGGATCGCCACGACCCGGCCGTTCGCGGCGCCGACGTCGGTGACGGCGACGTACCGGTCGCCGACCACGTGCCCGGCGACGGTGCCGGCGCAGTCGGTGACGAAGGGCCGCCAGGTCGATCCCGGGTCGTCGAGGTCGCGGACCGCGACCGGGACCGGGTTGCCGATCCGGTGGCTCGCGACAAGGCGGCGACCGTCCGCCGAGGGTTGGACGAGCGTGTACTCCCGCGAGCCCGCCGGCACCGGCACCGGCTCGACCGCGGTCGTGGCGGTGGCGAGGTCGTGGTGGAAGACCGCCTGCGCGAAGTCCTCGGGCGCACCGGTGAGGCCGAAGAACCAGAAGCCCGTGCTGTCGGCGCTCCAGGACACGCCGCCCGCCCAGGCGCTGTGCAGCACCTGCGGTGGCGCGGGAAGCAGGCGGCCGTCGGCGACGTCGACCAGCCGGATCGTGTTGTGCTCGCTGCCGTCGGTGCAGACACCCATAGCGAGCACCCGGCCGTCCGGCGACGGCGCGAGCCACGACAGCACGGCGGCGTCGTCGGGGCCGACCAGGTCGCGCAACCGGACGAGGGTCCGGCCGGGACCGAACGGCTGGTCGGCCACGACGAGCCGGCCGTCCTCCTCGCGGAACCAGCAGCCGGCGGCGTACCGCGGGAGGTCGGGTCGCGCGCCGGCGTCGTACCTCTCGACGAGGCGGCGCAGGGCGGCGCGGTCCTGGTCTTCCAGGATCGTCGCGGTGGCGAGGTCGGCCTGCCGCCGCTGCCAGTCGTGCACCTCGGCGTCCTCGGCCTCGAGCCAGCGGTACGGATCCGGCACCGGTACACCGGCCCGGTGGTCGACCACGTCCACGGTCCGGGTCGCGGGGTAGCGGGCCAGCTCGGCCCGCAGCCGCTCGAACGCGCCCGGCACCCGGTGGACGCTGCCGAGGTCGAGCACGACGTCGTACCCGGTGCCCGGCTCGGCCACCGCCACACCCTCCTCGAGCGCGACGTCCCAGTCGTAGGGCCGCGACGAGCGCTCGGTGATCCGCACGGCCGGCCCGCGGGAGTAGCGGGTGCCGATCACGACGAGGTCCTCGCCGAGGTCCGGAGCGAGCAGTCCGCCGAGCGTCGGGCGCCCGTCGACGGGATCGCGCTGCACGTGTCCGTCGTGGGCGCTGACCAGGATCCGCGGCTCGCGGTCGAGCACCCAGCGCACCGTGTCGGCCAGGAAGACCTCGCGCGGGTACGGCCCGTCACCGACGTCGCCCTGCTCGGCGACGAACGCGTCGAGGGACGCCGCCAGCCGCTCCGCCACCGCATCGCCGGTACGCCGCCCCCGCTCGGCCAGACCGCGCAGGTCGTCGAGCAGCGCCGCCCGCTCCCCCGGGTCGAGCGCGGCCCAGCGGATCGCCGCGGCGGCCCGGCGCCCGAGGTCGGCCCGCCGCAGCAGGGCAGCGTCGCCCGGCTCGGGAGCCACCCGCGCGAGCAGGGCGCGCACGGCGGGGCCGGGCGACGTGCCGTCGCCGGACAGGTCCATGCCAAAGGCGCGGACGCCCGCGTCGCGCATCCACGCGAGCATCCGCTGGACCTCGGTGCTGTGCCCGAAGCCGTAGGAGATCGTCGCGGCGACGTCCGCCACCGCGCCCGGGCCTCCGCGCAGCCAGGCGTCCAGCGCGAGCCCCTCGGCGAAGCCCGACTCCAGCACGAGCGCGGTCACGCCGTCCTCCGCGAGATCGGCCAGCAGCCGCGACCGCAGCTCGTGCAGCTCCACCACGTTGTGCGCGGCCTCGCCCAGGGCCACGACCCGCGCGCTGCCGATGACGGCGCGCAGGTCGGCCACGTCGACCTTCATGCCGATGCCGCCGTCAGCCGTGGAAGTACCAGAGCTCGGGGCTGTAGACGAAGCTCAGCAGCGCGCCGAACGACGCGGGCGGGCCGGAGAGCGACGACTTCCACACCACCAGGGTGTCCGGTGTCGGCAGGAAGAGCACGGGCAGGTCCTTGCCGAGGAAGGTGATCTCGTCGGAGAGCGCCTTCGGGTCGGCGCCGAACGTCGAGGCGTTGATCAGCCGGTCGGCCTCCGGGTTGCTGTAGCTGCCGAGGTTGAAGCTGCCGGTTGTGTTGAAGACGGTGTTGCTGGTCGGGTAGCCGGCCGCCTGGTAGATCGGCCCGTAGTCCTGCATCGCCCAGTCGTTCTTCCGTGCGGGCGCGTAGGGGTTGCCGTAGTTGGCGTACATGTAGTTGAGCGACTTGGTGAAGACGGTGACCTTGATGCCGAGCTTCTTGGCCTGGGACGCGAAGGCGATGTCCCGCGCCCCGACGTACGCCGGGGTGTTGGCGGAGGCGAGGTTGAAGCTGATGGTCTGGCCGGCGGGGATGCCCGCGCCGCACTGCGTGGGGCCGGTGCCCGGCCGCTCGCACGTGGTGGTGCCGTCCGGTACGACGTGCCAGCCGTGGTCGGTGAGCAGCGTCGTCGCAGCCGTCGGGTCGAAGGGGTACGGCGCGCTGTCGCCGTACGCCGGCGGGTACGGCGAGTCCGCCCCGGCCGTCGTGTAGTTCGTCGACCCGGCACCGTTGTAGACCCCACGGCTCCGGATGTAGCCCGGCTGGTCGATCAGGTGCTGCAGCGCCTGCCGCAGGTAGGGCTGCGCGACGAGCTTGTCGAAGTTGTCCACGGTGTTCTCGAAGTTGATCGTCAGCGGGTCGAAGCGCGCGGGCGCCGGAGCACCGAACACGTGGTAGCCCTTGGCCTCGAGGTCGCCGATCTGCGACACGAACGTGGAGTCCAGCGTGCCGACGTCGAGCGTGCCCGCCTTGTACTGGTTGAGCACCGCGGCATCGGAGGTGAACGCCTTGAACGTCACCTTGTCGAGCCGGTTGTCGCCGGGTCCGCTGTAGGACCGGTTCGGCACCAGCGAGTAGGAGCCGGTGGTGGGGTCGAAGCTCTGCAGCTGGAAGGGCCCGTTGACGACCTTCCACAGCGGGTTCGTCGCGTACGTCGCCTGCGACTCGGCCTGCTGGGTGAGGTAGTCGTAGATCGCCTTCGCGTTCGCCGGGCGGGTGTAGTCCAGGTGCGGACCGCCGGTGCTGGCGATGCTCCAGTCCGCCGACGGCATCACGTAGAGCAGCTCCAGCACGGAGAGCAGGTACGACGGGTTGTACGCCCGGGTCAGGTGCAGGGTCAGCGTCCTGGGGTTCGTGGCGACCGCCGTGACGCCGTCGGGGAACTGCCCGGGCGTGTAGAAGCTCCAGTTGGCGGGACTCTCGGCCAGCGCCGCCTTGAGCAGCGCGAGGGAGAAGACCACGTCACCGGCGACCACCGGCTTGCCGTTGGACCACCGGTAGTCCTTGAGCCGGATCGTCACGGTCCTCCGGTCCGGGCTGTACGTCGGCAGCTCGGCCAGGCTCAGCGCGGGCTCGACCTCCTTCGGCCCGTAGCCGGCCGGCCGGTAGAGCGGACGCCAGAGCTGGCCGCGGGCGATGACGGTGCCGCTCTCGGAGGCCGGCGGGTAGGGGTAGATGTAGTTCGGGTTGAGCCCGGGCGTCAGGGCGATGGTGATGCTGCCGCCGGACCTCGGGTTGCCGACCTGCGACGGGAGCGTCCGGAAGCCGGCGGTCGAGGTGCTGCCGCCTCCCGAGCAGGCGGCGAGGGCGCCGAGGGTGACGAGCGCGACGGCGCCGGCCAGGGCACGGCGGAGGCGAGGGGCGGGCTGGGTCATGACGGTCTCCTGGAGATGGGGTGGTCGGGGCCGTCAGCCGGCGCGGCGGCCGATCGCGTCGCGCAGCGCGTCGGCGAGCAGGTTGAGGGCGAGGACGGTGGCGATGATGAATCCGCCGACCGGGTAGATGAGCCACCAGTAGCCGGCGGAGATGTAGGTGACGCCGCTGGCGAGCTGGCTGCCCCAGTCGGTGGCGGGGTAGCTCAGGCCGAAGCCGAGGAAGCCCAGCGTCGCCACCGCGAGGACGGCGTCGGCGACCTGGAAGGTGATGTTGACGATGATGACGCCGAGCGCGTTCGGGATCAGGTGCCGCAGGATCAGCCGCCGCCGCGACGCGCCCATCACCTTGGCCGCGAGCACGAACTCGCGGACCCGCAGGGTCAGCACCTCGCCGCGGATCAGCCGCGCGGGTACCAGCCACGAGAACGCCCCGATCACCAGGCTGAGCGCCAGCGCGCTGGCGTGGTAGCGGGCCGAGAGGATCAGCACGAGGAACAGGAAGGGCACCGACAGCATCACGTCGACGAGCCGCATCATCAGCCCGTCCACCACTCCTCCCGCCAGACCGGCCACGGCGCCGTACAGGGTGCCGATGGTGGTGGCGATCAGGGCGGCCAGCAGGCCGATCTCGAGCGAGACCTGACCGCCGCGCATCAGCCGGCCGAGGACGTCGAAGCCGTTGGTGTCGGTGCCGAGCGGGTGCCCGCCGCCGGGCGGCAGCGCCGCGTCGAGCAGGTTCACGTCGGTCTGGTTCGTCGGGTGCACGACCGGACCGAGGAAGCAGAACAGCGCGAGCAGCACCAGGATCAGCACGCCGACCAGGCCCAGCGGGCTGGAGCGCAGCGCGCGCACCATGGCCCGCCAGGGCGAGCCCGCGCCGCGCGCGGCCCGGGCGACGATCGCGTCGACGTGCTCGCCCGACTCGAGGGCCCGCTGTGCCGTGCTCACTTGACCAGCTCGATCCGTCGGTCCGCGATCGCCACCGCGATGTCGGACAGGAAGGTGCCGACCACCGTCAGCACGCCTCCGATCAGGGTGTAGGCCAGCAGCACCGGGTAGTCCTCGCGCTGCAGGCTGTTGAGGAAGAGCAGGCCCAGGCCCGGGTAGTTGAACAGCGACTCGACGATGAGGTTGCCCGCCAGCAGCGCGGGGATGGACAGGCCGACCAGGGTGATCAGCGGCAGGCACGCGTTGCGCAGCAGGTGCCGGGTCAGGACGAGCCGCTCCGGCAGGCCCTTCGCCCGGGCCACGGTGATGTAGTCCTGGCCGAGCTGGTCGAGGGCGGCCGAGCGCTGGTACTGCGAGAAGATCGCGATGCTGGTGACCGCGAGCGTGATGACGGGCAGCGTCATCGAGCGCGGTTCGGTGAACACCGCCCACGCCGACCCGGACTGCGACGCCTCCGCGGGGAACAGCTGCACCTGCTGGCTGAGCAGCGCGATGAGGACCAGCCCGAGGAGGAAGCCGGGCGTCGCGTACAGGACGTACGCGATCGCCGTACCGAGCCGGTCCACCAGGCTGTTGCGCCGGACCGCCTGCAGGATCCCGAGCGGTACGGCGACGAGCAGCGCCACGACCAGCCCGGCCGCCGACAGCATCGCGCTGCGTCCCGCGTTCTGCTGCAGCAGCGTGCCGACGCCCTCGTTGAGCTTGTAGGAGCGGCCGAGGTCGCCGCGGAGCAGGTCGTGGACGTAGCTGAGGTACTGCAGCACCACCGGCCGGTCGAAGCCGTGCGCCTTGTCGAAGGCGGCGACCGCCTGGGGCGTGGCGCGCTGGCCGAGCACGATCCGGCCGGGGCTGTCGGAGACCACGTGCAGCAGGAAGAAGGTCACCGCGGAGATGCCGAAGAGGACCACGACCGAGATCGCGAGCCGGCGGATGACGTACCGGGTCATGCGGGGGCCTCCGTCGGGACCAGCGGGAAGTGACAGGCGACCTGGTGGGTGCCGGTGACCGGTCGCAGGGTCGGCTCGACCTCCGCGCACAGGTCCGTGGCGAGCGGGCAGCGGGTGCGGAACCGGCAGCCGCTGGGCGGGTCGAGCGGGCTGGGCAGCTCGCCGCGGATGCGCGCCGCGGGGTCACGCGGGGGCGCCTCCGGGTCCACGTCCGGTACGGCGGCGAGCAGGCCGGCCGTGTAGGGGTGCGCGGCGCCGCCGTACACCTGCTCGGTGGTGCCGACCTCGACCAGCTTGCCCAGGTACATCACGCCGACCCGATCGGCGAGGTAGCGGACGACCGCCAGGTCGTGGGAGATCACGACGCTGCTCAGCCGCCGGGTGCGCTGGGTGCGCCGCATCAGGTTGAGCACCTGCGAGCGGATCGAGACGTCGAGCGCGCTGACCGGCTCGTCGGCGACGAGGACGTCAGGATCGAGGGCGAGGGCACGGGCGAGGCCGACCCGCTGCCGCTGACCGCCGGAGAGCTCGTGCGGGTAGCGCTCCAGCACGTTCGCGGGCAGGCCGACGTCGTCGAGGAGCTCGTGTGCGCGGGCGGTGCGCTCGGTACGGGTGCCGATGCCCTGGATCGCGAGCGGCTCGCGCAGGATCGCGCCGATCCGCATCCGCGGGTCCAGGGACGCGTGGGAGTCCTGGAACATCATCTGCAGCCGGGCGCGGTGCGGGCGCAAGGCCCGCGGCCCCAGGCGCGAGACGCTGACCCCGTCGAGGTCGACCTCCCCGTCGGTGGGGCGGTCCAGGGCCACCAGCATCCGACCGAGGGTCGACTTCCCGCACCCCGACTCCCCCAGCAGGCCGAAGGTCTCCCCCGCCGCCACCTCGAAGCTGACGCCCGAGACCGCCTTGAGGGTGCGGCGTCCGCCGAGCAGCGCGGTGCCGCCGACGGCGTACTCCCGGTGCAGGTCGACGACCCGCAGCCGGGCCGGCGCGCGGTCGATCTCCGGCTCGCGCTCCGGCACGGCGCGCTCGCTGGTGCGGACCGCGGCGCCGTCCGTGGGGTGCCAGCACGCGAAGCGATGACCGCCGTCAGCCTCCGCGGTGACCGGCGGACGCTCGGTGCCGCACCGGTCGGTGGCCGCCTCGCAGCGCGGCGCGAACCGGCAGCCGGGCACGTCGAGGGTCAGGTCCGGCGGGGCGCCGGGGATGCTGAACAGCTCCACGGCCTTGTCCTGCGCGAGCGTGGGGATCGAGCTGAGCAGCGCCTGGGTGTAGCGGTGCCGGGTGCGGGTGAACAGGCGCGTCGTCGGTCCGGTCTCGGCGACCTGGCCGGCGTACATCACGGCGACCCGGTCCGCGTGCCGGGCGATCACACCCATGTCGTGGGTGATCAGCACGAGCGCCATCCCGAGGCGCGCCTTCAGGTCGTCGAGCAGCTCGAGGATCTCGGCCTGGATGGTGACGTCCAGCGCGGTCGTCGGCTCGTCGGCGATGACCACACGGGGCTCGCAGATGAGCGCCATCGCGATCATGACGCGCTGCCGCATGCCGCCGGAGAGCTGGTGCGGGAAGTCGCGCATCCGCTCCGTCGGTCGCGGGATGCCGACCTGCGCGAGCATCTCCTCGGCCGCCCGGGCGGCGGCCTGCTTCGACGCACCCCGATGCAGCCGCAGCGGCTCGGCGACCTGGTCGCCGATCCGTCGGGTCGGGTTGAGCGCGGTCATCGAGTCCTGGAAGACCATCGCGATCTCGTTGCCCCGCAGGCCGCGGTACGCCGCCGGCGGCAGCCCGACCAGCTCCTGCCCGTCGTACCGGATGGAGCCGCCGGTCACCCGGCCGCCCGCCGGCAGCATCCCCATCACGGCGAGGCCGGTCATCGACTTGCCCGAGCCCGTCTCGCCGACGATGCCGAGCGTCTCCCGCGGGTGCAGGTCCAGGTCGACGTGGCTGATCGGGCGGACGACACGGTCGCCGCGGCGGATCTCGACGGAGAGGTCGCGGATGCTCAGCACCGGCCCGCCGGCCGCACCGGCGGACGTACCGGGTGCGGGCGGGGCGTCGGGCGTCGTCATCGGCGCCGCAGCGTTCTCCAGGGCCACGCGTCGATGATGCGGCGCGGCGCGCGGTGGGTGTTCGTCGTACCGATCGAACAATGCCGGCGGGGTTCGTCGCCGGGCACAACTCGTGCGGTCATCGTGCACCCGCCCCCGGGCGGCCCAGCTCCGTGGCGAGGAGCCGGTGCACGTTGGCGCCGAGCACGGCGACGACATCGGCCTCACGCCACCCGCGGCGCAGCAGGGCGTCGGTGACCAGCGGCAGGCCGGCGGGGCCCTCGAGACCGGGCAGGTAGGCGTCGGGCGGCACCACGCCGGCGTACGGCGCCTCGCAGCACGGCGGCGTCGTGTCGGCGAGGACCTCCTTGACGAAGTCCGGGCCGAGCCCGACGTGGTCGATGCCGGCGACCTCGGCGACGTGCTCGAGGTGGTCGACCAGCCGGTCGATCGAGTGGTCGGTCGGGTGCAGGAACGGGGCGAAGAAGTTCACGCAGACCAGCCCGCCGCCCGCGGCGATGCCGCGGATCTGGTCGTCGGTCAGGTTGCGGTGGTGGTCGCACAGCGCCCGGGCCGAGGAGTGCGTGGCGATCGTCGGCCGGGTCGCGATCTCGAGGACGTGCTCGACACCCGAGGCGCCGAGGTGGCTGAGGTCGACGAGCATCCCGAGCCGCTCCATCTCCGCCACGGCCGTGACGCCGGCGCGCGTGAGCCGGCTGCCCGTCGCGTCCTCCGCGCTGCCGTCGGCGAGCGCGGTGCGACCGAGGTGGGCCAGCGACGCGATCCGGACCCCGAGCCGGAACAGCGTCGCGAGCAGCTCGACGTCCTCGCCCACGCCGGGTGCGCTCTCCAGCGCGAGGACCAGCGCGATCCGGTCCTCGGCGAGCACGGCGTCGATCTCGGCGCCGTCGCGGCACAGGCCGACCGCGGCCGCGTTCTCCTCGGCGATCCGGTGCGCGGCCTCGACCATGCGCAGCGTCTGGCGCAGGGCGCCCTCGGGCCGGAACACGTCGTCGATGAAGACCGGGAGGACCTGCAGGCCGACGCCGCCGTCCCGCAGCTGGGGCAGCCACCGCTCGCGGAAGAACGCCGCCCACCGGTCCACCGGCCGCGCGACGACCGCGCACAGCAGGTCGTTGTGCGTGTCCGCGACCAGGGCCCTCCGGTGCACCTCGTTCACCCCACCCTCCGATCCGCTCGTCCCGTGTGCAGGTACGCCGCCCGGCCGTGGCCGTCGTCGCCGAGGAAGGCGAGCGGCGCGTGCACGCCACCCTCCCCGGTCACCGGCAGCACCGTGCCGTCCGGCCCGGCGACCAGCTCGGTGCGGTACGCCGGTTCGCCGATCTCGGCGAGCACCCCGAGCGGGACGCGCTCCAGCCAGATGCGGCCGTGCTCGTCGGCCGTGACGACGGTGCGGCCCACGACGGACGCGTAGGTGCCGACGATCCGGTCCGGGCGCGGGACGCGCACCGCCGGATCGGGCCGCACCGGCGGCGGCAGCTCCATCCCGACGAGGTCGCGTAGCACCGTCGACAGGACCGCGTCGTGGAGCGGGCGCTGGTCGCCGCCGTTGCTGAGCACGGCCACCGCGAGGTCGTGCTCGGGCGCGATCCGCAGCGACGCGGACTGGCCGATGGTGTTGCCGTCGTGGCCGACGAGGCGGCCGGTCGGGAGCTCCCACAGCTCCCAGCCGAGACCCCACCCCGTGCCGTGACCGGTCGGGGGCTGGTCGACCTGGCGCGCCCGCATCGCCGCCACGCAGCGCGCGCTCAGGATGCTGCCGCCGGGGCCGTCCCCGTCGCGCAGGTGCATCCGAGCGAAGGCCACCAGGTCCGTGGCGCGCATCGCGAGCATCGATCCCGCGGGGGCGTTCGACCGCGCCAGCGCCCACACGTCCGTCGGCTCGTACGTCGGGTGCCCGACCGCGGTGCGGAACAGGACGGCGTCGTACGGGTCGCAGGCGACGTGGGTGAGGCCCAGCGGCGCGACGAGGTGGTCACGCAGGCAGGCGTCGTACGGCTTCCCGCGGAGGACCTCGACCAGCCGGCCGAGGACGCAGAAACCCGCGTTGTTGTAGGAGAACAGCTCGCCGGGCGGGAACAGCTGCGGGGTGTCGGCCAGGAGCCCGACGTACCGCTCGACGCAGTCGTCGCCCCTGCCGGTGTCGGTGAAGACGTCCCCCTCGAAGCCGGCGACGTGGCAGAGCAGCTGGCGCGCGGTGATCGCGGCGGATGCCCGCTCGTCCGCGACCCGGAAGCCGGGGAGGTGCGTCCGCACCGGGGCATCGAGGTCGAGCAGGCCCTCGTCGACCAACTGCAGCGCGAGGGTCGCCGTCCAGGTCTTGGTGACCGAGCCGATCTGGAAGATCGCGTCGGTCGTCGCCTCGACCCCGGTGCCGCGGTTCAGCACGCCGGTGGCGGTGGCCACCGTCTCGTCGCCGACCGCGATCGCCACGGACGCGGCCGGGACCCCGTGCTCCTCGAGCAGCTCGGGCAGCCGTCGGCGTACCCGGTCCCCCACGTCGTCCAGCTGCGGCACAGCATCCCTCCGTCTCGGCTGGGGCCGACGATAGGACGCCGCGCGGGCCGCCCGTTCGTCGTACGCACCAAGGGGCGGAGCCGGGCTTGGTCCGGTCGGCCCAACGCTCCGCGCGACGGTGGGTGTCCGCACTTCCGCTGGATCCGCCGCATTCCCCTGACAACGCCCCGGGGTCCGGGTCATCCTTCTCTTGACCGGCCAGGTGACCCGAGACGCCTGGCCGGTCGTCATTTTTCCGCACGGCGACCTCCGACCTAGCGGCCGCTCACCTCGGCGCACCACCGCTCCCAGACCGGGCCGACGGCGGACGCGTGGGCGTCGTCGGTCAGATCACGCACGACCACACCCTCCCCGTCGAGCTCGAAGCGGGTCCCCCCGTCCGACGCGGGCCGGATGCCGATGGCCGTGGCCGTGTCGAGCACCCGGCCGTCGCCGAACATCCCGGCGCCGGCGTCGGGGAACCGGAGGTCCTCGGCCACCACCGGACGGCCGACGTGGTCGATGCGGGTCGTGCACGACAGCCGGCCGCCGCGTTGCGCCGTCCGGCCGAAGCGGAGGGTGTCGCGCACGATCATGCGCGCGCCCTCGGCGCACTCGGCAGTGAGGCTCCGGCGTACGTCGGCGCCGTCGCTGAGCACGAGCGGGAGCGCGTCCCAGATGAGCGTGGCGCCGCGGCCCACCGAGATCGAGACGTCGTACGACGCGGCGCTGCGGCCCCCGTCGTACGCGACCATCGCCGCGACGTCGCGGACGAGGAGCCGTTCCCCCTCCCCGACCTCGATCTGCAGCTCCAGGTGGTCCCCGCCCAGGAGCAGCGCGCGGCTCGCGACGAGCGCGACCTCGCCGGGCGCCGTCAGCCGCGGGACCAGGGTGGATCCGGCGAGGGTCGCCCGCCCCTCCCGGACGCGGACGAGGGTGCGCTCAGTGGACATGGACCACGCCGTCGGCGTGGCTGTGCGGCGCCATCGGGCCGGGGTCGGTGGGCACGTGCTGTCCGCTGCGGTGGTGGTCGAGGAGGTGCCGCACCCATCCGGTGAGGGCCTCGATCGAGGCCCGGTCCTCCCGGGAGAGCGCGACCACCGGCCGCCCGTCGCGCGCCTCGACCCCTTGGCGCTCCATGAGCTCCGCGTCGACACCGACGTACGGCGCCAGGTCGGTCTTGTTGACCACCAGCAGGTCGGCCCGGGCGATCCCCGGGCCTCCTTTGCGGACGACGTCCCCCCCACCGGCCACGTCGAGCACGAAGACCTGCGCGTCCACGAGGGCCGGCGAGAAGGTCGCGGTGAGGTTGTCACCGCCGGACTCGATGAGGACCAGGTCCAGCGGCGCGAAGTCCCGTTCGAGGTCCTCGACGGCGAGCAGGTTCGCGGTGATGTCGTCGCGGATGGCGGTGTGCGGGCAGGCACCGGTCTCGACCGCACGGATCCGCTCGGGGTCGAGCACCCCGGCCGCGCGCAGCATCCGCGCGTCCTCGTCGGTGTAGATGTCGTTCGTGACGACGGCGAGCGCAAGGTCGTCGCTGAGCTCGCGGCACAGCAGGGCGATCAGTGACGACTTGCCGGTCCCGACCGGTCCGGCCACTCCGAGGCGTAGGGGGCGGGTCTCAGGCACTGACTCAGGCACTGAAGAGTCTCCGTTCTCGAGCGGCATGGGCTTGGATCCAACACTCGGCGAGGGGTGCCGACAGCGCCGGCATCGCCGCGGGGTCTGTCAGGTCGGCGAGGTCGCGGGCGATCGCGGCGATCCGCGGCTGGGCGGCGAGCAGCCAGGCCGTCGCGTCGAGCGGGTCGCGCGGCACGAGCTTGAGTGCGGCGCTGGCGATCGCGGAGACGTCCTCGTGGCACACCAGGACGGCGGTGTCGTGCGCGCCCAGCCCGGCCGCCGCGGCCAGGGCGCCGAGCGCGATCGGCCGGTACGGCGGGCCGACCTCCTCCAGCAGCCGCGTCGCTCCGGCATCGGGCCACAGCCGCCGGAGGACGCGCTGGATCCCGCGGCCCGTCGCCAGGGCGCTCCCCCGGGCGACGGTGCCCGGCGTACGTGCCGTCCAGGCGTCCAGCACCGGATCGAGGGGCGTGCCCTCGAGCGCGAGCGCGCGGGTGACCACGGCGGCGGCCGCGTCGACCGTGATCGCGGTGCGCAACCGGGTGTCGATGAAGTCCGGGATCCGGCCCGGGTCCAGGCCAGCCAGGACGGCCGGCTCCAGGCCGGCGGACTGGGCGTGGCCACCGGTGGGCAGGCGGCCGTCCCCGAGCACCATGAGCAGACCCGTCGTCATCACGCCTGCTCAGAACATCTGGTACAGCTGCGCGAGCGGCAGTGTCTCGGCCGGATGGGGTACGACGAGCTCGCCCTCGACCGTGATCGCGAAGGTCTCCGGGTCGACCGTGACCTGCGGCAGCGCGTCGTTGTGGACCATCTGCGCCTTGCCGACCTCGCGGGTGGGGCGGACCGCCGCCAGCGACCGCCGCAGGTCGAGCCGCTCCGCGAGGCCGTCCTCGATCGCGGCCGGCGCGACGAAGGCGACGGCGGGCGCCGAGGCGGCCACCAGCGCGGGTCGCATCAGGACCGGCTGCGGGGTGGGGATCGAGGCGTTCGGGTCACCGAGCGCGGCCCAGACGATGGCACCGCCCTTGAGCACCACGTCGGGGCGGACCGCGAACATGCGTGGGTCCCACAGGACCAGGTCGGCCATCTTCCCGACCTCCACCGACCCGACGAGGTGGTCGATCCCGTGGGCGATCGCGGGGTTGATCGTGTACTTGGCGACGTACCGCTTGGCGCGGAGGTTGTCGGCGGCCTCGCCGCCGGACAACGCGCCGAAGCGGGCCTTCATCACGTGGGCGACCTGCCAGGTCCGGGTGATGACCTCGCCGATCCGGCCCATCGCCTGCGCGTCCGAGGACGTCATCGAGATCGCGCCGAGGTCGTGCAGCAGGTCCTCCGCGGCGATCGTGGTCGCGCGGATCCTCGACTCGGCGAAGGCCAGGTCCTCGGGCACCGCCGGGTTGAGGTGGTGGCAGACCATCAGCATGTCGAGGTGCTCGGCGACCGTGTTCACCGTGTGCGGGAGCGTCGGGTTGGTCGACCCGGGCAGGACGTACGGCTCGGCGACGATCGTGACGATGTCGGGGGCGTGCCCACCACCGGCGCCCTCCACGTGGAAGGCGTTGATCGACCGGCCGGCGATAGCCCGCAGCGTCGAGTCGACGAAGCCCGCCTCGTTCAGGCTGTCGCTGTGCAGCGCGACCTGCAGGCCCCACTCCTCCGCGGCCCGCAGCGCCGCGTCGATGGCCGCCGGGGTGGATCCCCAGTCCTCGTGCACCTTGTAGCCGGCCGCCCCGTGGAGCGCCTGCTCGGCCAGCCCCTCCATCGAGACCGTGTTGCCCTTCCCGAGCAGCAGGACGTTGACCGGGAGGTGGTCGAGCCCGCGCAACACCGACCCGAGGTGCCACGGACCCGGCGTCACCGTCGTGGCCTTGGAGCCCTCGGACGGCCCGGTGCCACCGCCGCCGAGCGTGGTGAGGCCCGCGGCCAGCGCCTCGTGCACCTGGCTGGTCGACAGGAAGTGGACGTGCATGTCGATGCCGCCCGCGGTCAGGATCCGGCCCTCGCCGGAGATCACGTCGGTGCCGGGTCCGATCTCCAGCGCCGGGTCGACACCGTCGGCGATGTCCGGGTTGCCGGCACGGCCGATGCCGACGACCACACCGTCCTTGATCCCGACGTCGGCGCGGATGATGCCGGTGTGGTCCAGGATCACCGCGTTGGTGATCACCGTGTCGGGCGCGCCCTCGGCCGCGGTCCGGGTGCCCTGGGCCATCGACTCCCGGATCGACTTCCCGCCGCCGAAGACTGCCTCCTCGCCGCCGAAGGTGAGGTCCTGCTCGATCTCGATCCACAGGTCGGTGTCGCCGAGCCGGACCTGGTCGCCGACGGTCGGGCCGTAGAGGGCGGCGTACGCCTGCCGGTCGATCTCAACCACGGCGCACCTGGATGCCGGGGACGACGCGACGGCCCTTCAGTGCCACGACGGCCACCGTGCGGCTCACGCCGGGCTCGAAGCGCACCGAGGTGCCGCTGGGGATGTCGAGCCGGTAGCCGTCGGCCGCGGCGCGGTCGAACGCGAGCGCCTCGTTCGCGTCGGGCAGGTGCAGGTGCGAGCCGACCTGGATCGGCCGGTCACCCGTGTTCTCGACCACGAGCTCTCCGCGCTCGTCGGCCGAACGGTCGGCGTTCAGCGTGAGGCTTCCGGGTTGTACCCGGAACGCCCCGGGACCTGATGTGCGTACGCCCACGGCGCTCTCCTCGACTACTGGATGGGGCTACTGGATCGGGTGGTGCAGGGTGACGAGCTTGCGACCGTCCGGGAAGGTCGCCTCGACCTGGACGTCGGCGATCATGTCCGGCACCTCGGGCATCACCTGGTCGCGGGTGAGGACCTCGCGACCCCTGGCCATCAGGTCCGGCACGCTGCTGCTGCCCGCGCGCGCCTCCTCGATCACCCACGTGCTGAGCAGCGCGACGGCCTCCGGGTAGTTGAGGCGTACGCCGCGGGCCAGCCGGTCCCTCGCCACCATCCCGGCGACGGACAGCAGCAGCTTCTCGGTGTCAGCGGGCGACAGGTGCATCGGGACGACTCCGGCTCATTCGTGGAACGGTCGTGGTGGGGCCGTTCGTGCCGGCCCCCACCACTCGGACTGGCAGCCTCAGGTCAGGCTCATCGCGGGCATGCCGAGGCTGACCGAGCCGGACTTGCAGACATCATGGCAGGCCTTCTCGAGCGAGCAGCACAGGCTGCACACGACGTCCTCGCTGAACGTGCAGTGCGCGACGTCGGGCCGCTCGTAGTGATCGCCGCAGGCGCCGCAGGCCATCGGCTCCAGGGAGTCGGCGTCGGCCACGTGCGGTCCGTTGATGTCGTTCGGGCGGGCGATGTAGTACTTGCCCTTCGTCGCCCAGGCGAGCACCGGCGAGAGAACCACGGCGATGGCCAGCGCGATCAGCGGGCTGAACGCGTAGGTCCAGCCGTCGCCGAACACCTTGAAGAACGCCAGCACCGAGACGACGGACGCGACCGCCATCGAGCCGAACCCGACCGGGTTGATCGAGTACAGGTAGGCCCGCTTGAACTCGATGTACTTCGGCGACAGCCCGAGCGGCTTGTTGATCATCAGGTCGGCGAACACCGCTCCGATCCAGGCGATGCCCACGTTGGAGTAGAAGCCGAGGATGGTGTTGAGGAAGCTGAACATGTTCGCCTCCATCAGCACGATCGCGATGCCGACGTTCAGGGCGACGTAGTAGACGCGGCCGGGGTGCCAGTGCAGGATCCGCGAGAAGAAGTTCGACCACGACAGCGAGCCGGAGTAGGCGTTCGTGGTGTTGATCTTGATCTGGCTCATCACCACGAAGAAGGTCGCGATGAAGGTGGTCGCCCATCCGGCGTACGGCTTGATCGCCTCGACGTACTGGTGGATCGGCTGCACGGCGTCGGAGGCGGCGCCGCCCGCGCCGATGACGGCGACCGCGAGGAGCGCCCCACCGAGCTGCTTCGCGGCACCCAGGACGACCCAGCCCGGCCCGGCGATCGTGGTGGCGAGGTTCCAGGCGACCTTGTTCTTCTCGGTCTTGGTCGGCATGAACCGCAGGTAGTCGGCCTGCTCGCCGATCTGGGCGATCAGCGACAGCGCCACGCCCAGGCCGAGCCCGAAGCCGGTCCAGCTGAAGGCTCCGTGCGTGCCGTCGGTGCCCGGGAAGGAGCCGAGCGCGCTGTAGGCGTGCGGCGAGTGGAGCGCCACGAGCACGAACGGCAGGACCAGGAGGACCAGCCAGATCGGGGCCGTCCAGACGTGCAGCTTGGCGAGCGCGCGCATCCCGTAGATGACGATCGGCACGATCATCAGCGAGGTGATCAGGTACCCGAGCCACAGCGGGATGCCCATCGAGTACTTGAAGCCCTGCGCCATGATCGAGCCCTCGAGCGCGAAGAAGATGAACGTGAACGAGGCGTAGATGAGCGAGGTCAGGGTCGAGCCGAAGTAGCCGAACCCGCTGCCCCGGGTGAGCAGGTCCATGTCCACGCCGTACTTGGCGCAGGCGCGCGCGATCGGTACGCCGGTGACGAAGATGATCACCGCCGCCGCCAGGATCGCGGCGATGCCCGATGCCGCGCCGTTGGTCAGGACGATCGACGCCCCGATCGCGAAGTCGGCCAGGTAGGCGATGCCGCCGAGGGCGGTGGTGGCGACGACGTAGGGCGTCCACTTGCGGAACGCCGTGGGTGCGTACCGGAGGGAGTAGTCCTCCAGCGATTCGTCGTTGACCGCAGAGCCGTAGCTGCGGGTCGTTGTCGTGGAACTCATCGGGTCCTCCGGATCCATCGAGCCAGTGGGGAGCGCGTGCTGCGCGCGATCGGCAACGACGACGATGTCGCCTCCGGTTTTATTTCCGTTCGGAAGTATTTTGGTGATCGGGTCCGCTTGTCAACGGCTGTGTCCCGGATCTCACAACCGGGCGGTGACGTCGAAGCCCACGCCGGCGGCCCGGGCCATGTACACCGACCGGTTGAGGTGGTTGGCGACGACACGGGCGTCACCGCGGGGCGTCCCGTACGAGATCCGCTGGGCCGCCTCGATCAACGGCTCGTCGCGATGCCGACGGGCGCGCACCAGGTGCGCGAGCAGGTGGACGCCCTCGTAGCAGGCCTCGCCGAAGTTGCTCGCCGGCGGCGCGAACGGGCCGAAGCGGCGCACCATGCGCGCGACGAAGTCCATCGACTCCGCCGTCGCCAGCGCGCCGAAGTACCCCGCCGCGGAGTAGATGCCGTGCGTGCCGGACGCACCGATTCCGAGCAGGACGTTCTCATCGACCATGGTCCCGAACCGGACCATCCGGGCATCGAGCCCACGGCGGGCGAACTGGCGGTTGAAGTGCACCAGGTCCTCGCCGATGAGGAACATCAGGACCGTGTCCGCCCGAGCAGCCTCCAGTGCATCGAGCACGGCGGAGAAGTCACGCGTCCCGAGCGGGACGTACCGCTCGCCGCGCCAGTCGTCGCCGAGCTGGGCGGCGTACTGCCGGGCCGCGGCCGTCGTACCTCGCGGCCAGACGTAGTCGTTCCCGACCGAGAACCAGGACCGCGACCCGAGCTCGCCGTGCAGCCAGCGCATGGCGGGCCACAGCTGGGTGCGCGGCGTCTCGGCCGCGACGAACACCCCGTCGGAGGTCTCACCGCCCTCGTACACGGTCGTGTACACGTACGGCAGCCGGCCCCGGAGACGGGACGTGATCGCCTGGCGCACCGCCGAGATGTGCCAGCCCACCACGGCGTCGATCGCACCCGCCGTGGTCAACCGGTCGATCTCGGCCGCCACGGCGTCCGGGTGCATCCCGCCGTCGACCTCCACCGCGCGCACCCAGCGCCCGCCCGCACCGACGGTCTCGTTGAGCTCCTCGATGGCCAGCCGGGCCGAGGCCTGGCACGAGGGGCCGAACATCCCGGCCGACCCGCGGAACGGCAGCACCAGCGCCACCGCGAGGTCCTGGTCCCGCCGTGGCGTCAGGTCCGGTGACCTCGTCGTCGATGCTGGCATCCGTCTTCCGTCCGCGGTTAGAGTTTGCCCGTCGATTTAGTTTTGGATGGAGGTGTTTCGGACAGGTTTCGGCCGCGTGCCGACCGTCGAAATCGTCATGGCCACCCTTCCCGCCACCGTGCCGTCCGCGAGCGCGCTGCGTCAGCACCTGCGGCGCCTCGCCGACGAGATCAGCCGCGCCATGCGCATCAACCTCGAGCCGGCCGGATTGACCGTCGACGAGTGGTCGGTGCTCGACCTGCTCGGCGACGGGCAGGGGCACGCCATGGCCGAGGTCGCCTCCGTCGCCGGCGTACCCGGTCCCACCGCCACGCGGATGGTCGACCGCCTGACCAGCCAGGCCCTGATCCACCGGACCGTCGATCCCGCCGACGGTCGCCGGGTCCTCGTGGCCCTGGCTCCTCGCGGTCGCGAGCTCCACACCCGCCTGGCCCCCGCCCAGCAGCAGCTGTCCTCGCTGATCGCCGACCGGATCGGCCGCCAGGAGTTCGGGGACCTCTACGAGCGACTCCGCGCCGCCAACGCCGGCTCCTGACGGAGCAGCCTCAGGCGCCGGCGGACCGCCGCACCTCGCCCGCGCTGACACCGAAGCGGCGCCGGAACGCCTGCGAGAAGTGCGAGGGCGAGGTGGACGGGTCCTGGTCGCGGGTGCGGTTCGACATCGTGCTCGCGCCCGCCAGAGCCTGACCGGGACGCTCAGTGGGCGTGGTCCGCGGGGTGCAGCTGCGGTCCCGCGACACCGCAGTGCGGGCAGTCCTCGATGTGGAGCCGGTGCTCGCGGCCCGGTACGTCCGGCTCCACCGCGCGCGGCCGGCGTACGTACGCGAAGGCGAGGACCGCGCCGGCCAGCAGGAGCGCCGCGTCGATCGCCATCGCCCGGCCGTACCCCGCGTCGAAGGCGGCGGCGTCGCGGTAGTCGGCGCCACCGATCCCTGCGGCCACCGGCACCACGGCAACGGCGATCAGGCCCGCCGTGCGGGCGACGGCGTTGTTGATCCCGGAGGCGATCCCTGCGAACCGGTCGTCGGCCGCCTCGAGGACCACCGCCGTCAGCGGCGCGACCAGCATCGTCAGACCGACTCCGAAGAGGACGACCGGCGGCAGCACGTCTCTCACGTACGACGCATCCGAGCCGACCCGACGCATCCAGAGCACACCGGCCGCGGCGACCAGAGGTCCGACCGTCATCGGGACCCGGGGCCCGATACGCCGCGACAACGCACCCGCGCGGGACGAGAACAGGAGCATCAGCACCGTGACCGGCAGCATCGCCGTGCCGGCTGCCAGCGGGGACCAGCCGGCGACGACCTGGAGCTGGAGCACGAGAAGCACGAAGATCACGCCGAGTGCGGCGTACACGAGCAGGGTGACCCCGTTCGCCGCGCTGAACTGGGCACTCCGGAACAAGCCGAGCGGCACGAGCGGGTGGGCGGACCTGCGCTCGACCAGGACGAACGCGATGAGCAGGCCGAGCCCTGCGCTGCAGCCGAGGACCACCGGTGCGGTCCAGCCGACGTCCCCCGCGCGGGTCAGGGAGAACGTGAGGGAACCGAGGCCGAGCGCGGCCAGCACGGTGCCCGCGATGTCGACCTGTCCGGCCGACTGGGGATCCCGGCTCTCCGGCACGAACCGCAACGCCACCACCACGACCCCCACCGCGACCGGTACGTTCACGAGGAAGACCAGGCGCCAGTCGATGTCGGCGAGCCAGCCGCCGAGCAGCGGGCCGATCGCGGCGGCCACGCCGCCCAGCCCGGACCATGCGCCGACGGCGGCTGCACGGTCGTCGCCGTGGAAGGACGCCGAGATCAGCGCCAGGCTGCCCGGCATCAGCAGCGCGCCGCCGACGCCCTGCAGCGCCCTCGCGGCGATCAGGGTCTCGATGCCGGGCGCGATGCCGCAGAGCAGCGACGCCACCGCGAACCACACCACGCCGACGAGGAACACACGTCGGCGGCCGAACTGGTCACCGAGCGAGCCGCCGAGGAGGATCAGTGCCGCGAGGGTCAGCGCGTAGGCGTTGATCATCCACTGCAGCCCGGAGAACCCCGCACCGAAGTCGCCGCCGATCCTCTCGAGAGCGACGTTGACGGCGGTCGCGTCGAGCATGGTCAGACCGGAACCGAGCACCGTCACGAGCAGCACCCACCTGCCACGGGCCGTGCCGAGCCGAATGCCCTCGGTCGCGCTCGATGCCATGGCGCCACCCTCGCACTGTCGCGTGCTCGGGTCGAGGCTGTCTCGCGGCCATCGACCGAAGCGTCCCGACGCCCACCGGTGGGATCAACCTGATGGGTGAACGATGGGATCGCATGGTGCCCCCGAATGCGAGAGTCCGGGTCAGCCTCTGGCTGACCCGGACTCTCTTTTGGTAGCGGGGCCAGGACTTGAACCTGCGACCTCTGGTACGACCCTGGCCGATTTCCGCTAGTTCTGACGTTCGACGATCAGTCGCGGTCGCCTCGATCTGCACGGAGATCGGCTGGCTGCCGACGGATGCATAGGAGCGACGACCTGCCACCAAACTCGGCCTTGCCCCGGTCGGATCGGGTGCGTTCTCGGTGGCACGGGAACCGTCCGGCCTGCGTTTCACGTACCGACCTGCGTAGTTTCCCCGTCGCTCTCGGCACTCTCCGGCTCTTCAATGAGGAGACGCAGGAACCAGTCGAGGAAGCGAGACAGCCATGAACATCCACACGGACATCGACGCCGAGACGGCCGCCCGGCTGCGCATCCACCTGTTGGAGCTGGCCCGCCACCATGACGACTTGGCAGCGGACATCGCCGCGGCAACGCCGTACTGGCTGCCGCAGCCTGCGGCTGCCGAGGGGCATCGTCGCGCAGCGGGCGCCCTGGTCGCGGACGCCGACCTCCTGCTCCCACGGGCCTCCTGAGCCCGTCGCCCGCCGGTCAACCGTCCTCGGCGGTGGCAGGAACGATCACGGCGCGGCCGGCGATGTCGCCCGCAGCGAGCCGGTCGTACGCCGTGAGCGCCTCGTCGAGCGAGAAGACCTCGATCTCCGGGGCGATCAGTCCCCTGCCGGCCAGGTCGAGCACCTCGACCAGCTCGGCCCTGGTCCCCCAGTACGTCGTCTGCACACTCACCTCGAGGGGCACGGACGTGAAGGACACCGGGAGCGTGCCACCAGCGATGCCGACGACGCTGAGGTCCCCGCGCTGTCGCATCACAGCGGCCGCGGTCGCCATCGTCCGGTCGGTGCCCACGAAGTCGAGAGCGACCTCCACGCCCCGCCCGTGGGCGAAGTCCCGCACGAGGTCGACGACGTCGTCACCAGGCGCCCATGCCTGGTCCGCGCCCGAGCGGAGGGCCTGCTGCCGCGCGGCCTCGCGGGGCTCGATCACGACCACGCGAGAGCCCGTGAGTGCCTTGAGGAGCTGAACACCCATCTGGCCGAGACCGCCGGCACCGATCACGAGCGCCGTCGCGTCCGGGGTGAGCTTCGGGAGCGAGCGTCGGATGGCGTGGTACGGAGTGAGCGCAGCGTCGGTGATCGGAGCCGCCCGCGCCGGGTCGAGACCGGCAGGCAGCGGAACCAGGTACGCCGCTGACGGGACCAGCAGGTAGTCGGCCATGCCGCCGTCCCGGCCGAGCCCGCCGCCGAGCCCCCGGACATCGAGCCCGCGGGTCTCCTCGCAGTAGTTCTCGATCCCGTCGCGGCAGTGGTCGCAGGTGCCACAGCCCCACGCGCCCGTGACGGCGACCGGCTGGCCGACGTCGTAACCGACCACTCCCTGCCCGAGGGCGTGCACCCACCCGGCGTTCTCGTGACCGAGCGTGAACGGCGGACCCCACGGGTTGCCGTGCTCGTCGAAGTCGTGCATCAGGTGGAGGTCCGAATGGCACGCGCCGGCGCCGCCGACCCTGATGACCACCTCGCCGGGCCCGGGCGTGGGGTCAGGAACCTCGACCAGCTCGGGCGTCGAGTGCCAAGCGTTCAGCCGGAGTGCGCGCATGTCTGTTCCTCATCCGTGAGCGTCCTGGTGCCTCGGCACGCTAGGCCGGCGGCCGACCGACCGGTCAGGAACGCGGCGTCGTGGCCGGTCAGGTGGGGGATGTCGCCGACGGTGTCAGCGGGTCCGGCCGACGACCTCCCTCAGGACGCCCACGCATTCGCTGCACGCATCGACGCCGGCCGCGCTCAGCTGGACGTCCCAGAAGACGTGCCACTCGACGGCCACCAGCCCGCACGCCGTGACCGCGTCACCCTCGCGCCGGAGGTGCGCCTTCCCCCACGGCTCACGACGACCGACACGGGTGGGCCGCCGCACCTGGGGCGCCGTCACGCGCCACCGCGAGGGAGCAGGACGGCTGCAGTGCCCGCAGTCCGCCGCCGACAGGGAGGTGGCATGGATGGTCATCGACGCTCCATCGCCTGCAGACCCGCATCGAGCAGCGGGTGGATCGCATCGCCGATCCGGTCGAATCCCGCGCCCACGGTCTGCCCGCGCAGGTGGCGCAGGTGGATGCCCTCGAGGATGGCGGCGAGCTTGAACGAGGCCAGGCCCAGGTAGAAGCCGAGATCGGAGAGATCGCGATCGCTCCCCTGCGCATAGACCTCGACGACCTCCTCCTCCGACAGGAAGCCCGGCGCCGTCGCGACGTCGTTGACGGCGTCCGGGTTGTCGCCGGCGACGAACGCCAACCGGTGGTAGGTCATCGTCAGCGCGAGGTCGGCGAGCGGATCCCCGAGCGTGGCCATCTCCCAGTCGAGCACGGCTGTCACCCGGTCGGTGCCGTCGACGAGCACGTTGTCGAGCCGGAAGTCCCCGTGGACGATCCCCGCGGCAGATTCCGGCGGAACCGCCCTGAGCAGACGGCGGTGGAGCTCGTCGGCAGCCGGCAGGTCACGGTGGTACGACGCGTCGAGCTGCTGGCGCCACCGCGCGACCTGACGTGCGAGGTACCCGTCCGGACGGCCGAAGTCGCCCAGCCCCACCTCGCTCGGATCGACCGCGTGGAGCGCGGCCAACGTGTCGATGAGCCGCTCTGAGATCGCGCGGGTTCGGTCGGGGCCGAGCACCTTCAGCTCGGAGGCACGCCGGTACGGCGTACCCGCACACCTCTCCATCACGTAGAACTCGGCACCGATGATCGAGATGTCCTGGCACATCGCGTATGCCTGCGGCACCGCCACCGCCGTGTCCCGGAGCGCCGACATCACGCGATGCTCACGCTTCATGTCGTGGGCCGTCGCGAGCACGTGCCCGAGCGGAGGCCGACGCACGATCCACTCCGACGCGCCATCGGTGACCACGTAGGTCAGGTTGGACTTGCCACCCGCGATGAGAGTGGCCTGCAGGTCCCCGCCGGCGCCCGGGACGGCTCCTCGGAGCCACTCTCCCAGCGCTGCCAGGTCGAGGCCCGGAGGCGCCTCGGTCGCGGTCCTCATGACGGGTGGTCGCCCGTCGACGTCTCGAGCTCGGCGCCGTCCCTGCCGACACTCATGCCTTCGGCCCGCCGGCGACGTAGAGCACCTGGCCGGAGACGAAGCCCGCACCCTCGCTCGCGAAGAAGGAGACGGCGTGGGCGATGTCGGCCGGGAGACCACCGCGACCGACCGGGATGTCGTTGACGACGAACGCCTTGAAGTCGCCGAAGTCCACGCCCATGCGCTCAGCCGTCGCCTTGGTCATCTCGGTCTCGATGAACCCGGGCGCGATCGCGTTCGCCGTCACGCCGAACTTGCCCAGCTCGATCGCCAGGGTCTTGGTGAACCCCTGCAGGCCGGCCTTCGCGGCGGAGTAGTTGGCCTGCCCGCGGTTGCCGAGCGCGGAGGTGCTCGACAGGTTGACGATCCGCCCCCAGCCCGCGTTGGTCATGAAGCCCTGAACGGCCTTGGCCATCAGGAACGAGCCACGCAGGTGGACGTTCATGACGGCGTCCCAGTCGTCGACCGTCATCTTGAACAGCAGGTTGTCGCGCAGGATGCCGGCGTTGTTGACCAGCACCGTCGGCTCACCGAGCTCGGCCGCGACCCGCTCCACAGCGGTGGTGACCGAGGCCTCGTCGGCCACGTCGACGCCGACCGCGAGGGCCGTTCCGCCGGCCGCCTCGATGTCGGCGACGACGCCCTTGCACGCGGCCTCGTCGAGATCGAGGACGGCAACCCGGAACCCATCGGCGGCGAGTCGGGTGGCGACGCCGGCACCGATGCCGCGCGCGGCTCCGGTCACGATGGCAGTACGGGAGTTGGTCATCAGGCTTCCTGTCGGTTGCAGGGGCGGAGGTACGGCGCCCGTGATGTACGACGCCGGAAGGGTCCGTCGCGCGCCCGGAGCCGAGCGCTGACTAAGCGCTTGCTTAGCGCACGATGGTGCATGCGCGGACGTTCGGTCAACACCTTGGCCCGAGGCCTCCCCCATCTGGGTAGAGGCCGCTCCGGCAGGCTCCGCTGCGGATGGCTGCAGGACACGATGCGGTCATGACGACGAACGACTCCGCACCCCGTCGGGTGCTGGTGACCGGCGGAGCCGGAGAGATGGGCGCCTACGCGTGCCGGGTGCTCGCCGACGCTCCCGAGGTGGCCCACGTGGTGATCGCCGACCGCGACGACGAGAAGGCCGCCAAGCTCGCGATCGACCTCGGACCGAAGACCAGCGCCCTCGCCCTCGACATCTCCGACACGGACGCGCTCTCGACAGCTCTTGAGGGCGTCGACATCGTGCTCAACTGCGCGGGCCCCTTCTACCGCTTCGGCCGCGAGGTGCTCAGCGCCGCCATCGCCGCAGGCACCGACTACCTCGACATCTGCGACGACTGGGAACCCACCCTGGAGATGCTCGAGCTCGACGACGCGGCGCGGGCCGCGGGCGTCACTGCTGTCATCGGCATGGGCGCCAGCCCGGGCACGAGCAACCTGCTGGCCGTGCTCGCCATGGACGAGTGCGACACCGTCGACCGCGTCTACACCTCCTGGCGCGCATCGGCCGCCCACTTCCCGCGCGCCCACGAGGGCAAGGAGTTCGCCGACGCCACCGCGGCGATCGAGCACTGGGTCCACAACTGCACCGAGCCGATCAAGTTCTGGCGCGACGGCGAGCTCGTCGACGGCTACGGGCTGGAGGAGATGACCCTCACCTACCCCGGCGTCGGCACCGACCCGGTCTGGATCTGCGGCCATCCCGAGCCGCTCACCCTGCCGCGCGTCCGCCCCGAGGTCCGCGAGTCGCTCAACGTGATGAGCGCCCGGCGCGGTCTCATGGACGCCATCGGCGGCATCGCCCTGCGGGTGCGTGCCGGCGAGCTCGACGTACGCCAGGCATCCGAGGCGCTGCTCCGCTCCCCGAACGTGGCCGGGAAGGGCGCAGGCCCGTCGCCGTCGCTGCCGAGCAACATCTTCGCGATCGCCGAGGGCACCAAGGGCGGCCGGCGGATCCGCGTCGGGGCGCAGGCCATCGTCCAGCCCGAGGGCAACATGGGCGAGATGACCGGCATCCCGTTGGCGGTCGCCGCACTGATGGCCGCGCGCGGCCAGGTCCGCAAGCCCGGCGTGCACGGCCCGGAGGGCGCCATCGACCCGAAGACGTTCTTCCACGACCTCGCGCAGTACGCCGCCGAGCCGCCCGCCCCGGGCGTGCCGGTCTACGAGGTCGTGACCGAGACCATCGACTGACCCACGAGCGAACGAGAGGCACGACCATGCACAACCCCGCCACCGACCAGCCCACGACCGCGACCGACCAGGCCGACGTCACCGCGATCACCGACCTCATCGAAGAGGTGTCGATCGACGGTATGTGCGGCGTCTACTGATCGTGGGGTGGCGAGCGTCATGATGCTGGATGAGCCGTGGGTGTTGTCGCCGTCGGTGGCGTTGCGTCCTGAGCCGTTCGGCGCGCTGGCCTACCACTTCGGGAACCGGAAGCTGACCTTCCTGAAGCGTCCCGAGCTGGTCGCGGTGGTGCGGGGTCTGGGCGAGGCGCCGGACGTGCGGGCCGCACTGGACGCGGCGGGGGTCCCGGTCTCCCAGCACGCGGCGTACGCCGCGGCGCTGGCCGGCTTGGCCGCGACCGACATGATCCGCCCCCGCGCGGTCACGACCGAGGAGGTGGCCTGATGACGCTGGCCCCGGAACGCCCGCAGACCGGCGGCCTGGTGCAGCAGTTCGAGTACGGGCTGGATGCCCCGATCTGCCTGACCTGGGAGCTGACCTATGCGTGCAACCTGGAGTGCGCGCACTGCCTGTCCTCCTCAGGCCGTCGCGACCCCCGCGAGCTGTCCACCGAGCAGTGCATGGCGGTGATCGACGAGCTGCAGCGGATGCAGGTGTTCTACGTGAACATCGGCGGCGGGGAGCCCACGATCCGCCCGGACTTCTGGGACCTGCTGGAGTACGCCGTGGACCACCAGGTCGGCGTGAAGTTCTCCACCAACGGGGTGCGGATCACTCCGGAACGCGCTGCGTTCCTGGCGTCCACGGACTACGTGGACGTGCAGATCTCGTTGGACGGTGCGACCGCGGAGGTCAACGACTACGTCCGCGGGCCCGGGTCCTACGACATCGCCCTGCGGGCGTTGGCGAACCTGCAGGAGGCCGGGTTCCAGGATGCGAAGATCAGCGTGGTCTGCACCCGGGAGAACATCGGCCAGCTCGATGAGTTCAAGGCACTCGCCGACCGCTTCGGCGCCACGCTGCGGCTCACCCGGCTGCGCCCCAGTGGTCGGGGTGCGGATGTGTGGGACGAGCTGCACCCGCTGCCCGAGCAGCAGCGCGAGCTCTACGACTGGCTGATCGCGCACGGCGAGGACGTGCTGACCGGTGACTCGTTCTTCCACCTCGCCGCGTTCGGTGAGTCCCTGCCGGGGCTGAACCTGTGCGGTGCGGGGCGGGTGGTGTGCCTGATCGACCCGGTCGGGGACGTGTACGCCTGCCCGTTCGCGATCCACGACAACTTCCTGGCCGGGAACCTCCTCGAGGGCGGGTTCCAGCAGGTCTGGCAGACCAGCCCCTTGTTCGCCGAGCTGCGGTCCCCGCAGACCGGCGGCGCCTGCTCGAGCTGCCAGTTCTTCGACTCCTGCCGGGGCGGGTGCATGGCGGCGAAGTTCTTCACCGGTCTCCCGCTCGACGGCCCGGACCCCGAGTGCGTGCAGGGGTACGGCGAGCACGCGCTGGCCGCCGACCGCACCATCCCCGCGGCCTCGCAGGACCACTCCAAGGCCACCCCCACCCGCAACCAGCCCGTGATGCTCCAGCTCCTCACCCGCCCGCCAGTCACGGCATGCGCCGAGAACCCCCTCGCGGGTTTCGATACGCGGGACGCTTCGCAAGCTCAGCCTCGCAGCGTGAGCTATACCCCCTGACCCCGGGCCGCCGGGCGCACACCCGAGACGGCCGACGGCCCGGACACCACCCTCCCGCCCCGCCCACCAGAGAGAACCCGTGATGAAGCTCGAGAATCCCTGGAAGCAGAACCCTTGGTTCGAGTCCGTCGCGGTGGCGCAGCAGCGTGCTCGCAAGCGGCTCCCGGCCCCGGTGTACGGCGCTCTGGTGGCCGGCTCCGAGCGCGGACAATCGATCGCGGACAACGAAGCGGCCTTCACCGAGCTCGGCCTTGCCCCGCACGTGGTCGGCCAGCAGCCCGAGCGCAGCCAGGCCACCACGGTCTTCGGCCACCAGATCAACAGCCCGGTGATCATCAGCCCCACCGGCGTCCAGGCGGTGCACCCCGACGGTGAGGTCGCCGTGGCCCACGCCGCGGCCGCGCGGGGCACGATCATGGGCCTGTCGAACTTCGCCTCCAAGTCCGTGGAGGAGGTGTGCGCGACCGGCGCGACGACGTTCTTCCAGATGTACTGGACCGGTGATCGCGACACGATGGTCCAGCGGATGCAGCGCGCCCACGCCGCCGGCTCGAAGGGCCTGATCGCCACGCTGGACTGGTCGTTCTCGATGGGCCGGGACTGGGGCAGCCCGGAGATCCCGGAGAAGGTCGACCTCAAGACGATGGTCCGGCTCGCGCCCAAGGTCGCGACCAAGGGCAGGTGGCTCTACCAGTTCGGCAAGGAGTACCGCGCGACCGGCAAGCTGCCCGACCTGACCGCCCCCAACCTCGCTGCGCCCGGCGAGACCACCGGCCCGACGTTCTTCGGCGCCTACTACGAGTGGATGACCACCCCGCCCCCTTCGTGGGAGGACGTGGCGTGGATGCGCCAGACGTGGGCGCAGATCTCCGGTACCCCGTTCGTGCTCAAGGGTGTGTGCCGCATCGACGACGCGCTCCGTGCGGTCGACGCCGGTGTCGACGGGATCTCGGTGTCCAACCACGGCGGCAACAACCTGGACGGCACCCCGGCCGCGATCCGGATGGTCCGCCCCATCGCCCAGGCCGTCGGGCACGACATCGATGTGGTCATGGACGGCGGGGTACGGCGGGGCTCGGACGTGGTCAAGGCCCTCGCGATGGGTGCGAAGGCGGTGCTCATCGGGCGCGCCTACCTGTGGGGCCTCGCGGCCAACGGCCAGGCCGGCGTGGAGAACGTCCTCGACGTCCTCTCCGGCGGCATCGACTCCGGCCTGCGCGGCCTCGGTCTCACGTCGACCGCCGAGCTGCGCCCCGAGCACCTCCTCGTCCCCGAGGGATTCGACCGCGCCCTCGGCGTACCGACACCTGCCACGGTGAGGTGAGCGCCGTGGATCCGGCGCTCGCCTCCGCGGTCTCCCCCGAGATCCCGCCCCGAGCCACCGTCCTGGTGCCGGTCGGGTCCATCGAGCAGCACGGGCCGCATCTCCCCCTCGACACCGACACCACCATCGCCGCCGCGGTCGCCCACGGCGCGGCCGAGGCCTTGAACGAACCCTGGCTGTTCGTCGCACCTCCCCTCAGCTACGGGTCCAGCGGCGAGCACCAGTCGTTCGCCGGGACCAGCTCGATCGGCACCAGCGTGCTGCACCAGGTCCTCGTCGAGCTCACCCGATCGATGCGCACGTGGGCGGCCCGCGTCGTGTTCGTCAACGCCCACGGCGGCAACACCACCGCCCTCCGCGGCGCCGTCCGTCGGCTCCTCGACGAGGGCCACGACGTCGCCTGGGTGCCGTGCGCCACCGAGGACGTCGACCTGCACGCCGGCCGCACCGAGACCTCGCTCATGCTCCACCTGCGCCCGTACGACGTCCGCCTCGACCGCGCCGAGGCAGGCAACACCGCCAGCCTCGAACAGCTCCTGCCCTGGATGATGCAGGGCGGCGTGCAGGCCGTCTCGGTCAACGGCGTCCTCGGAGACCCCGCCGGCGCCACCGCCGAAGAAGGAGCGGCACTCCTCGCCGCCATGGTCAGCGACGTGGTCGCCGCCGTCGGCGTCCCGAGCGGGATGGCCCGATCACGATGAGCCGCGTCGTCCTCGTCACGGGGGCGGCAGGCGGCATCGGCGCCGCGACGGTACGCCGCCTCCTCGGCTCCGGGCACCGGGTGCTCGCCATCGACCGGCGCGACGTTGCTCCGGCCGACGGCGTCCTCGCGCGGGTCGCCGATGTCCGCGACCGGACAGCGCTCGCCGCTGCCGTCGACGACGCGCTCGATCGGTGGGGCCGCCTCGACGCGGTCGTCGCCGCGGCCGCGGTCATCGCCGGCGGCGTACCCCTGTGGGAGACCCCCGAGGCCGACCTCGACCTGCTCTGGGACGTCGACGCCAAGGGCGTGTGGAACACGGCCGCCGTCACCGTCCCTTCGCTGCTCGCCAACCCCGACCCTGCTGGCTGCCGCTTCGTCGCCGTCGCCTCCGCCGCAGGAACCCACGGCCTGCACCACCTCGCCGCCTACAACGCCGCCAAGCACGCCGTCGTCGGCATGGTGAAGGGCCTGGCCGCCGACCTGGTCGGCACCGGCGTCACCGCGTGCGCGGTCTCGCCCGGCTCGACCCGCACTCCCATGCTCGACGCAACCGCGCGCCTGTACGGCCTCGACGACGTCGAGCCGTTCGCAGCCCATCAGCTGCTCCGCCGCATCCTCGACCCCGACGAGGTCGCGGCCACCATCGCGTTCTGCACCAGCGCTGACGCAGCGGCACTCAACGGAACGGTCCTCCACGCCGACGGGGGCTTCACCCCATGACCGCGCTCGCCACGACCGAGACCGTCGGGAGGCTTCCCGACGGTTTCGTGGTGCGGCTCCGTTCCGACCTCGTCCGCGCCGATGCCGGCGCCGTCCTCATCGGCGGTTCCCCGGCGCGCGCCGTCCGGCTCTCGCCGCGGGCTGCCGACCTTCTGCGAGGCGGAGTGCTGGCGGTCACCGACGACGCCACCGCGGTCCTCGCGCGCCGGCTCGTCGACGGCAACCTCGCGCAACCGGTTCTCGGTACTGGCCCGATCCCTGCGGGCGACCTGACGGTCGTCGTGCCGGTCCGCGACCGGACCGAGCAGCTCGACCGTTGCCTCGCTGCTCTTGCCGGCCTGGCGGTCGTCGTGGTGGACGACGCATCCCGCGACGCCGAGGCCGTGGACGCCGTGGCAGCACGCCACGGCGCCACCGTCGTACCCCTCACCACCAACCTCGGGCCCGGCGGCGCTCGCAACGTGGGGTTGGCGCAGGTCCGCTCTCCCTTGGTCGCCTTCGTCGACTCCGACGTCGTCGTCCCCACTGACGCCCTCCTCCGCCTCGCCCGCCACTGTGCCGATCCCCAGCTGGCGCTGGTCGGCCCCCGTGTCGCGGGCGTGCCCGGCACCGAGCGGCCTCGCTGGTTCGAGAGGTACGACGCCGTGGCGTCCTCCCTCGACCTCGGCCACCGCCCCGGTCAGGTCCACCCCGGCGCCGCGATCGGCTGGCTCCCGTCAGCCTGCCTCGTCGGGCGGGTGGCCCACCTCCGCGCGGTAGGCGGCTTCGCGGCCGGGCTCCGGGTCGCCGAGGACGTCGACCTCGTCTGGCGGCTCGAGGCTGCCGGGCTCGGCGTCCGCTACGACCCGGACGAGCGCGCGGCGCATGAGGGGCGCACCACGATCCGGGCATGGCTGGGCCGCAAGTTCCTCTACGGGACGGGTGGCGCCGACCTGGCCGCTCGCCACGGCGACAAGGTCGCCCCGGCCGCGCTGTCGGCCGCGACGGCTCTGGGTGCCGCCGCGATCCTCCAGCGTCGCTGGTGGTCCTTGCCCATCGCTGCCGCGACGGCCGGCCTCACCACCCGGGCCCTCCGCCGCAGCCTCCCCATCGGTCGCGGCGCCACGGGGCATGCGGCTCGCCTCTCCGTCCGGGGCCTCGCCTGGGCCGTTCGCCAGGAGTCCGGGCTCCTCCTGCGGCACTGGTGGCCGGCGGCCCTCCTCGCCGCCCCGTTCAGCCGCGGCGTGCGTCGCGCCCTGGTCACGGCCCTTCTCGTCGATACCGTGGCCTTCCGTCACGACCGGGGCCACACGAGCGTTCCCGCCATCGCCGCCCGACGTCTCGACGACGTCGCCTACGGCACCGGGCTGTGGTGGGGAGCGATCCGCCGCCGCGACCTGCGCTGCCTGCGCGTGCGCAGGGTCGCACCCACGCGGTAGCGCCGGAGACGACGACAGCGGGTCCGCCCCGTTCGGGGCGGACCCGCTGTGCGCTGGGGACGAGCCCGATCAGCCCTCCTGCTCGGCCAGGAGCTCCTGGAAGGCGTTGTTGCGGTTGCGCAGCCGGGAGACGAGCGCGGCCACGATGACGAGTGCCGGGAAGAGCATCGCCACGAAGTAGCCGTTCGTGTAGACGCTGGCGGCGGGGATGTGGGTGCCCTCGAGGAGGTAGTCCGACATCTTCAGGTCGACCTTGGTCGGGTCGAGCTTGCCGGCGACCATCTGCGCCACGTCGACCGAGTGGTAGACGAAGCCCGAGCCGGTCTGCATCACCGTGATGACAGCGGCACCGACGGCGAAGCCGATGGCCATGATCGTGCCGGGCATACCGGCGGCCATGCCGGCCTCCGACTCGGGGACCACGAACTGCGGCACCGCGAACGCCCCGCTGTAACCGGCCCGGCTGCCGAGACCGACGATGCCGGAGCCGACGACGTACTCCCAGGCCTGGTCGTGGGCGAGGGCCAGGAACAGCAGGCCGACCAGGCAGACCACGGCGCCGCCGACGAGGACGAGCCCCGGACGGCCACGGCTGATGATCTTCTCCGAGAACTTGCCGCTGATGAACATCGTCAGCGCGAACGGGAGCATGATGAGGCTGGTCTTCAGCGGGTCGTAGGTCAGGCCGTACTGAGCGACGTGCGCGGGCCAGCCGGTCTGGCCGCCGTCGGTCGAGACGGGCAGACCGTTCGGGTTCTGCACGTAGTAGTTGGACAGCACCAGGAACGCCGCGTCGACGCAGCCGAAGAGGCCGGCCGAGAGGCACGCCGTGGTGACCCACGGCTTGCGGAGCACGGCCAGGTCGAAGACCGGCCGCGACGAGCGGCGCTCGGCGAACACCCAGCCGACGGCGGCCACGATGCCGATGAGCAGGATCAGCGTCGCGTTCTTGCCGATCGTGGAGTCGGTCGGCGCGCTGAAGGCCAGCAGGATGAGCGTCACCCAGCCGATCAGCCACACCGTGCCCAGCAGGCCGATGCGGCCGGCGGACTCCGGCGGGGAGTTCGGCACGACCACGAGAAGCGCGATCGTCGTCAGCACGAACAGCGCGGCGAGCAGGTAGTAGAACGGTGCGATCGACAGGGTCGGCAGCGAGCCGTCGGGGTTGAGGTGATCGGGCAGAGGCCAGAGCCGCACCGAGATGCCACCACCGACCATGCCCAGCACGACGCCGCTGCCGGTCGCCATGATCAGCACCATCACCGCGGTCGAGACGCCGTTGCCGGGCAGGTGTCGGCGCAGGAAGCTCAGCGGCACCAGCTGGGCCGCGCCACCGAAGCCGAGGAGCACCGAGCCGATGACGAGGCAGGCGTAGTTGTCGCCGACGGCCGCCACCAGTGCTCCGCCGGTCAGGAAGCCACCCGACATCAGCGTGGTCGAACGGTCGCTGAGGATGTCGGTCAGCCGCGGGATGAGCACGAAGCCCCCACCGCCACCGAGCGTCAGCGCCGTGAAGACCCACGTGGCCGCACTGACGGAGTTGTGGGCGTAGCTCGTGGTGATCAGGGGCAGCAGCGGCGGGAGCATGAAGGCGACCGCGTTGGTCACCGTGGCCAGCAGCGCCGCCACCGCGATCAGGGCTCCCGCACTACGGGCGGTCGAGCGGGTGGGCGCCACCTCCGCCAGTCTGACGGTGGTCTCGAATTGGTCCATGTTCCTCTCCAAGGGGTCACGTCGCGATGCGGGTGCACCGGCAACGGGGCTGGGTCAGCCGTACCTGCTCGAAGGTAGGGACGATTTGGCGCGAGGACGCCCTGTGACCCAGGCCTCACCCACTTGGGGGATTCTCCTCCGGCGGACCCGACACGGCACCTGATCACCTCGCCGCATCCCCCAGGCGGGTGGAGCGGAGCCCTCGCGCGGTCCCGTGCGGACGTACGACGGCAGCCTGCTCCCATGACGACGCAGAAGCTCTTGCCCGAGACCATGCCCCCCACGCACGGCTGGCCGCAGGTCACCGTGGCGACCGGCACCCGGTTCGTGTTCACCTCCGGCCAGGTCGGCCAGGACACCTCCGAGCAGATGGTCGCCGGCCCCGACGACTACAAGGGCCAGATGCTGCAGGCCATGCTCAACGGCTACGCGGGCATCGCCGCGGCCGGCGGCACGCCCGAGGACGTCGTACGCCTGATGATCTACGTGGTCGACCCGACGCCGGAGAACCTCGAGCAGGTCTACGCCGGCTTCGGCAAGGCGCTGGCCCAGCTCGGCGCCGAGCCCGCAGGAATGACCCTCATCGGCGTCAGCGGCCTGTCCGACCCGACGCACAAGGTCGAGGTCGACCTCACCGCCGTCCTCGACTGAGTCCCCTCCCCCGAGCGGGCTAGCGACCGATCCATCCTCCGCCCGGGGGCGGGAGACCGGGCGAGGATCCACCCATGACGACTACTTCATCTTCCTCCCCGAAGTCCCGTCGACGGGTCCTGGTGACCGGCGGCGCCGGCGAGATGGGCGCCTATGCGTGCCGGGTCCTGGCCAAGGCCGACGAGATCGACCAGGTGCTCGTGGCCGACCGGGACCTGGCCCGTGCCGAGGCGCTGGCGGCCGAGCTCGGCCCGACCGCGAGCGCGTTCGCGCTCGACATCTCCGACGCCGATGCTCTTCGGGCGGCTCTCGAGCAGGTCGACGTCGTGCTCAACACCGCCGGTCCCTTCTACCGCTTCGGGCGCGAGGTGCTGAGCGCGGCCATCGCCGCCGGCACCGACTACCTCGACATCTGCGACGACTGGGAGCCGACGCTGGAGATGCTCGAGCTGGACGCGGAGGCCCGCGCGGCCGGCGTCACCGCGATCATCGGCATGGGCGCCAGCCCGGGCACGAGCAACCTGCTCGCCCTCCTGGCCATGAACCAGTGCGACACCGTCGAGCGCGTCGTCACCGCATGGCGAGCCGGCGCTCTTCCCTATCCCGCCGAGGGCGAGGAGCCGCAGACGAACGCCGCCCTCGAGCACTGGGTGCACAACTGCACCGAGCCGATCAAGATCTGGCGCGGCGGCACGCTCATCGACGCACACGCGCTCGAGGAGGTCACCGTGACCTACCCCGGCCGCGGCGAGGGGTCGGTCTGGGTCTGCGGACACCCCGAGCCGCTCACCCTTCCGCGGGTGCGGCCGGAGGTGCAGGAGTCGCTCAACCTCATGGTCTCGCGGCGTGGCCTCATGGAAGGCATGCAGCGCGTGGCTGCTCGCGTCCGGAGCGGTGAGCTGGACGTCACCGCCGCCTCGAAGCAGATCCTGCTCGAGCCGGACACCGGCGGCGCGGCCGCCGGCCCCTCCCCCACCCTGCCGAACCTGTTCGCCGTCGCTGAGGGCACCAAGGACGGCCGGCGGATCCGGGTCGGGGCCCAGCCGATCGTGCTGCCGAACGCGAACATGGGCGAGATGACCGGCTATCCGCTGGCGATCGCCACGCTGATGCTGGTGCGCGGCCTCGTGGACGCGCCCGGGGTCCACGGCCCGGAAGGTGCCGTCGACCCCGAGACCTACTTCCACGAGCTGTCGCTGCTCGTCGAGGACCGGCCCGACGGCCCGGTCTTCGAGGTGGTCGCCGAGGACCTGTGAGCCTCGGTCCGGTGGCAGGACGGCCCCCCATCCCCCAACCGGGGGCGGCCGGACCTCGCCGGGCCGACGGCCGTGCTCCCCCGGGGAGACGCTGGCACCATGCACCTGAACACCCCCGAATCTCGGAAGGTCCTCGTCGTCGGCGCGGGCCTGGCAGGTCTCACCGCGGCACGCGTCCTCACCGCGGCCGGCGCCGACGTGACCGTCCTCGAGGCCGCCGACCGGATCGGCGGGCGCACCTACACCGTCCGCGACGGTTTCGCCGACGGGCAGCACGGCGACCTCGGCGGGGAGCTCGTCACCACCGACCACAAGGCCATGATCGCTCTCTGCGCCGAGGTCGGGGTCGAGCTCTCCGACGAGGTGTGGCTGGAGCGCCCCGACCTGCGTCCGGGCGAGAGCGCCGTCGAGGGCTACCTCAGCGAAGGACGGATCATCGTCGAGGGCGCGCTGCTCACCGGCGCCCGCTTCGCGGCGGTCGACGACGAGATCCGGGTCGCGCTCCGCGACGTACCGCCGGCGCCACACGAGGTGATCGCGCAGTGGGTACGCCGCGCGGGCCTGTCCGCCGTGACGCGCCGCGCGATCGTCGGCATCGGGAGGATGCCGGTGCAGCACGACCCGAACTTCATCGACACCCACTACCTGACCGGCGCGCACATGCGGACCGTGCGCCGTGTCGTCGGCGGCAGCGGACGGCTGGCAGACGAGCTCGCGCGCGGGCTCGACGTCCGCCTCGAGAGCCAGGTGCGGTGCATCCGTCAGGCGGGCGGCCGGGTGCAGGTCGAGCTGGAGAGCGGCCAACGACTCGTCGGCCACCACGTGGTCGTCACCGCCCCGGCGTTCGTGATCCCGACCATCGGCTTCGATCCGCCGCTCCCGGCCAACGTGATCGGCAGCCTCACCTCGATGCAGCGGGCGTACGGCGGCAAGGTGATCGCCCAGTACGCCGAGGGCGACGCCGTGCGCGCCGCACTCAGCCACGCCGTGTTCACCGACGGCCCGCTCAACACCGCGTGGGTGAGCAACCACTACGTCACCTCCGGGCCCGCCGTGGTCAGCGGCTTCATCTGTGGTGCCGACCGGCACGTGCTCGAGGACGAGGACGCGGCCCTCGCGGCTCTCGACGAGGTGGTGAGCATCGCGGTCGGTGGGCCCGTCACCAGGCTCACCGGACAACGCAAGAACTGGTCGGCGGACCCGCTCGCACTCGGCATGGGCGCCACGACGACCCACTCGACCCGCCACCAGGTCGTCGCGCAGATCGCGACGCCGGAGCGCCGGGTCCACTTCGCCGGCGACCAGACCGACGTGGAGATGGCCGGCTCGATGGAGGGCGCCGTCCGCTCCGGGCTGCGCGTCGCCGACGAGATCGTGCGGATGCCGCACCGGATTCCCCTGGATGAGATCGACACGAGGTTGGTACGCGCATGAGCACCATCGTCATCGGAGCCGGCCCGGCCGGCCTCGCCGCGGCCCGCAGACTCGCCCGGGCCGGCGAGGACGTCATCGTCCTGGAGGCCCAACCCCACGTCGGGGGCCGCACCCGGAGTCTGCGCGATCGTCTCCAGCACGGTCAGCCCGCCGATCTCGGCGCCTCCTTCATCGACATCGGCCAGGACCGGATCCTGGCGTACTGCGAGGACCTCGGCGTCGAGCTGTGCCCGCAGGTCGCGCTGTTCCCCACGGACCCCGACGGGAGGCTCACCGCCGCCTCGCCGCTGCGCACCACGCTCGTGATGGACGGCAAGCGACTCCACGACGACGAGCGCGACCAGCTCGCCGACGAGGTCCGCGCCGCCTTGGACGCCACCCCGCCCGAGCCCACCGAGCCCATCCCCGCGTGGGCCGCCCGCGCCGGCCTCTCCCCCGACGCCCGCAGGATGTTCTGCCGGCAGAGCGGCTACAACCCGGTGCACACCGACGCGCAGGTGCCGATGTCGATGCTGGAGCCCCCGCACGTCGGTCGGGTGTGCTGGTTGATCGCCGACGGCACCGATGCCCTCGCGCGCGCGATGGCCGAGGACCTCGACGTACGTCTCGAGCAGCCGGTGCGCGCGGTGCTCCGCCGCAACGGCCACCTCGTCGTGGAGACCGACACCGATCGGTTCACCGCCGACGACGTCGTGGTGGCGACTCCAGTCACGCCGACACTTGCCATCGGCTTCGAGCCGGTGCTGCCCGCCTGGAAGGTCGACGCCCTCCTCGCCACGCCGATGACACAGGGTGGCAAGGTCGTCGGTCAGTACGCCGACGGCGCCGCCATCGTCGAGCGACTGGGCCTGTGCGCCATGAGCGACGGTCCCATCTCGCTGGTCTGGAGCCGCCCCGTCGGCCCCGAGGACTCGGTCGTGGTGCTCGGCCTGCTCGCCGACCGCGCCGACGGCATGCTGCGCGACGAGGAGCGCTGCCTCAACGCCCTCGACGAGCTGATGGCCGCGATCACCGGCCTGTCGGTGCGCCGTCTGGGCGGTGTGGTCCAGGACTGGACCCGGGAACAGTACGCCGGCGGCGTGGTCTCGACCCTGATGGGCGACTACCCCCGGCTGCCCAGCGTGCTCGCGCAGAGCGTGGGCGCGGTGCACTTCGCCGGCGAGCACACGGCCGAGATGTGGGCCACCAGCATGGACGGCGCTCTGCGTTCCGGGGAGCGAGCGGCCGACGAGGTGCTGCAGCGCCGCCACCTGCGAGGCCGGCACGAGCACTAGGATCGAGGAGCCCACGACCGCGGCAGACGAAGGAAGACCTTGCCCTCACCGAAGCAGACCCGCGCCCTGCCCGCGGACGTCACCAGCTTCGTCGGGAGGCGCCACGACCTCGCCGCCGTGCGGCAGCTCTTCTCCTCGGCGCGGCTCGTGACGCTCACCGGCATGGGCGGTGTCGGCAAGACCCGGCTCGCGATCCAGGCGGCGCAGGAGATGCGGCGCGCGTTCCCGGACGGCGCCTGTCTCGTCGAGCTCGCCGCTCTCCACGACCCGGACCTGCTCGCGCAGGCGGTCAGCGACGCGCTCGGGTTGCGGAGCCAGCGCGCCGTCGACCCGGTGACCGCCCTGGAGGCCTTCCTGGCCGACCGGCGGGTGTTGCTCGTGCTCGACAACTGCGAGCACCTCGTTGATGCCACCGCGGACCTGGTCGACCGACTCCTGCGCGCGGCGCCGGAGGTGAAGGTGCTGACGACCAGCCGACAGGCCCTGCGCCTGGTCGGGGAGCACCTCTACCCCGTGGCTCCCCTGCTCACGCCGGACCCGGAGGAGGCCCGTGAGCCGGGCACGGCCGGCCGTTACCCGGCGGTCGCGCTGTTCGCCGACCGCTCGGCGGCTGTGGTGCCCGGCTTCACCGTCACGCCCGAGAACGAGCAGGCGGTCGTCCGCCTGTGCCACCGCCTCGAGGGCATCCCCCTGGCGATCGAGCTGGCCTCGGTCCGCCTGCGGGTGCTCACCGTCGACGAGCTGGCCGCGCGGCTCGACGACCGGTTCGACCTGCTGCGCGAGGGCAGCCGGAACCTGCCCGAGCGGCACCAGACGCTCCAGGCCCTGATCGACTGGAGCTACGACCTGTGCACGCCGATCGAGCAGCTGCTGTGGGCACGGTCGGCAGTCTTCGTCGGCGGATTCGGGATCGATGCGCTCAAGGCGGTCTCGACCGACGACCGCCTCCCCGGACCGTCCATCATCGACACCGTCGCACGACTCGTGGACAAGTCGATCCTGATCCGCGAGGAGCACCTGGGCCACACTCGCTTCCGGATGCTCGAGACGCTGCGCGAGTACGGCGCCGCCCGGCTCGCCGAGGACGAGCGGGAGCTGGCGAACACCGAGCGGCGGCACCGCGACTGGTACGCCGGGCTCATCACGGCCGCGGGCAAGGAGTGGGCCGGCCCCCGCCAGGAGGACTGGGCGACCCACCTCCGGCTCGAGCACGCCAACCTTCGTCGTGCGCTCGACTACTGCATGTCCAGGACCGACGAGGTCAGCACGGGCCTGCGGATGGCTGCAGTGCCCTGGTTCTGGGGGGCGATGGACCACCTGACCGAGGCCCGGCTCTGGCTGGACCGCGGCTTGGCGCTGGCACCGGAGCACACCTTCGAAGGAGCGTGGGCGCTGGCCACCTCGGCGTACATCGCCGGCTTCCAGGGCGACCTCGACACGATGCACGACTACGCCGCCAAGGCCCATGCGATCGCGGTCGAGCTCGACGACCTGCGGGCGCTCGCATTCACCACCCACGTGCTCGCCTTCGAGAGCTCGCTCGGCAGCTCGGCCGACCTCAGCTCGGCCGTCCCGCTCTTCGAGGAGGCCCTCGCCCAGTACGCCGAGTCCGGGGTCGCCGCGCAGTACGCCGAGAGCCTCCAGGTCGAGCTGGGTGCCACGCTGATCCTGCTCCGCGAGTACGAGCGCGCCCAGGAGGTCGCCGATGGGCTGCACGACCGGTGCGCGGCGATCGGCGAGCGCTGGAACCTCTCCTACGCGCTGTGGCTGCGTGGCCTGCTCGCCCTCGTCGCGGGCGACCTCGAGAAGGCCGAGGCCCAGCTCTTCGAGGCACTGCGGATCAAGCAGGTCTTCCACGACACCCTGGGCCAGGGGCTGACGCTCGAGGTGGTCGCCTGGGTCGCCGCCGTCCGTCACGAGGCCGACCGGGCGGCGCTGCTGTTCGGCGGCACCGACACCATCTGGCGCACCCTGGGCGCTCGCCAGCTGCGCAGCTTCCGCCAGCGCTACGAGTCGCTGGTGCGCAAGGAGCTCGGTGAGCGTCGCTTCCTCGCGGCGTTCGAGCGTGGCAGCCGCATGAGCGTCGAGGAGCTGCTGGCCCTCGCGCTGCGCGAGCCGAGCGCCGACCAGGGCACGGCACCGGAGCCGGCAGCGGGCCTCACGCCGCGCGAGCGCGAGGTCGCCCAGCTCGTCGCCGAGGGCATGTCGAACAAGGAGATCGCGGCCAAGCTGGTGATCTCCCTGCGCACCGCCGAGGGCCACGTGGAGCGGATCCTCAACAAGCAGGGTTTCAAGTCTCGCGCCCAGCTCGCGATCTGGTTCACCCAGCACGGTAAGACGTCAGGGTGAGCCGGCCGCCGGCCCACCCTGACGTCAGCCTCGGTGGATCAGCGGCGGCCGAGCGCGACGTTGGCGTCCCACGCCGCGGCAGTGATCCCGCGCTCGCGGACCTTGCCCTTCTCGATCCGCTCTGAGGGCGTCTTCGGCAGGCTGTCGACGATCTCGACGTAGCGGGGGACGGCGAAGCGGGGCAGGTCCTTGCCGACGAACTCGACCAGGTCGACCGGGTCGAGGGTCGCGCCCGGGACGGTCACCAGGAGCACCGCGACGTCCTCCTCGCCGACCTCGGAGGCGACGCCGATCGCGGCCGCCTCCAAGACGGCGGGGTGGGCCAGGATCGCGGTCTCGACCTCCCAGGCGGAGACGTTCTCACCGCGGCGCCGGATCGAGTCCTTCTTGCGGCCGATGTACTCCAGGGAGCCGTCGGGGTGCTCGCGGACCAGGTCGCCGGTGTGGAACCACAGGTTGCGCCAGGCCTCGACCGTCGCCTCCGGCTTGTTCCAGTAGCCCTGCATCATCGCGAACTCGTCGCGTGGACGGTAGATCAGCTCGCCGGCCTCCCCGACAGGCACGGGTGCGTCGTCGCCGTCGACCACCTGGACGTCGATCCCCGGCGCGGGGCGGCCGATCCGGCCAGGACCGGTGTTCCCGCCGTCCGCGGTCGAGCAGGTCAGCAGCAGGCACTCGGTCATGCCGTAGCCCTCGACGATGGTGACGTCGAAGCGCTGCTCGAAGTCGCGCCAGATGTCAGCCGGGGTCGAGGAGCACATCGCGAGTCGCGCGGGGACGTCACGGTCGTCGGGTCGCGCCGGCTGCTTGTGGAGCAGCCACAGCATCGTGCCGATCGTGCCGAAGGCCGTGGCGCCGTGGTCGCGCAGCTCGTCCCAGAAGCGGGACGCGCTGAACCGCTGCCCCAGGACCGCCGTCGCCCGGAGGGCGACGACGGTGGACAGGAAGGCGCGGGCGTCGATGTGGAACAGCGGCTGCACGCAGTAGATGACGTCGGCGGCGGTCAGCGGGTAGCTCTCGGTGATGTGCGCCGCCTGGGAGGGGTAGTACTTCTGCGGCAGCATCACGCCCTTGGACGGTCCCGTGGTGCCCGAGGTGTACATGATCGTGGCCGTGTCGCCCGGGCCGGGGGCGACCAGGTCGCCACCGGTGGTGCGGCCGAGGTCGGTCAGCTCGGCGAAGGTCAGCTGCCGGGCGCGGTCCCCGAACGGCGTCGAGGAGTGCTCGCCGATGCAGACGACGACCTCGGGGTCGACGGTGATGGTGTCGGCCAGGATCTTGAGGTAGTCCTCGGTCGCGATCAGGACCTTCGGCCGGGCGTCGTCGACCAGGTAGTCGAGCTGCCGGCCACGCGCCTCGGCGTTGAACGGGACGTCGATGCCACGCGCAGCGGAGATGCCGAGCCACGACCACACGACCTCGGCCCGGTTGTCGCACATCAGACCGACGCGGTCGCCCGGCTCGACGCCGAGCGCGCGCAGGCCGCGGGCCGTCGCCTCCACCTCCTCGACGGCCGCGCTGTAGGTGAACGACTCACCCGCGATCCGCAGGAACTCGTGGTCCGGTACGTCGGAAGCTGCGTCGCGCAGCAGGGCGACCAGGCTGGCAGAGATGGGCATGACGCGATCTTCGCCACGTCGTCGGCGTAGCGAGCGCGTCACCGTTCGCTCACCACCCGGCTGGGGGAAGGGCGTACGCCGATCCGCCGACGCTCCTCATCGCGGAACGGCATCGAGCGACGGGCGGCGCGGTCCCAGCGCACCAGGATCGCCCGCGCCCGGGTGTGCGGGCCGCGCGCGGAGGCCATCACCTCCTGGACCGTCACGGTGCTGCGGGTCAGCTCGGTGGGCTCGATGCTGAGGGTGACCGGGCCGTCGGTCAGCAACAGCTCGCGCTGGTAGTCCAGCTCGAGCCGGACCAGCACGAAGGCGGGCGCCGGCTCCTCGGTGATCTCGGCCAGCCAGTGGGCGTGGGCCTCCTCGAAGAGGGTCAGGTGGGCTGCCGCCGTGACGTGGCCGAGGTAGTCGACGTACTCCTCGCGCAGCGGCAGCTCGATCGTCCAGGCACTCATGGAGGCACAGTGGCGCGCCCGGGCGCCCCGACATCGCTGCCGCCGCGGATCTCCCCCACCCGGGCGAGGCGGGCGGCGCGATCGCGCGGCGGCAACGCCGGGCTGGCCCATGATCGCGACGTGTCCGAAGCTGCCGTCCTCGTCGAGACGACCGACGCCGTCCGCACGATCACCCTGAACCGCCCCCACCGCCTCAACGCGCTCAACCCGGACCTGCTGGACGCCTTCGATGCCGCGTTCGCGGACCTCCCGGGGACCGTGCGCGCCGTGGTGCTGCGCGGCGCTGGGCGCGCGTTCTCCAGCGGCCACGACCTCGCCTGGTCGGCCGAGCAGGAAGACCTTGGCTCGAAGTCCGCCGACGAGCTCGCCGCCACCACCGAGCGCCTGCACGAGATCACCCGACGGATCCGCTCCTGCCCGGTGCCGGTCGTGGCCCGTGTGCACGGCTACGCGATCGGTGGCGGCGCGGAGATCGCGCTCAGCGCCGACCTCGTCGTGTGCGGCGAGTCGACCACGTTCCGCTTCACCGAGACAGCGGTCGGACTCGTGGTCACGAACGGCTTCACCGCGGTCCTCCCCCGCACCGCCGGAGCGGCCGTCGCCAAGGAGATCATCCTGCTCGGCGAGCCCTTCGACGCACACCGGGCGGCCACCTGGGGGCTGGTGAACCGGGTGGTTCCCGACGACGCCCTCGACGGCGAGGTCGACCGCGTCGTCGCGACGCTGCGCACCAAGTCACCGCTCGCCGTGCGGCTGGCGAAGAACCTCATCGACCAGGCCGGATCCGGCTCCCTCGAGGAGGTGATGCGGCGCGAGACGGAGGCCAGCGTCGTCGCGGCCCAAGGACCCGATGCCCGGGAGGCCGCGCTCGCCTTCGCCGAGGGCCGCCCGCCGGCGTACGCCCTGTCCTGACCACCACCGAGGAGATCCCATGACCACCACCACCGTCGCCGCCGAGCCGACCACTGCGGTCCTCGCGGGCAAACGGGCCCTCGTCACCGGTGCGAGCCGCGGCATCGGCCGTGCACTGGCCATCGCGCTCGCCGCCAACGGTGCTGATGTGCTCGCCGTCGCGCGAGGTGAGGAGGGACTGCGTGAGACCGCTGCCCTCGCGACCGGCCCCGGCCGGATCACGGTCTTCGCGGCCGACCTCGGCGACCCGGACGCCGCCGATGCGGTCATCGCCCGCGTCGTCGAGGACCTGGGAGGCCTCGACATCCTGGTCAACAACGCCGCCACCGATGTCAACCACAAGATCGAGGACTTCCCCCTCGAGGACTACCAGCAGATCCTCGACCTCGGGCTGCGCTCTGCGTGGCTCCTGTGCCAGGCGGCCTCTCCCCTGCTCGGCGAGGGTGCCAGCGTGATCAACGTGGGCTCGGTCTGCAGCATGGTCGCGATGCACGGCGAGACGGCGTACGTCGCCGCGAAGCACGCCATCGTCGGCGTGACCCGCGCGCTCGCGCTGGAATGGGCTCGCCGCGGCGTCCGCGTCAACGCTCTCGCCCCGGGCTGGGTCGCGACCGAGATGAACCAGGCCGTGCTCGACAGCGAGGACGCGATGGCCTGGGTGCGCCGCAACACGCCCCTGGGACGGTGGGCCTCGACCGAGGAGATGGCGGCCCCGGTCGTCTTCCTCGCCTCCACGGCCGCCTCCTACATCACCGGCCAAGTGCTGGTGGTGGACGGCGGCTGGACCATCCGGTAGGGCAGCTCAGCCGGGGTCGGCGAGGAACGGATCCGTCGCCTCGTCGGCCCGCAGGCTGCGACGTACCCGGTCGGAGCCTGCCGTCCGGATGATCACGACGCCGACGATGACGAGCGCGGCCCCGCCGAGCTGGAGCGGGCGCGGAGCCTCGCCCAGCAACAACCATGCCATCCCGAGCGCGGCGATCGGCTCGGCCAGGGCGACGAACGACGTCACCCGAGCGCCGAGCACGCTGACGGCGGTGAAGCCCGCGACGTAGACGAACACCGTCGAGAGCAGCACGACCAGGACGAGCGGCACGAACGGGCCCATGGCGCGATCGCCGAGAGCGACCGGCGCGCTGCTGATGCGGAACGGGAGCAGCCCCACCAGCACGAGCAGGCAGAGGGCGACGGCACTCACCCCGAGGCCGCCACAGGCGAGGGTCACCGGCGGCATGGATGCCGTCATCCGCTCGGAGGCGAGGAAGTACGTCGCCACGCAGCAGGCACCGCCGAGCGCCCAGGCGATGCCGACGGGACTCGGCCGCTGGACACCCATCGCGGCGACGACGACCACCAGGCCGCCGATCGAGACCGCTGCACCGAGCAGGGTCGCGGGACTCGGCCGCTCACCGTGGCGCAGCCAGACCCAGCCCAGGACGAGGACGGGCGAGAGGTAGAGCAGCATCATCGCAACGCCGACCGGTAGCCGCGCGAGGGCGTTGTAGTAGCACAGCGCCGTGCCCGTGATGCCGATCGCGCCGAGCACGACGACACCGCCGAGGCTCGCGCGCAGCGAGACGCGTCGGCGACGTGCTGCCCAGCACGCGGGGCCGAACAGGACAAGGGCGGCGAGCGAGGTGCGCAGGAGCAGCACGCCGCCGGCCGTCCAGCCGCCGAGGATCAGTGACTTGCCGAACGGGCCGCTCGCGCTGGACGAGACCGCGGCGACGACCTCGAGCCCGAGCGCAGCGCGGGCGCCGAGACGTCGTCGGACGACAGGGGGAGCGGTTCGGCTGTCAGCCCGCACGGAGCTGGGTGCCGGTCGCACCGGTCGGGATCCACCCCAGCAGCCCGAGCTCCTGTGCCCGGCTGGCCGCCTCGGCGCGGTTGCGCACCCCGAGCTTGCGGTAGACCGAGCTCGTGTGCTGCTTGATCGTGTGCCGGGACAGCTGCAGGCTCTCGGCGGTCTCCGGGTTGCTCAGCCCCGAGGCGAGGAGCCGCAGCACGTCGAGCTCGCGCCGCGAGAGCTTGACGGCGGGGGTCGCCTCGCCCTTCGGGAAGACCTTGCCGCCCTCGGCCACGTGCTTGACGGCCAGCTGGATCGCGCCCGGGGTCAGGTTCTTCGAGAGCGCCCCAACCGCCCCCAGGGACGAGGCCAGGGCGGCCGGGATCCTGCCGTCACCGAACATGAGCACCACCTTCACGTGGGGCATCAGCTCGCGCAGCGTGCGGCACAGGTCGGGCCCGCTGCGGCCGCCGAGCGAGGCGCTGACCAGCACCAGCTGCGGGTAGTGGCGGCGAGCGATCTGCAGCGCGGCCTCGGCCGTGCCCGCCATCAGGCAGGACTCGACCCACGGCGCGTCGTTGAGCACGGCGCGCAGGCCGGCGATCAGCAGGGGGTGCTCCTCGACGACGAGGACGCGTTGGGGCCGGATGTCGTCGTTCCAGCTGCGGGCGACGGTCGGCTCGGGTTCGGCGCATCGCGTGGCGACGAGTGTCATTCAGCACCCCGTTCGGTGTCGTTCGCCGGGCGTTTCCCGGTGAGGTGCACGCTCGTCCACGCGACCGCGGGCGGCACCCGTGGAACTACCTGTTTCCGCCACCCCAGCCCGAGCAGGGGTACGCCGCGGCACCCGTCAGCGCGCCTCGAGCCCCCGGCGCTCCTCGGCCGTCAGGGGCCGCGACCGCCGCTCCTCGGGGTCCCACGCCGCGTAGCGAGTGCGGGCGGTGCTGCAGACCTCCCCGTCCGCCGAGCAGAGCACCATCGTGGCCTCGAAGGACGCACGGCCCACCCGCCCGATGGCGACGTGCACGCGGACCGGGCTGTCGCGGCGACGTACCTCGCGCAGGTAGGCCACGCTCAGGTCGGCGACGACGAAGTGCGGCTCGGCCGTGTTCCAGGCCTCGGAGACGTAGTCGGCGAACGCCTCGGCGTACACGACCGGGTAGCCGGTCGCCGTCAGGTGGCCGTAGGCGTCGAAGTCCCGCCACCACAGCCGTAGCTCCGTCGACCACCAGCTTCCATAGCCCGCCGGCACCTGACGGCGCTCGGTCACGGCGGCCTGACCTCGACCAAGCCTCATCCTCGAGCTCCTTCTGCTACCCGACGAGCCCTCGGTGGCCGTCGCGGGCGCTCAACGTAGGGCGGCGTCCGCGCGCGGCCGACGCCGCCGATCGCCGGAGTCACCCGATCGGGCGGGTCGTCCCGCCGCCGGAGCGGAGCTCGGCGACTCCCCCACCCGGGCATGATCCGCGTCACATCCCGGTCGAGCCGTGGCGGGCTCTCTTGGATCGACGGACCGGTCGAATTCCCCTGAGCATCGGAGGTCGCGACGTGACCGAGCAGGAGCGAGAGCTGGCCGACCTGCGGGTCGCCGACACGGAGCACTGGACGCAGGGACCGCCGCACGAGGTCTTCGCCCGGCTCCGCGCAGAGTGCCCGGTGCACTGGTCCGACGGCATGACCGAGTATCCCGGCGAGGCTGGCTACTGGTCGGTCACCCGAGCCGACGACATCCGCACCGTGGCGCTCGACTGGCGCACGTACTCCTCCTGGGCCGGCGGGGTGCAGATCTGGACCGATCTCTACCCGATCGAGAACGCCCGCGCCCAGTTCATCGCCATGGATCCGCCGAAGCACGACCGGATCAAGGCGCTCTTCCTGGCCGGCTTCACCACCGAGCGGATCGCCGAGCGTGAGCCGATGATCCGGGCCATCGTGTCCGACGTGCTCGACCGGCTCGACGGCCGCGAGACCTGCGACCTCGTCAAGGACGTCGCACAGCCCGTGGTGGCCCGGGTGATCGGTGAGTTCGTCGGCACCCCGCGTGAGGACGACGGCGGCTGGGCACGACTCGTCAACGCGTTCACCGGCTACGACGCGCCCGAGCTGCGCGGCGGGCGGACCATGGACGACCTGCTCGCCGAGCTCGACCGACGCTGCCGCGCGCTGATCGAGGAGCGCCGCAAGCACCCCAGCGACGACCTCGCCGGGATCCTGGTCGACGCCGAGATCGATGGCGAGCGCCTCAGCGACGAGGAGATCGTCATGGGGATCATGCTGCTGATGGAGGCCGGCAACGACAGCACCAAGGCGACGTACTGCAGCGGGATGCTGGCGCTGATGGAGCACCCCGACCAGCGGCGGCTGCTGCTCGAGGACCCTGCCCTGATCCCGGGTGCGGTCGAGGAGTCGTTGCGGATGTTCCCCGCCTTCTCACACTTCCGCCGTACGGCGACCCAGGACACCGAGCTCGCCGGCCAGCGGATCGCCGCCGGCGACAAGGTCGTCATGTGGTTCCCGTCGTCGAACCGCGACGAGGCACGCTACGAGGACCCGGACCGCTTCGACGTACGGCGCAACCCCGAGCACGACGCCTTCGGCGCCGGCGGCCGGCACTTCTGCCTGGGCCACGCCCTCGCCCGGCTCGAGCTCCGGGTCCTCTTCGAGGAGACGCTGCGGCGCTACCCCGATCTCGCGCCTGCCGGTGAGGCGGTGGCCGCGCTGTCGACCTTCGTCAACCAGTTCGTGACGCTTCCGGTGCGGCTGCGCCCCTGAGGTCTCCAGAGCGCAGCCGCCCGAGATCAACCGGCGACGCGGATCAGCTTGCGGTTCACGAACTCGTCGACCGCGAACCTGCCCAGCTCGCGACCGAAGCCGGACCGCTTCGTGCCGCCGAACGGGAGGCCGGGCTCCTCGGCACCGACGATGTTGACGAACACCATGCCCGCGTCGAGCGCCGTGGCGACCCTGTCGCCCTGCGCGGCATCGGTGGTGAAGACGTAGGAGCCGAGTCCGAACGGCGAGTCGTTGGCGACCGTGACAGCCTCCTCCTCCGAGGTGACCCGGTAGAGGCTGGCGACCGGTCCGAACAGCTCCTCGCGCGCAGCCTCGGTCGACGGGTCGATGTCCACCAGCACGGTGGGCGTGTACGACGCCCCGTCGCGCGTGCCGCCGACGAGCACCTTCGCGCCACCCTCGATGATCCGGTCGACCTGGCGCTCCAGGAACTCAGCAGCCCCCACCGAGGACAGCGGACCGAGCGCGGTCTCCTGCTCGGACGGGTCGCCCGGGACCAGCGCGGCGGCAGCGGCCGTCATCTTCTCCACGAACGCGTCGTAGAGGTCGTCGATGACGATGAAGCGCTTGGCGCCGCAGCACATCTGGCCGGCGTTGTCGTAGAAGCGGACGCCCAGCGCCGCCTCGACGGTGGCGTCGAGGTCGTCGGTGCTGAGCACGATGAACGGGTCGTTGCCGCCGAGCTCGAGCACGACCTTCTTCAGGTTGCGCCCGGCGAGCTCGGCGACGTGGGCACCCACGGCCTCCGAGCCCGTGACGGAGATGCCCTGCACCCGCGGGTCGGCGATGAGCCCGTCGACCTGGGCGTAGGTCGCGTACAGGTTCTCGTAGGCGCCCGCCGGGAGGCCGGCGTCGAGGAAGATCCGCTCCATCGCGGCCGCGGACTCGGGGCACTGCGCGGCGTGCTTGAGCAGGATGGTGTTGCCCGCCATCAGGTTCGGCGCGGCGAAGCGCGCGACCTGGTAGTACGGGTAGTTCCAGGGCATCACTCCGAGCAGCGTGCCGACTGGCGAACGCCGTACGACGGCGGTGCCGGTGCCCCACTCCAGGGGGACCTGCTCGTCGGCCAGGAACGTCTCGGCGTTGCGCGCGTAGTAGTCGTAGATCGCGCCGGCGAAGTCGACCTCGAGTGCGGCCTGCTCGATCGGCTTGCCCATCTCCCGGCTGGTCAGCCGGGCCAGCTCGTCGCGGCGCTCGGCGTACAGCTCGGCGACGCGGGCCAGCAGCGCGCCGCGCTCGGCCGGCGTGGTGGTCCGGCCCCAGCTGCGGTACGTCGCGTCCGCGCGGGCGACCTTCTCCTCGAGCTGCGCGTCGGTCAGCGCGGCGTATTCCTTGATGGTGGTGCCCGTGTACGGGTCGGTGACGGCGTAGGTGCTCACGGACCGACCGTCCCTCCGCAGCGGGCGCCGTCCCGCCGCCCCGACCGGAACACCGCCCAGCCGGGGGAGGCCGACCTGCCGCGGGCATCACCCATCCGGGCGGTTCTCACCCCACGGCAGCTCTCCCCGCGGGGGCGCCGACCCATCCTCGACCCATGACTTCCACCGACATCTTCGACATCGCCGGCAAGCGCGCCATCGTGAGCGGCGCCAGCCGCGGCATCGGCCGGGCCATCGCCCTCGGCTTCGCGCAGGCCGGGGCCCACGTGCTGGTCATCGCTCGATCCGAGGAGGGGCTGAAGGAGACCGCCGCCCTGGGCGCCGACTTCCCGGGCACCATCGACATCCTCGCCGCGGACCTGCTGGCCCCCGAGTCGGCCGAGGCCGCGATCGTGAAGGCGGCTGAGATCCTCGGCGGGATCGACATCCTGGTCAACAACGCCGCCGACGACCACGACTCCCCCATCGAGAAGACCGAGCTGGCCACGTTCCAGCGCGTGGTCGACCTGAACCTGCAGTCGTGCTGGGTGATGACCAAGGCCGCCTCCCCGTTCCTCAAGGACGGTGGCGGCAAGGTCATCAACATCGCCTCGGTCCTCGGCCTGATCGCCATGCGCAACGACAGCGCCTACATCGCCGCCAAGCACGGCCTCGTCGGGCTCACCAAGGCGGTCGCGTTGGAGTGGGCCCGCAAGGGCGTCCAGGTCAACGCGATCTGCCCCGGCTTCGTCGAGACGGCGATGCTGCCGCAGCTCGGCCAGGAGGGCGTCGCGGACTACATCCGCAACCTGGTGCCGGCCGGCCGTTGGTCGCAGCCCGAGGAGTACGCCGGCCCGGCGATCTTCCTCGCATCCTCCGCGTCGGACTACATGACCGGGCAGGTCCTCGTCATCGACGGCGGCCAGACCGCCCAGTGACGACACACTGACCGCTGTGGGGCGCGGCGAAGGGCTGGTGCGGGGTGACCCGCGCCGGCCCTTTCGGCTGCTCCGGCGGTCGGTCGTGAGCCAGGTGCAGGGCGGCCGTAGGTCGAAGGCTCCGACTCCCCCAGGTGGGTGATCCAGGCCACCTCGGCCAGGTGCGCGCGCGCCGGAGGTTCCTAGAGTCCATCGCATGCCCCTGGATGCAGCCTCGCGCGCGTTGATGGACGACCTGACGGCCGACGGATCCCCGCCGCCCTCCGAGCTGACGGCACCGATCCTGCGCCTCGGCGACATGATCCTCGCCGGCTACAGCGGCCCGGGCCCCGAGGTCGGCGGCGTGACCGACCTGCGGCTGGACGGACTGGACGGCACCTTCCGGATCCGTGCGATCCGACCGACCGGCACGCCCGAGTCGATCGTCGTCTACTTCCACGGCGGCGGGTGGGTCCTCGGCGACATCGACCTGCAGTACGACCACATGGCCCGCGACCTCGCGACCGCGGCCCGCGCCACCGTCGTGCTCGTCAACTACCGCAAGGCCCCCGAGCACCCCTTCCCGACCGCCGTCGAGGACAGCTGGACCGCGCTGACCTGGGTGGCCGAGCACGCCGACGACCTTGCGCCCACCGGCGTTCCCCTGGTCGTCGCCGGGGACTCCGCGGGCGGCAACCTCGCCGCCGTGATGGCGCTGCGGGCACGCGACCGCGGTGGCCCGCGCCTCGACGCCCAGGTCCTCATCTACCCCGTCACCGACTGCCGTACCGACCGGCCTTCGTTCCTCGAGCCGGAGAACCAGCTGTTCCTCGACCGCGACACGATGGCCTGGTTGTGGGACCAGTACCTCCCCGACGAGCAGGCGCGCAGCCAGCCGGACGCCTCGCCGCTGCGCGCCGACTCCCACGCCGACCTGCCGCCCGCGCTGGTCTACCTCGCGGCGTACGACCCGCTGCACGACGACGGGCTGGCCTACGCCGAGGCCCTGCGCGCCGCCGGCGTACCTGTCCGCGTGGAGGTGGCCGCCGACCAGATGCACGGCTTCTTCCAGATGGCCGGGATCCTGCCGGGCTACGAGGCCGGCATCCGCCTCGTGAGCGAGCACCTCACCACCCTCTCGACCCAGACCAAGGAGCCCTCTCGTGGCTGACCACGACGTCATCGTCATCGGCGCCGGCTTCGCCGGCATGTACCAGCTGCACCTTCTGCGTGAGCGCGGCTTCGACGTGCTCGCGATCGAGGCCGGCGAGGACGTGGGCGGCACGTGGTACTGGAACCGCTACCCCGGCGCGCGCTGCGACATCGAGTCGATCGAGTACTCCTACTCCTTCGACGAGGAGCTGCAGCAGGAGTGGACCTGGACCGAGCGGTACGCCGCCCAGCCCGAGCTGCTCACCTACGCGCGGCACGTGGCCGACCGGTTCGACCTTCGCCGCAGCATCGTCTTCGGCACGCGCGTCGACGCACTCGACTGGGACGAGCCCGCACACCACTGGACGGTGCGCACCTCGGACGGGCAGACCCGTACGGCGACGTACGTCGTGGCGGCCAGCGGCTGCCTGTCCGTGCCCTCGCGCCCCGATCTGCCGGGGCTCGACGACTTCGGCGGGGAGCTGCTGTGGACCTCGAGCTGGCCCGACGACGCCGACCTGGCCGGCAAGCGCGTCGCGGTCGTCGGCACGGGGTCGTCCGGGCTGCAGACGATCACGACCATCGCGCCCGTCGTGGGCTCGCTGACGGTCTTCCAGCGGACCGCCTGCTACGCCGTACCCGCCCACAACGGCCCGATCGGTGACGCCCTGGTCACCGTGAAGGCCGGCTACGCCGCTCGACGCGAGGTGAGCCGGATGACGCCCAGCGGCTACCAGTGCCCGATGGACACCGCCACGTTGGCGGACATCAGCGCCACCGAGCTGCCGAGCGTGCTCGACAAGCAGTGGGACTTCGGCGGGCTCTGCTTCACCGACTCCTTCGCCGACGTGCTGGTGGATCCTGTGGAGAACGAGCGGGTCTCCGCCTGGGTGCGCGAGCGCATCCGCGCCAAGGTGGACGACCCAGCGGTCGCCGAGAAGCTGCTGCCCACGTTCCCGATCGCGACCAAGCGCCTCTGCGTGGACACGGGCTACTACGAGGTCTACAACCAGGACAACGTCGAGCTGGTCGACATCACCGACGAGCCGATCGTGCGGATCACCGAACACGGCATCCTCGCCGGCGACCGGCAGCACGAGGTCGACGTGATCGTCATGGCCACCGGGTTCGACGCCATGACCGGAGCGTTGACCGCGATGGAGATCCGCAACGGCGAGCTCACGCTGCGAGAGAAGTGGGAGCACGGCCCCCGCACCTACCTGGGTCTGATGTCGTCCGGCTTCCCCAACCTGTTCACGGTGTGCGGCCCGCAGAGCCCGTCGGTGCTGTCCAACATGCTGACCTCGATCGAGTACCACGTCGGCTGGATCGGTGACCTCCTGACGCGCGTGCGCGAGCGTGGCCTGAGCCGCGTGGAGCCCCTCGCGGAGAACGAGGACAACTGGGTGCGTGCCACCAACGACCTGGCGAACATGACGATGATGCCGCAGGCGGCGTCCTGGTACATGGGCGCCAACATCCCCGGCAAGGAGCGGGTCTTCATGCCCTTCGTCGGCGGGGTGGGGATGTACAAGCAGGTGGCCGACGGCGTCGCGGCCGCCGGCTACCACGGTTTCGCGCTGTCCTGAGCGAGATCCCTCTGATGGTCAGGCGCGCGGCCCGAGCCGCACGGGTAGCGCCTTGACCTGGTTGATGAAGAACGACTCGGCGTACGGCGCAACGCCGGCGATCTCCATCTGCGGATACCGCTTCAGCGTCTCCTCGATCATCAGCCTCAGCTCGAGGCGGGCCAGCGCGTTGCCGAGGCAGAAGTGCCGGCCGCCGGCGCCGAATGCCTGGTGCTCGGGGTTGCGGGCGACATCGAAACGGTGCGGGTCGTCGTACTTCTCCTCGTCCCGGTTGGAGGACGGGTACCACATGACGACCTTGTCGTTCTCCTTGATCAGCTGACCGCCGAGCTCCACGTCCTTGGTGGCGGTGCGCCGCATGAACGAGAAGGCCGGGAACATCCGCAGCGCCTCCTCGACCACGCTCGGGACCAGCGACATGTCGTCGATCACCTTGTGCCGCTCGTCAGGGTTCTCCATCAGCGCCTTCATCGCGCTGACGTACGTCGCCATCGTGCTGTCGTTGCCCGCGCCGACGAGCAGCAGCGTGCCGTACATGATGTCCTCGGCGGAGAGCTGCTGCCCGTCAATCTCGGCGTGCACGAGGATGCTGATCAGGTCGTCCGTGGGATTCGCCCGGCGCTCCTCGATCATCGTCGTGACCTCACCCATCAGCGTCGGCAGCAGCTCGTCGACGTACGCCGGAATGCCTCCCGGGTTGAGATCCGGATCGTCACGGCCCATGTAGCGCTTCATGTAGTCGGCCCACTTGACGTCCTCCTCCTCCGGGATGCCGAGGAGCTGGTGGATGACGCGGGCGACGATCGGCTGGGAGACCGCGCTCACCAGGTCGCACTCGTCCTGGCCGTCGAGCCGGCCGAGGACGCCGGAGACGATGTCGCGGATCCAGCCCTCGTGCTCGGCGATCTGCTGGTTGGTGAAGCCCTTGAGGAACAGCTGCTTGATCCGGTCGTGCTTGGGCGGATCCATGCCGATGAACTCTGCGCGCGCGAACTCGAGTGGGATCTGGTGGTTGGTGATGTCGATGCCCATCCGCTCCGACGAGAAGGTCTTCCAGTCCTTGCTGACCTGCGCGACGTGGTCAGCCTTGGTCAGCGACCAGAACCCCTCTTCCTCGGGGAGGACCGGGATGTTCGGCGACCAGTGCAGCGGACACTTCGCGCGCAGCTCGGCGAAGGTCTCGTGCGGCGGGCCGTCCGCCCAGAGAGGGAAGTCGGCGAGGGTCAGGTCCTCGGGCAGTTCGTTGGCGGTCATCGGTTCCTCCGGAGTCGGGTTCGACCCGTCGACGCGATCGCTCGACAGGATCACGTGGTCATCTCGTGGTGACGCTAGAAGCCGGTGCAGCCGCGATCGCCACCCGAGGGAACCGGTTGCCCGGGTGGGGGATGCGTGACCCGAGGGGTCAGTTCGTCTCTGCGCTGGCGCCCGGCTACTGCGCGGTGTAACCCCCGTCGACGACGTACGACGCCCCGGTCACGAAGCTCGCGTCGTCGCTCGCGAGGAACGCCACGACCGCAGCGATCTCCTCCGGCTCGGCCAACCGCCCCAGTGGGTGCCTCCCCGGCAGGCCGGGGTCTGCATCGATGTCGGCCTGCACCATGGGTGTCCTGACGTAGCCGGGGCACACCGCGTTCACGCGGATCCCGTCGGCGGCGTGCTCGAGGGCCAGGTTCCGGGTGAGACCCTCGACCGCGTGCTTGCTGGTGACGTACGACGTCGCCCCTGGTGTGCCGACGTGGGCGAGCATCGAAGCGGTGTTGACGATCGATCCCCCGCCGGCTGCCTTCATCAGCGCGATCGCGTCCCGCGCCATCAGGAACGCGCCGTCGAGGTTCACCGCGAGGACCTCGCGCCAGTCGGCCAGGGCGGTGGTCGCACCCCAGCTCTCCCGGACGATGCCGGCGTTGTTGAACAGCACGTCCAGCCTCCCGTGCACGCGACGGACGTGCTCGTAGACGGCAGCGACGTCGGCCTCGTCGGTGACCGAGGCGCGGACGAAGGTGGCGCTCGCCCCGGCGCCGTCGAGCTCGATCGCGAGCTCACGCCCACCGCGCTCATCGACGTCGACGATCACGACCCTGCCGCCTTCCGCCGAGAACCGGCGGGCCGCTGCGGCACCGATACCTGATGCGCCGCCGGTGACGACGACGACCTTGGACTCGAACCGTCGCACGGTCAGCTCCTTCCGGCGGCGGCGCGCTGCCGTCGCTCACCGGTTCTGCGTGCGGAGGCGGACAGCCGCAGGGCGAGGGTCGGAAGCAGGCCGACACCCCGTGACAACGCTCCGCTCGACCGAGGGTGCGCACCCACGAGCCGTCGGCTCTCGAGAAGCTCGAGGCCGGCGCGCGCGACGTCGTCGGCACTCGCCTGCTTGCCGCCGGCGAACAGGATCGACGCTCCGGGGTCGGTGGCCACGGCGCTCACCATGGCGGTGGCGGTGACGTCGGGGCACAGCGCTCGGGCCCGGATCGGCAGGCCGGCATGCTCGAGGTCGCCCTGGAGCGAGGTGGTGAACGACAGCACCGCCGCCTTCGTCGCCGCGTAGACCGCGAGTCCCGGCACCGGGGCGAGGGCCGCGGTCGAGGCGACGTTGAGGATCGCGCCACCGTCCGCGGTCATCGCGGCCACGGCGGCGCGCGAGCCGGCGATCACGCCGAGGACGTTGACGTCGAGGCTCCGTGCGATCTCGTCGGGGTCATGTGTCCAGCTCTCCCCCGCGATGAGCACACCGGCATTGTTGATCCAGACGCGGATAGGACCGAGCTCGGCGGCGCGCTCGGCCACCTCGACGTGGCAGGCCGGGTCGCGCACGTCCTGCGGGAGCCAGGCGCAGCCCAGCTCCTCCGCAGCCGCCCGGGCGGCCTGCTGGTCGATGTCAGTGATGAGCACCGTTCGTCCTGCGGCGACGAGCCGGCGGGCGAAGGCCAGGCCGATGCCTCGGCCCCCGCCGGTGACGACTGCGACTTCTCGATCCATGAAAGCTCCCTCTCGTTCGGTGGGTGCTCCACCATCACGGTCAGCGAGCGCGCAGCAGGCGCCGGAGTCGATCAGGCTCACCCGATCGGGCTAGTGGTGCGTCCGAGAAGTTGTGGAACGGTTGGCGTGCTCACGGTGCGTGGATCGCAAGGCGCCGGTGCGCAGCCATACCGGGTCGTCTCGCAAGCGCCGGCAACGCCGCGAGGTGCGTGCTGTGGGTGCGCGAAGCGCTTCAGAACTTCTTGGACGCACCACTAGGCCGTGTCCCCCGCGCAGCCCGGTCAGCCGAGCGCGGCGACGGCCTCCGGGAACGAGACGCCCTTGAGGATGTCGCGCTTGGCGAAGGCCAGCTGCCGAGGGGCGTTGATGCACAGGGCGCCACGCAACCGCTCGCCGCGACCGAACAGGGCGACCAGCGAGGTGTCACCGGTCCGGGCGACCTTGACCTCGTCCTCGCCGTTGACGTGGCCGACGAACTTGACCTTGGCCTCGAACTGGTCGGACCAGAAGTACGGAACCGGCGCGAAGGGTTCGATCTCGCCCATCAGCGTCTTGGCGGCATGCGTGCCCTGCTCCACCGCGTTGAGCCACTGCTCCACGCGCATGGACTCGCCGAAGAGGCGGTTGGGCCACCGCACGATGTCACCGGCCGCGACGACGCCCGGGACCGATGTCCGCAGCGCCTCGTCGCACACCACACCGTCGGCGAGCTCGATGCCGCTCCCCTCCAGCCAGCCCGTCGCGGGCGCGACGCCCACCCCGGCGACGATGAGGTCGGCCGACAGCTCGGTGCCGTCGTCGAGCCGCAGCCGCGTTCCACGCGGGGTGACCTCGATCGACGCGATCCCGTGGCCGCAGTGCAGATCGACCCCGTGCTCGACCTGCAGGTCGCGGAACCAGTGGCCCAGCTCGGTGCCCAGGACCCGGGTCAGCGGCACCGGCGCGATCTCGACGACGGAGACGTCGAGGCCCATCTTGCGGGCCGTCGCGGCGACCTCCAGGCCGATGAAGCCGGCGCCGATCACCACCAGGTGGCGGCCCGGCCGCAGCTCGGCGTGCAGGCTCAGGCTGTCAGCCAGCGTCCGGACCTCGAAGACGTTAGGTACGCCGTCCAGCAGCGGCAGCGTGCGCGTCTGGGAGCCTGTGGCGATGACCAGGCCGTCGTAGGACAGCTCGCGTCCGTCGCCCAGGACGACCACGCGGTCGGCGGTGTCCAGGCCGACGGCCGGCGTGCCCAAGGAGACGGCGACATCCACGTCGTCGTACCAACCCGGCTCCTTGAGCAGCAGCGCCTCGTGCTGGTGCCCCTCGCGCAAGGCCTCCTTCGACAGCGGGGGCCGGTCGTAGGGCAGAAGCTCCTCGGCGCTGACGAGGGTGATCTCCCCCTCGAAGCCCGCGTGCCGCAGGCCGTCGACCGCGTTGACCGCGGCGACCGAGCCGCCGACGACGACGACGCGATCCATCGCAGACATGCCTCAGGCCTCCTCGAGCGCGATCGCGCCCTCGGGGCAGGAACGCACCGAGCGCTCCGCCTCCTCGCGGCGGTCGTCGGAGGGATTCGCCTCCAGCAGGATCGCCAGGCCGGACTCGTCATCGATGTCGAAGAGGTCGGGGCACTCCATCATGCAGCAGGCACACCCGGTGCAGCTGTCGAGATCGAGGGTGAGCTTCAGCGTCATGGTGGCTCCTTGCCGAGGTTCAGGTACGTCGGCAACTCTGCGACCCGCAGCGGGTCTCCAGCCCGCCCGCCGCCGAATCCTGCCCAATCGGGGGGTACCCGGGGCGGGACGCGCGAAGGCCGCCCAGCAGTGCCGGGCGGCCTTCGTCGTGATGCGGGCGGTCAGGCCTTCTTGGAGGCCGCCTTGGCCGGGGCGGGCTTCGCCGCGGCGGGCTTCGCCGCGGCGGGAGCCTCGTCCGACGCAGCGGACGCGGTGCCGACCTCGATCAGGCGCAGCACGAGGTCACGCTGCGCGGCGAGGAGCTTCGTGGTGAACTCGAAGTTCGCCTCGACGATCTCGCTGGGCCTGGGCAGCCGCTCGGCGAGCGCCTCGTTGAGCTTGGCGAACGGCTCGTTGATCTTGGCGAACGCCTCGTTGCTCGGCAGGTTCGGGGTGGGGATGGCGTCGGCCACGCGCTTGGCGTTCGCCGAGACCTTGGCGACGGCGTCCTCGGCGCTCTTCAGGGCGGCGACCCACTGGTCGGCAGCCTGCGTGGTGAGCTCGCGGTAGGTGGTCATGGTGGTGGTTCCTCTCAGGTGATGCTGCTTGGCGAACCAAGCATCAGGGTCACGTGCGTTGCGTGTCAAGCACTCGCGCTATTTACCGCGCGCTCGCACGGAGGCGACCGCCATCAGGAGGACGACGCGGCGTGGCGACTGCCTGCATAGGGCTGCCACTCCCCGACCGGCTGGGAGAGGCGGTCGATCACGACACCGATGACCTCAGGGCTGGCGCCCAGGCCGAAGTGACTGGCCGTGACCTCGACGTTCTCGCGGAGATCGCCGGGAATGTCCATGCACGACTGCCAGGGCACGATTCCGTCCCGACGCGAGTAGATCGAGGTCGAGGGCATCGACAGCGGGGGGCGCTCCTCCTCGGGCACGTCGTGGTCGAGCAGGTCGGTGTGCCAGCGGCGCAAGGCGTGGTAGATCCAGCCCGCGTGGGTCGAGGACGGCGAGTGCCGTGCGGTCAGCCGGAAGGGGCTGCCCAGCGTGACCACGCACCGGACCTGCTCCGGCCGCATGCGAGCGATCTCCCGCGCCAACACTCCGCCCAGGCTCCAGCCGACCAGGCTGACCGGACCGCGGCCCGCGTCGGCGAGGCGGTCGATCTGCCCGACGAGGCCATCCACGGTCGCCCGGGTCGGCCCGAGGTTCAGGCCGAGGTGCCACGCGTGCGACCGGTAGCCGCGGGCACGGAGCACCGCTCGCAGAGCGAGGGTCGAGACGTCCTCGGCGAGGAAACCAGGCACCACCAGCACGTCGTGTCCGTCACCTCGATCACCGGCGACCAGGCCCGGGAGCGCACAGAGGTACGCCGTGGTGTCGGCGGCCGCCCGAACGCCCTCGGTGTGCAGGAGGGTGAGCCGCGGTGGCACGTAGGCGGCGGGGGTGAGGATCATGGCTGCACCCTGCCGTCCGCCGCGGGCAGGCGCATCCCCCAACCGGGGGGCACCCTCCACCAGCCTCGGGGGACGGCTGCGGGAATCGCCACCATGGCTCATGACGAACCGGCGCCGCGACCTCCGCTGCACGACGCCCTCTCCGGGTCACGCCGCCATCCGCGAAGGCCGAAGGACCCAGCTATGACGACCGAGCTCCCTCGCATCATCAGCCGCGATCACGACCCGTTCGGCCGAGCCGACCTCACGGTGGGCGAGGACGGCATCGCGCGCTACCCCGACCTGCCCGCGACGCTGCTGGCCTCGCTCGACCACTGGGTGCGCTCCACCCCGGACGCCGAGGCGCTGGTCGAGCTCGGTGGCGAGCGGCTCACCTACCGCCAGCTGTGGGACCGTGCCGCGCGCGTCGCCGGAGGGCTGCGCTCGGCCGGCGTCGGCCGCGGACGCGGCGCTGCCGCGCAACGCGGGCGGGAAGCTCCTGAAAGCACAGCTGCGCGGCGCCGTCGCGTGGGGAGCACCGCTGCGATGAGCGACCTCGACGACGCCCACGCCGGCGGTGGCATCGAGACGGTCCTGGCCGACGCGCGCTACCAGGGGCTGGCCGGACTGCTCCCCAAGCGGGCGCTGTCGCAGCTAGCCTCCACGCTGGTGCGCCGCCCGGCTGTGCCGGCGCGCCACCTCGGCACCCTCGCGAGCGACGTGTATCGGATCGTCGTCTCCGGCGCGCCGGACGGTGAGCTCGATCCCCGTTTCGCCGACCGGGCCTGGCACGAGAACGCCGTGCTCGAGCGACTGGCCCATAGCTACGTCGTGCTGTGCCGCGAGGTGCAGGGGATCCTCGACGACGCCGAGCTGGACAGCCGCACGCGTCGCCAGCTGCAGATCCCGCTCGACAACGTGCTGTCGGCGCTGGCGCCGACGAACAGCCCCCTCACCAACCCGACGGTGTGGAAGGAGCTCATCGACACCGGCGGCTCGAACGTGGTGCGGGGTGTGCGCAACCTGGTCCACGACCTCGGGACGGTGACGAAGCTCCCGTGCAGCGTGGATCGCACCCCGTTCGTGATCGGCGAGACGATCGCGGCGACACCGGGCAAGGTGGTGCGCCGCGAGCGCCTCTACGAGCTGCTCGAGTTCGAAGCCCGTACGGACACCGTCGACGCGGTACCGACACTGATGGTGGCCTCGCCGATCAACAAGCACTACCTCGTCGACCTCGCCCCGGAGTCCTCGGTCCTCAAGGGCCTCCTGGACCGGGGACGGCGTGTCTTCATCCCGGCGTGGGTCAATCCCGACGAGACCCACGCGGACGCGGGGTTCGACGCGTACGTCGCCAGCATCATCGAGGCAGCCGAGACCGTCGCCGAGATCTCCGGAACCGATCGCGTGCACCTGGCCGGGCTGTGTGGCGGCGGCCAGCTCGCCCTGATGACGACCGCCTACCTGGCTGCCGTCGGCCGCCAGGACCTGGTCGCGAGCCTGACCGTCGCCATCGCGGTCGCCGACTTCCACGGCGACGACGACGGGCCCATCATCGAACGCGATGCGGCGGCGGCCGCGATCCGCAAGGCGACGACCCATGGCTACTTCAAGGCGACCGACCAGTCCTACTCCTTCGCGTTCATGCGGCCCGACGAGAGCATCTGGCTCAACGTGATCAACCAGTACCTCCTCGGGCGCTCGGCACCCGCGGTCCCGCTCATCGCGTGGGCGGTGGACCAGACGAACCTGACCGTCAGGTTCGGTGCCGACATGATCGCTCTCGCCCTGGACAACGGCCTCGTGAAGCCGGGTGGAGTCACGATCCTCGGTGAGCCGATCAGCACCCGCGACATCACCGTGGAGACCTTCGTGCTCGGCGCTTCGCTGGACCACATCTCGCCATGGCGCGACTGCTACCGCACCGTGGCCCAGCTCGGCGGCAAGGCGACCTTCGTGCTGGCCGACGGTGGGCACGCGATCGTGATCGCGCGGCCCGCGGACCACCGCAAGAGCGCGCACTGGACGTCCTCGAACCGGTGCGCGGATCCCGACGATTGGCTGGCGGGCGCCGAGCGTCAGAGCGGCAGCTGGTGGAACACCTGGGGGACGTGGATCGAGCGGATCGCACCGGAGACCCGGCCCGCGCCGACCGAGCTCGGCTCCGCGGCGTACCCACCGATCGAGGACGCACCCGGGCAGTACGCCCGACGTGTCCTCACCTGATGCCGACCACGCCACGACCCCATCCCCCAACCGGGCAGCGGCCAGACGAGCCGGACGTAACACGCCCGTAACGTGCCTAGATTCGAGGCTCGACGGCTCCACGCCGACGAGCCGCTGAGAGAAGAGTGAACTGAGGTCCTCATGCACCGCATCGTGTTCTCCGAAGATCACGAGTCCTACCGCAAGACGCTTCGCGCGTTCCTCGAGTCCGAGGTCCTTCCCGACTACGACGAGTGGTTCGCGGCAGGCATGGTCCCCCGCGACCTCTACCTCAAGCTCGGAGAGCTGGGGGTGTTCGGCATCTCCGTGCCCGAGGAGTACGGGGGCGCCGGTCTGACCACCCACAAGTTCACCGCTGTCGAGTACGAAGAGATCGCGCGGCTCGGTGTGCTGCTCGGCGGGTCCAGTGCCCACGTCCTGCTCGCACTGCCCTACCTGAAGATGCTCGCCACCGAGGAGCAGAAGCAGCGCTACCTGCCGAAGTTCGTCACCGGCGAGGAGATGTGGGCGCTGGCGATGACCGAACCCGGGGCGGGTTCGGACCTGGCCGGCATGCGAACCACGGCGAAGCTGTCCGAGGACGGCTCCCACTACGTGCTCAACGGCGCGAAGACCTTCATCACCGGCGGGGTGCACGCCGACCGGGTGATCGTGGCCGCGCGGACCAACCCCGCCACGGACGACGACCGCCGCTACGGCATCTCGCTGTTCGCGGTCGACACCTCGCTGCCGGGCTACAGCGTCGGGCGCAAGCTCGACAAGCTCGGGCTGCGCACCTCCGACACCGCCGAGCTGGCGTTCGTCGACGTACGGGTGCCGGCCGAGGACCTGCTCGGCGAGGAGAACCAGGGGTTCTCCTACCTCGGCAAGAACCTCGCCTCCGAGCGGTGGGGCATCGCGCACGGCGCCTACGCCCAGGCCAAGGCCGCTGTCGCGCTCGCGCAGGTCTACGTGACCGACCGGAAGGTGTTCGGCCAGTCCGTGGCGTCCTTCCAGAACACCAAGTTCGAGCTCGCGGCCTGCCAGGCCGAGGTCGACGCGGCGGAGGCCGTGACCGACCGCGCCCTCGAGGCCCTCGACGCGGGCGACCTGACGGCCGCCGAGGCCGCGTCCGCCAAGCTGTTCTGCACCGAGGTCGCCGCCCGGGTCATCGACCGCTGCCTGCAGCTGCACGGCGGCTACGGCTACATCAACGAGTACCCGATCGCCCGCCTGTACGCCGACAACCGGGTCAACCGCCTCTACGGCGGAACCTCCGAGGTGATGAAGCTGATCATCGCCCACGACATGGGGCTCTGAACCGAGCAGCCCGGCACGACGAAAGGGGCGCGGTCAGCGATGCTGACCGCGCCCCTTTCGTCGTTTGCCGGGCTACGCGAGGCCCTGCAGCGTCTTCTCAGCTGCCAGCTGGCCGGCCGCCGCGGCAGCCGCGAGCGACGGGTCGGCCAGGTAGTCGCCGGCGAACCGGATCGGGCCCAGGGGCGCGCGCAGGGTCTTCTGCGACGCGGCACGCTTGCCGGGCTCCCAGTAGGAGACGACGCGGGGCTGACGCTTGACGACGACCTCCTCGACGTGGCCCTCGAGCTCGGGGAACATCGCGACCAGGTCCTTCACGAAGGCGGCCTCGATCTGGTCGTCGGTCAGCTTCCCCAGCTCATCGGCGCGCGCGCCTCCCGCCAGCACGACCAGCGCGCCGCCCGGCCGGCGCGGACCGTGCACCCGCTGCGGCGCGGCGTGGTTGAAGACCATCTGGAAGGACAGCTCCGGGGTGGAGATGCCGTAGTAGTCGTCCCAGCGCTGCGTCCCCTCCTCGGAGGTGAAGATGCCGGCCAGGATGTAGCGGCCGTACTTGATGTCGGCCAGCGCGGTCCGCTGGGCGTCCGGCAGGTCGGTGAGGATCTCCAGCGCGCGGTCCGCGGGGGTCGCGACGATGGCGCGCCGCGCGGTCAACCTCACCGGACCGTTAGCGTCGGCGTACTCCACCACGACGTCGTCCTCGCTCCAGCTGACCTTGCGCGCCTCGGCGCCGAGGCGCAGCCGGTCCCCCAGGTCCGCGGCGAGCGCGTCGGTGAAGGTCTGGTTGCCGCCGACCGGCAACGCGAAGTTGGGCACCTTCGCGGCCTTCTCGAGCGCAGTGCCGATCGAGATGACGAGCTGCGTCGCCGCCGTCTCATCCGCTTCGCACCCGATCCACTGCCCCGACCAGGCAGCGAACAGCGCGCGGATCTCGGGCGTCGTGACGCCGTCCATCAGCGCCTCCGCACCTGTCTGCGCGTCCAGCCGGTCGCGGAGCCGACGGGCCTTGGTCGCGTCCCGTCCGAACAGCCGACCGTACGCGGACTTGATCCGCAACCCGGTGCGGGCGAGCTCGACCTTCGCGGCCAGCGACATTCGCGATCGCAGCAGGAGGAGGGGCGGGCTGTCGGTGGTGACCATCCGGCCCTTGAGGTAGAGCGCGGCCTTGCGGCCGGCGAGCGATCCGCGCTCGATGCCGTGCCGGTCCATCACCTCGAACAGCGTGCCCTCACCCTCGGTGAACTGGGTGCCGATGTTGAGCCAGTACTCGCCCCGGCGTACGGACTCGACGCGCCCGCCCGGGCGGTCGGACGACTCGAGAACGACCACGCTGGCGGAGGGCACCAGGGTGGTGGCGGCCACCAGGCCCGCCGCGCCCGCCCCGATCACGACGACGTCACAGGTCTCCTCGCGGAGGTCTCCATTTTCCATGTGGCGATGCTCGCCGGTCGCGGGGCGTGCGGGTCGGCCGCGGGTCTGCAGCGGGCCCACCCGGGGGATGTCAAGGCCCAGGACACGGGGCGACCCGCTCAGCGACGGAAGCGGTCGAGACGATCGCCCATCCGGTCGGCCACCCAGCCCAGCTTCAACGTGAGCGGGTTGACGATGCCCGGGGCGAAGCGCGGGGTCGCGCGCCAGACCGCGGCGAGGTCGTCGGCCATCGGCTCGCCCACGACGTGGTCGGCCAGCAGGCTGCCCAGGTACGGCGCCTGCGGCAACCCGTGCCCGTTGCAGGCCAGCGAGTAGTGCACCCGCGGCGTGACCTGACCCACCACCGCCATGTTCGAGGGGGTCAGCCCGATCCAGCCTCCCCAGGCCCGGTTCGGCGCGAGGTCGGGCAGGGTGGGCAGCCGCTCGTGCAGGCCCCGGACGAGGTCTGCGACCACCTTGGGGTCGGGTCGACGCTCGAGGCTCGCGTGCCGGGCCATCTGCAGGCTGCGGGTCGTGGTGACGATGGTGCCGCGCAGCGTCGGACGGAAGCTCTGCATGACGAAGTGGTTGGTCGTGATCGGCGTGCGACTGGTCCAGCCGGCCTCGTCGAGCTGCTCAGCAGTGACGGGCTCGGTCTCGATCGCGGTGACCCACACCGGCGTACCGAGGTTCCGCGGCGCGATGGACAGCTCCTTGGTGAACGCGTTCGTGGTGAGGATCGCCTCCCGCGCGCGCACCTCGCCGCCGTCGAGGCGGACCCTCACACCGTCGCCCCGGTCCTCCACCGCGCGCACCGGGCTCTGCTCGAACACCCGGACCGCCGAGGCCCGCACCAGGTCGCGTACGCCGAGGGCGAGCTCGCCCGGGTTGAGGATTCCGCCGACGTCGATGTGGATGCCGCCGTGGAAGGCCGGCGGGAGACCCAGCTCGGCCGCGTCTCCGACCTTGGCACGCCGGCCGCTCTTGGTGGTCGCCGCGATCTTCCGGTACGCCGCCGCGGTCGGTGCCGCTGCCACGTTGCCGGTCTGCCGGTAGCCGCAGTCGATGGCGTTGTCGGCGATCAGCGCCTCGGTGAACGCGACGGCGTTGTTCGCCATCGCGTAGAGACCGCGCATCCGATCCTTGTAGAAGCGCTTGAGGATCCGCGGGTCGCTGCCGAGCGTCGGGGTGATGTAGCCGGCGTTGCGTCCGCTCGCGCCCCAGCCGCACACCTCGGCCTCGAGCAGCACCACGTCGCGGCCGTGCTCAGCCAGTCGCAGTGCGGCGACCATCCCGCCGAGACCGCCGCCGACCACGACGACGTCGCAGTCGACCTGGGCGGAGACCGCAGGCTCCAGCACCGTCGGCGGGTCGACCCATCCGCTTCCCTTCAGCAGGGTGAGCGGGACCGAGGGGGACGTGGAGGAGGTCATGGCCGGATCGTGACGTGTTCGGCGCTGCACGGCCGCACACGCGCGACGCAGACGGCCCATTCGGGGGACACCACGGACGCTCGCGCAGGGCGGGGTCCCCCACCCGGGCGTCGTTGGCGGCAGGCCCGCCCGATGAGCAGCCGTGCGCGGCGAGGCTCGCGAGCAAAGCCAACCCAGAAGGAGACCCGCATGTCCACCTCACCCTCCCCCCGCCCGCGTACCGCGGTGATCGTCGGCGGCGCCGGCGCGATGGGCCGGTGGGCCGTCCGCGCGATCGCCCGCCTCGGCTCCGTCGAACGCCTGCTCGTCGCCGACATCGACCTGGCCCGCGCGGAGAAGGTGGCTGCCGAGGTCGGAGGCCCGTGCGAGGCCATCCGGCTCGACGCCACCGACGCCGAGGCGATGCGGACCACCTTCGCCGACTGCGACGTCGTGCTGAACACGATGGGCCCGTTCTCGCTGTTCGCCCGCCCCATCCTCGAGGCCGCGATCGACAGCGACTGCCACTATCTCGACATCGACGACGACTGGGAGTCCACCGTCGAGGCGTTCGAGCTCGACGAGCGCGCGCGAGAGCGCGGCCTGACCGTCGTCAAGGGCATCGGCGGCAGCCCGGGCGTCTCGAACATGGCAGCCCTCGTCGCGGCCGGCCGGCTCGACGAGGTCGACACGCTCCTGACCGGCTGGTCCATGGGGGGCGCCACGCTGGCCGACGAGCCGGACTACCCGCAGACCGGCGGCGCCGGCGCGGCGGTCGAGCACTGGCTGATCCAGATCAGCGGCTCCATCCGCGCCTGGTGCGGCAGCGAGCCTCGCGACATCACGCCGCTGCAGCCCGTCGAGTTCGACTACCCCGGCCTGGGTCGGGTGCGCGGCTACACCGTCGGCCACCCCGAGGCCGTCACGCTCCCCCGCTACCTCGAGGGCCTGACCACCTCCATCAACATCACCTCCGGCCCGGGCTGGATCTTCGAGCACGCGGCCGACGTCGCGGCGGCGTACGACGCCGGCACGATCACGCTGGCCGAGGGCGCCCACCAGCTGGAGAACCCGCCGCGGCCGGCCACCAAGGCCCCGCGCGACCCGCTCGGCCAGGTGTGGACCGTGGCGATCGGCACCCGCGACGGTCAGCGGACCGCGGTCTCGGTCTCCCCCACCGCCATGCCCGAGGGCAAGATGGGCGGCGGCACCGGCGTCGCGCTCGCCGTCGGCATGGAGTTGCTGCTCCGCGGCAGGATCACCGAGCCCGGCGTGAACGCCCCCGAGGGAGCGATCGACCCGAACGACTTCTTCGCGCTGTACGCCGAGCTGTCCGTGCCGGCCACCGCTCCGGAGGACTACCTGCTGATCCAGGAGATCACCGACCCCACGCCGGCCGACCTGCCGGACGCGGTCCGGGCCTGACCGCTCAGGGAGTGCCGGTCGCGATCAACGAGTCGACCGGCACTCCCCCAGGTGGGGGAAGCCTGGGCCGAGCCCCGCCCGCGGGGTGACCTGCGCCATAGCGTCGCCGCACCGAACCACGAATCCGAACCACACCTGGAGGAACCATGACGACGCACCAGGACCTGCCGACCGACCTGACGGTTGCCGACCCCGCCCTGTGGGTCGACGGCCCTCCGCACGAGGTCTTCGCCCAGCTGCGCGGCAAGTGCCCCGTCCACCACTCGGCGGACATCCCCGGCTTCTCGGAGAAGGGCTTCTGGTCGATCACCAAGGCCGACGACGTCAAGAAGGTCAGCCTGGACTGGAAGACGTTCTCCTCGAACGCCGACGGAGCGGTCGACCTGACCTGGGACGGCATGCCGGAGCACCTCAAGGAGCTCCAGAAGATGGACATGATCAACCTGGACCCGCCCCGCCACGACCGGCTCAAGCAGCTCTTCCTCGCCGGGTTCACCCAGCAGCGCATCGCTGCCGAGGAGGAGGCGGTCAACCAAGCGGTCACCAACGTCCTCGACCGGCTCGAGGGCAAGGAGACCTGCGACCTCGTCAACGACATCTCCAAGCCGATCGTCGCGCGCGTCATCCACGGGTTCATGGGCATCCCGGAGGAGGACGACGCCCGCTGGATCCACAACATCAGCCGCTACATCGCGCTCGACGACCCGCACTTCAACCCCGGCGGCCTCGAGGAGTGGCTGGAGGTCTTCATCCCCGACCTGATCGGCCAGTGCTTCGAGCTCGTCGAGCAGCGCAAGTCCAACCCCGGCGACGACCTGATCTCCATCCTCATCAACGCCGAGGTCGAGGGCGACAAGCTCACCGACGAGGAGATCATCGCGGGCATGCTGCTGCTGTTCGCGGCCGGCAACGACAGCACCATGGCGACGTACACCAGCGCCATGATCGCCCTGATGCAGAACCCCGACGAGCGCGCCAAGGTGCTGGCCGACATGTCGCTGGTCCCCAGCGTCGTCGAGGAGGCGCTGCGCATGTTCCCGGCGTTCACCCTCATGCGGCGCACCGCGACGGTCGACACCGAGCTCGGTGGCCAGCAGATCAAGGCCGGCGACTCCGTCGTCATGTGGTACCCCTCGGCCAACCGCGACGAGGACAAGTACGACGACCCGCACCGCTTCGACGTCACCCGCAACCCGGAGCACCAGGCCTTCGGCGCCGGTGGCCGGCACTTCTGCCTCGGCAACGCCCTGGCCCGCCTCGAGCTGCGCGTGATGATCGCCGAGACCCTGCAGCGCTACCCCCAGATGGAGATCACCGGCGACGCGCCGTTCACCGAGTCCTACTTCGTCAACCAGCGCAAGACGCTTCCGGTCCGCCTCGGCCCGCGCGCGTCCTGACCGCCATCCCCACCACAAGGAGAACCCATGTCTGACACCTCCACGCAGAACCAGTACGACGTCGCCGTCATCGGCATCGGCCTGATGGGCGCCGCCCTCGCGAAGAACTTCGCCGCCAACGGTCTCCGGGTCGCGGCCTGGAACCGGTCGCCGGAGAAGGCCGAGGCCATCGCCGGCGCCAACATCACCGCGGTCGCGTCGGCGGCGGACGCCGTGGCCGGTACCTCGCTGGTCATCGGCTGCACCTCGACGTACGCCACCACCAAGGACGCGCTCTCCGGCGTGGCCGACTGGAGCGGCAAGACCCTGGCCAACATCGGCACCAGCACCCCGACCGAGTCCACGGACATGGCCGCCTGGACGACCGAGCGCGGCGGGCGCTACATCGACGGCGCGATCCTGTGCTTCCCGCACCAGATCGGCACGGAGGAGGGCATGGTCCTCTACGCCGGTTCGCCGGACGCCTGGGCCGACCACGAGAAGACGCTGATGACCCCAGGGCCTTACTCCATGCTGGTGTCGGACAACGTCAAGGTTGCCTCCATCATCGACGCCGCCATCATCGGCGGCTTCTACTCCGCCGCCCTCAATGCCTACGTCGAGGCGGCGACCTATGCCCTCGACGAGGGCGTCGACGTGGAGGTCCTCAACGGCATCACCGAGGTGGTCTTCCAGACGATCGGCGAGTCGGCCAAGTCCGCGGTCGAGGCGATCACCAGCGACAAGCACGAGACCGACGCCGCCTACCTGGGCGTGTACGCCGAGGGGTGCCGCGCCACTCTGAGCGCGATGCGCGACGCCGGCTACAAGGCGCGCCTGCTCGGCGCCGCCGTGGAGAACCTCAACGAGGCCGAGCAGGCCGGGCTCGGCGGTCTCGGCTTCTTCGCCCTCACCAAGGTGGCGCGCTCCGGGTCCTGACCCGGCACGGTCCGCGGGCGCGGCGCCGGTCTCCTGCGGGCCGGCGCCGCGCCCGCGCCCGTTTTCCTGATTTGCTGACGTAATTGCAGCCCCTCACCCATTCGGGCGGGTGCCCCCACCTCATCGGGACCACAGGCGCGCCACGCGGGTTCTACTCGTCCCAGCGACGATCCACGACCGGAGGCATGCATGGGCACGACACTGATCCTCGGCGCCACAGGAAATCTGGGCCGGCTGACCGCCGACCTGGTGTACCGCGCCGCTCCCCAGGACCTGCGCGTGGCGAGCAGCCGCGAGCGGGGCGTCGCGCGGCTCGAGGCCCGCTACCCGGAGGCCGAGACGGTCGTCTGCGACTGGAACGACAGGGACAGCGTGGTCACCGCCCTGCAGGGTGTCAGCCGCGTGTTCGTCGTGACGCCGGACATGGTCACCGACGAGACCGTCGTGACCGGCAACATCGTCAGCGCGGCCCAGGAGGTCGGCTCCATCGAGCTGCTCGTCCGCCTGCTCGGCATGCCGCCCGGCTTCACCCTCGAGCACGCCGATCCGGCGTACGTCGCCGCACGGTGCGGCGCCGGCCTGCACGTCGTCGCCAAGCCGATCCTGGACACCAGCGGCCTTCCGGTCGCGTACGTCAACGCCCCGGCCTGGATCATGTTCAACCTCGCCTCGTTCGTCGCCACCGACGTCAAGCCGCGCCACCGGATCGCGATGCCGGCCAGCGTCGACTGCCCACGGATGTGGGTCTCCGAGGGCGACGTCGCCGAGGTGACCGCGACGATCCTGCTCGGCGACCCCTCCGAACACGCCGGCAAGGAGTACATCCTCACCTCGCCCGATCGCCACGACTTCGCGGGACTCGCCGCGATCTTCACCGAGGTCCTCGGTGAGCAGGTCGGCTACCAGGACGACGACAGCTCCCTGCGTGCCGCGATGGGTCCGGCGTACGACCAGCTGATGACCTACCTGAGCTTCGAGACCGGCTCGTACGCCGGCGTCCAGCACGTCGAGACCATCACCGAGATCCTCGGCCGTCCGCAGGAGACCCTGCACGACTACATCACCACCCACAAGGAGCTCTTCTCGTGACCACGATCCACCCCGTTCCCGCCGTACGCGAGCAGATCGAGGGCAAGAACCTGCCGCCGATGGCGATGTGGCCGGCCGAGATGATGCCGCGCCCGATCGCGACCAACCGCAACGCCGTCTGGTACGCCGGTGAGGACCTGATCACCTGCGTCTACGAGTCCGACGACGGCTCGGTCGCCTTCACCGACCTGCCCTACGACGAGCACGTGCACATCCTCAACGGCAAGGCCGTGCTGACCTCCGTGGACGGCCGCGTCGACACCTACGGCCCGGGCGACTGGTTCGTCGCCCCCAAGGGCTGGTCGGGCACCTGGGAGATGACCGGCGGCTACCGCGAGCTCATCGTCTTCCACACCGCGTCGCTGCTCAACGCCGCCAAGGAGTGGGGCATCGACTGACCCCGGCCGGCCGGGCGGAGCGGCTCCCCCACCCGGGTGCGCCCCGCCGCGAGCCGCCCGCTCCGGCCCTGCCTCGTCCTAGGTTCGCTGGACCACCCGTGATCCAGACAAGGAACGCATGATGAAGACGAAAGCCGCCGTGCTGACCGAGGTCGGCAAGCCGTTCGAGATCGTCGAGCTCGACCTCGACGGACCGAAGGAGGGCGAGGTCCTGGTCCGCTACGTCGCGGCCGGGCTGTGCCACTCCGACCTGCACCTGATGAAGGGCGACTTCCCGTCCCGGCTCCCGATCGTCGGCGGGCACGAGGGCGCCGGTGTCGTCGAGGAGGTGGGCGCGGGCGTCACGAAGGTCAAGCCCGGCGACCACGTCCTCGTCAGCTTCATCCCCAGCTGCGGCGAGTGCCGCTGGTGCCGCACCGGCCACCAGAACCTCTGCGACCTGGGCGAGTTCCTGCTCGACGGCCAGCTGCCCGACGGCACCTTCCGCTTCCGGCTCGACGGTGAGGACGCCGGCGGCATGTGCTCGGTCGGCTCCTTCTCCGAGTACGGCACCCTCTCCCAGCACTCCGTGATCAAGGTCGACGAGTCCCACCCCCTCGACAAGGCCGTCCTGGCCTCGTGCGGGGTCCCGACCGGCTGGGGCACCGCCGTCAACGCGGCCGGTGTCGGTGTCGGCGACACGGCCGTGATCTACGGCTCGGGCGGCGTCGGCATCAACGCGGTCCAGGGCGCGGCCGCCGCGGGCGCCAAGAACGTCGTCGTGGTCGACCCGGTCGCCTTCAAGCGCGAGACGGCTCTCAAGCTGGGCGCCACGCACGCGTTCGCCGACGCCGAGGCCGCGCTGGAGGCCGTGTGGGAGATGACCCACGGTCAGGGCGCGGAGCAGGCCATGGTGATCGTCGGCGACGTCAACGCCGAGGTAGTGACGTCCGCGTTCAACGTCGTCGGCAAGGCCGGCACGGTGGCGATCACCGCCATGGGTCCGTGGGAGGACCTGAGCGTCCAGCTCCCGGCCGCCCAGCTGGCGATGTACCAGAAGACCGTGAAGGGCTGCATCTTCGGCCAGTTCAACCCGCAGTACGACGTACCCAAGTTGCTCGGGCTGTACCAGAGCGGCCTGCTCAAGCTCGACGAGCTCATCACCCGCGAGTACTCGCTCGACGAGGTCAACCAGGGCTACGACGACCTGCTCGCCGGTGAGCTGATCCGCGGCGTGATCCGCTTCGGGGAGTAACACGGAGAAACATCGCTGACCCGTCCGCGTGACCTGGTTCACGTGGACGGGTAGTCATCCGGGTAGTTCCCCGGGTGATCCACGTAGTTCCCCGAAGCACTCTTCCGGAACACCAGATCCATGACCTGGAGTCGTCCGGAGGAGGAACCATGAGTGAATTTCGCGGTGGCGCACGCACGGTGACGGGGTGGGACGCATGAGCGCCGCACTCGCCGTCGAGCCGGTCGTCGAGGACCACTGTCGTCTCCAGCGCGTCCTGGTCGTCGACGAGAACGAGCTGCTGCAGGCAGGGCTGCGAGCGGTCCTGGCCGACCAGCCGTGGGTGGCCTCCTGTCTCCTGGCCACCGACGCCGTGACCGCCTGGCAGATCGCGCAACGGAACCACCCGCAGCTGGTGGTCATCAGCACCTCGCTCGGCGGCCGCTCCGCGCTGGAGCTGTGCCGTGCCTTCCGCGAGCGGATGCCGCACGTCCGTGTCGTCCTGCTGGCCGGCGAGGGCCGGGTCTCGGCTGCCATGGCACTCCAGCACGGCGCCGTCGCCTCGCTCTCCAAGCAGATGCCTCGGCAGGTGATCGCCGGAGCCTTGGAGCGGGTCGCCGAAGGTGCCCGGATCTTCCCCAAGGAGCAGGCGGCCCCGCACGTGCGCCTGAGCCCGCGCGAGCTGGACATCCTCCAGCACGTCTCGAGTGGTCTCAGCAACCCCGAGGTGGCGAGCGTCCTGAACCTCTCCCGGCACACGGTGAAGCAGCACACGAGCGCCGTGTACCGCAAGCTCGGCGTCCGCAACCGGGCCCAGGCCGCCAGCCGCGCCCAGGAGCTGGGGCTGCTTCCCTGATGAAGCGCGCTTCGTGACCCCGCGCAGCGGTACCATCGCGACGCCCCGTACCCCTGACGTCACGAAGGATCACATGGCCGTGCGGTCAGGAACCTCCCTGCCCGGCGTGCCGGTCGAGCTCACCAGCTTCGTCGGTCGCCGCCAGGATCTGGCCGCGGTCCGTCAGCTCTGCGGAACTGCCCGGTTGGTCACCGTGACCGGCATCGGCGGCGTGGGCAAGACCCGACTGGCGCTGCGGGTCGCGAACGAGCTGCGTCGCGCGTTCCCCGACGGCCTCTACGTCGTCGAGCTGGCCGCGCTCAGCGACGCGGCACTGCTCCCCCATGCGGTGCTCGACGCGCTCGGCGTCCAGGACCAACCGACCCGGCCACCACTCACCACGATCGCGGAGCACCTGAGGTCACGGCACGTCATGCTGCTGCTCGACAACTGCGAGCACCTGGTCGACGCTGTCGCCGAGCTCGCCGACCACGTCCTCCGCGCCGCGCCGGAGGTCCGGATCCTGGCGACGAGCCGGCAGGCGTTGCGCATCGCCGGCGAGTACGTCTACCCGCTCTCTCCCCTGCCCGCACCGCACCCCGAGACCACGATCCGGCCGGGCACCGCCCTGCAGTACCCGTCGGTGATGCTGCTGGTCGAGCGCTCCGCAGCCGTCGTACCCGACTTCGGGCTGACCCCGGAGAACGAGGCTGCGGTGGTCCGGTTGTGCCAGCGGCTCGAGGGCATCCCGCTGGCCATCGAGCTCGCCGCGGTCCGGCTGAAGGTCCTCACCGTCGAGCAGCTGGTCAGCCGCCTCGACGACCGGTTCGAGCTGCTCAGCGAGGGCAGCCGCAACCTGCCCCGGCGCCACCAGACGCTCCAGGCACTCATCGACTGGAGCCACGACCTCTGCAACGCCGAGGAGCGGACGCTGTGGGCGCGCTCCTCGGTCTTCGCGGGGACCTTCAGCCTCGACGCGATCGAGGCCGTCTGCACCGACGAGTCCCTCCCGCCGGGAGCCGTGCTGAACACGGTCGCCGGCTTGGTGGACAAGTCGATCTTCCAGCGGGAGGTGAACGAGGGCACGGTCCGCTTCCGGATGCTGGAGACGTTGCGCTCCTACGGACAGGACCGTCTCGCCGCCGACGACCAGCAACGCGTGCTGGCCCGCCGCCACCGGGACTGGTGCCTGGCGATGGTCGAACGCGCAGGCCAGGAGTGGGTCAGTCCCCACCAGCAGGAGTGGGCGAGCCGGCTGGAGCTCGAGCACGCCAACCTCAGACGGGCGCTCGAGTTCTGCGTTTCCGAGCCGGGCGAGGCCCGCGCCGGTCTCCGGCTCGCGGCCGTCCCGTGGCTGTGGGGCGCGACTTCGCACCTCAACGAGGGCTACCTGTGGCTGCGGCGCACCTTGGCGCTCGACGAGGAGCCCAGCCACGAGCGCGCGTGGGCGCTCGCGACGGCGGCGTACCTCGCCACCTTCGAACGCAACCTGGAGGCGCTGAACACGCTGCCCGAGGAGGCCCTCGCCCTCGCCGAGGAGCTCGGCGACCCGTCGGCGATCGCCTATGCCAAGCACGTCCTCGGCGCCGGACGGATGCTCGGCCCGGACCCGGGCAGCGCCATCCCGTTGCTCACCGAGGCACTCCAGGGCTATGTCGACAACAACGTGCCCGCGCAGTACCCCGACAGCCTGCTGATCGAGCTGGCGGCCGCCCACCTGTTCCACGGCGACATCGACGTCGCCGCGGGCATCATCGACAAGCTGCTGGCGCAGTGCGCCGCCAACGGCGACCTGTGGAACCTCTCCTACGCCCTGTGGGGCCGCGGGTACGTCGCGGTCCTCCGCGGGCAGCCCGAGGCGGCCGAGGCGGACCTCCGTGGGGCGCTGCGGATGAAGCAGCAGCTGCACGACACGCTCGGCGTGGCCTTCGCCCTTGAGCTGCTCGCGTGGACCGCGGCCCATCACGACGCGGAGCGGTCGGCCACGCTCCTCGGTGCGGTCGACCGGCTGTGGGAGAGCATCGTCGGCTCGCCGCACCTGGCCGACCAGCGCGCGGAGCACGAAGCGGTCGCGCGTGCGAAGCTGAGCGGTCCGGCGTTCGAGCTGGCGTTCAGCCGCGGGCGGGCGGCGGACACCGACGCCATCATCGCGCTCGCCCTGGGCGAGTCGACGCCGCCCTCCGGGGAGGCGACACCGACAGCGCCCGCGGTCTCGCTCACCCGCCGCCAGCAGGAGGTCGCCGAGATGGTTGCCGCGGGGATGTCCAACAAGGACATCGCTGCGCGTCTGGTCATCTCGCTGCGGACCGCCGAGGGACACGTCGAGGGGATCCTGACGAAGCTGGGATTCACCTCGCGCGCACAGATCGCGACCTGGATGAGCCAGCAGGACGCCGGGGAGCGCTGACCACCTCCCCCGACTGGGCCTATTGGCACCCGTGACCTGACTCACAGGTGGCCGTTCGGCGATAGGCCGTACCCAGCGGCCGATGGGCGGCCGCTCACGGTCCGGACCCGGCGTCGCGCGGCCACACCACGAGGAGAAGGTCATGAACACTCGAGACAGGTGGCGGCGGGGCATCGCCCTGGTTTCCGCTGCGGCGTTGAGCCTCGGGCTCGCGGCGTGCGGAAGCAGCGGCTCCACGACTCACGGTACGACGAGCTCGGCGGACCAGCAGCGGTACCAGGCCACGCTCGACGCCTGGTACAAGGGGACGTACAAGAAGCCCACGGGTCCGACCGTCCAGGCCCCCGCCGGCAAGTCGATCTGGCTCGTCGAGTCAGGGCTGGGCAGCGACTACGGCACCCGAGGCGTGGCGGCGGCCCAGGAGGCGGCCAAGAAGCTGGGCTGGACGGTGCACGTGTTCGACGCCAAGTACGACCCGACCCAGATGCTCACGGGCGTCCAGCAGGCCGTGGTCGCCAAGGCCGACGGCATCATCCTCTCGGCGATCGACTGCCCCACCGTCAAGAACGCGGTCGTCCAGGCGAAGTCCGCCGGCATTCCGATCGTCGGCATCGAGACCAAGGACTGCACGCCGGCGCTCCTGTCCCACATCGTCTCCTACGCCGGGAAGGAGTCCTTCCCCGACCAGGACAAGGACTGGGGAAGCGCGCAGGCCGCGTGGGTGATCGCCAAGACCAACGGCCAGGCGAAGGTCGTGCTCGACACCGAGACCGACGCCTGGACGACGCTCACCGCGACGGAGGGCATCAAGCGAGAGATCGCCAAGTGCCCGGGTTGCTCGATCGCCGGTGACGCGACCTTCGTCGGCACCGACCTCGGTCCGGCTCTGCAGCAGAAGATCGAGCAGGCGCTCGTCCAGCACCCCGACGCGAACGCCTTCATCCCGGCGTACGACGTCGTGATGACCCAGAGCGGCGGTGCGCAGGCTCTGCAGACCGCGGGGCGCCTCAAGTCGATGACGGTCATGGGCGGCGAGGGCACGACGGCCGCCATCGACCAGATCAGGAACGGCACCGGCGCGCAGGCGTGTGCCGGCCAGTCGGTCGAGTGGGAGGTGTACAGCGCGGTCGACGCCTTGGTCCGCCTCTTCCTCAAGCAGGACCCGAACGCCGTCGACACCGGCAACGGCATCCAGGTGTGCGACAAGGACCACAACATGCCGCCGGCCGGTCAGCCGTACACGCCGCCGGTCGACTTCCGCTCTGCGTTCTTCGCCCTGTGGGGTGTGGGCTGAGTCCACGGACCGACGGAGAGGACGGAGGCGGTGGCCCGCGCGGATCCGCGCGGGCCACTTCCCTTTCCTCTCCGATCCGCCCGGTAGCCCATCCGGGGGGTGTTGTCGCGCAGATCACCTGGCGCACGCGACGCACGGCCACATCCTGGTGACCACCAACGACCCTCGTCTTCGCGAAAGGGGACCGCCGTGAGCCCTGACCCATGTGAGCCCGCACTGGTGCTCAGTGGCGCCACCAAGTCCTTCGGCGCCAACCTGGCCGTCGACGACGTCTCGTTCTCCCTGGCAGCCGGCCAGGTGCATGCGCTCCTCGGTGGCAACGGCTCGGGCAAGTCGACCCTCATCAAGATGCTGGCCGGCGTCGAGCGCGGTGACGCCGGCACCGTCGTGATCGGCGGCCAGAGCATCGATCTGGCGGACATGACCCCGGCCCGGGCCGCGGCGGCCGGACTGCGGTTCGTCCACCAGCAGCGTTCCACCTTCCCCGAGCTCACCATCGCGGAGAACCTGGCGATCGGTGGCAACGGCTTCCCGCTCGGTGTCGGTGGCCGGGTGCAGTGGCGGACAGCTCGGCGCGAGGCTGCTCGGGTGCTCGCCAAGTACGACATCGACGCGCACCCCGACCAGCTCCTCGGCGAGCTGGGACCGGCCCGGCAGGCCATGGTCGCCATCGCGCGTGCCCTGCAGACCGGCCAGGCCGACAACGGGATCCTCGTTCTCGACGAGCCCACCGTCTCGCTGCCCGACACCGAGGTGCGCCTTCTGCTCGAAGCCGTACGCCGGCACGCCGACCAGGGACAGACCGTCATCCTGGTCACGCACCGTCTCGAAGAGGTCTTCGCGGTCGCCGACAACGCGATCCTGCTGCGCAACGGGCAGCTCGTCGCCGAGGTAGCCCCGCGCTCCATCACTCGCGCGGACCTCGTCGAGCTGATCGTGGGTCGCGCCGTCGACGAGATCGCTCCGGACACCTCCGCCGAGCGTGGGCCGATCGTCCTCGAGGCCGAGGGCCTGTGCGCGGGTCCGGTCGGCCCGCTCGACCTGACGCTGCACGCTGGCGAGGTGGTCGGGATCGCCGGCCTCGTCGGCTCGGGACGCTCGAGCCTGCTCAAGTCCCTGTTCGGCGTCCTCCCGGCCAGCGCCGGCAGGATCCACCTCAACGGCCGGACCCTCCAGCTGCAGAATCCGCGCGACGCGATGCGGGCCGGCATCGCGTTCGTCCCGGAGAACCGCGCGGAGGACGCCGCCTTCGCCGAGCTGAGCGTCAACGACAACATGTCCGTCGCGGTGCTGCGCGACTACTGGCGTACGGGCAGGCTGCGCGCCGGACGCCAGCGCCGCGACGCCCGAAGCCTGCTCGACCGGTTCCTCATCAAGGCACAGTCGGTCGACGACTCGCTCTCCGCGCTGTCCGGAGGCAACCAGCAGAAGGTGATCGTGGCCCGCTGGCTGCGCCGCACCCCGCAGGTCGTGCTGCTCGACGAGCCCACCCAGGGTGTCGACGTCGGCGCCCGGCACGAGATCTACCTGCTCATCCGAGCAGCCGTGGAGGCGGGGGCGGTGGCCCTGGTCGCCTCCTCCGACAGCGAGGAGCTCGCTGCGATCTGCGACCGCGTGATCGTCCTGAGGCACGGACGCATCGTCGGGGAGCTGCCTCGTGAGGAGCTCACCAGCAACCGGGTCGAGCGCCTCGCCCATGGTCAAGAGAAGGAAGTAGCGGTATGAGTTCCGTGTCCGGAAACCACCTGACGATGGACGAGCCCGTCCGGCCCGATCCGGCGCAGGCCGTCCCTGCTCGACGCACGCGTCGGAGCATCCGTTCGCTCCTCGAGGCCTACGCCTTCGTGGTGCTGCTGGTCGGGGCGTTCGTGTTCTTCAGCCTCTGGCCGAGGACGTCGGCGACGTTCCCGACGAGCGCAAACCTGCAGGTCCTCCTGGGGTCGAACACGGTCGTCGCGATCACGGCGTTGGCGGCCCTGATCCCCCTGGTCTGCAACGAGTGGGACCTCTCGATCGGGGGGTCCGCGGCGCTGAGCTCGGTGTTCTGCGCGGAGTTCATGACCAACGGCATGAATCCCCTCCTCGCGCTCGCCATCGGCATCGCCATCGGCGTCGGCGTGGGCGTGGTGAACGCCCTGCTCGTGACGCGCATGGGTGTCAACGCGGTCATCACGACCCTGGGCGTCTCCATCATCATCACCGGCCTGATCAGCCTGAAGACCGGCGGCGTGACGGTCGGAGGCGACCTGCCGCAGAGCGTGACGAACTTCGGCACGGAGAACTGGCTCGGGATTCCGCGGACGGTCTACGCGCTGGCCGTGGTGGCCCTGGTCGTCTACTACCTCGTCGACCACACCCCGTTCGGCCGCTACCTGTACGCCCTCGGCAGCAACCGTTCCGCCGCACGCCTCGCCGGCATCCGGCTCAAGCTCGTGGTCGGTTCGACCTTCGTCATCGCCGGCGGGCTGTGCGGCGGCGCGGGGGTCCTGCAGGTCACCCGCTCGGGCGGCGCGAACCCGCATCTCGCCGACGCCCTTCTCCTGCCGGCGCTCGCCGCCGCGTTCCTCAGCGCAGCCGCGATCCGCCCGGGCAAGTACAACGTGTGGGGCGTCCTGGTCGCCGTCTACTTCCTCGCGGTCCTCAACAGCGGCCTGAACCTCGCAGGCGTCCAGCCCTATGTCTCGAACTTCGTCAACGGTGGAGCCCTCATCATCGGGGTCGGGCTGGCAGCGCGGCTGGGCGACCGGCGAGAGCCGTGACGCCTTGACGCGACCCGCCACTCGGACCAGCAAGCTCGCATCGCTCACGACCTCGGTGGAAGGGCTCGCTGCGCAGGCTGAACATCGCCACCTACTCGAGTCGGGCTCCGGCGACGCTTCCGGTGCCGGATTCTACGAGGCGCGGCACGCAGACTGGCGTCACCGCATCGCGGGGTATGGACGTCGCCCAAGTCCCCGCTGTTCGAGCACACTCCCCGCGAATCTGGTGGGTACACGACGCGATCGCATTGTGCCCTCCAAAGCGAAAGTCCAGGTCAGCCACTGGCTGACCTGGACTTCTTCGTAGCGGGGGCAGGATTTGAACCTGCGACCTCTGGCTTGCTTCAGCCACTACGGAAGGGCTTGGAAGATCGTGGATCTCCTCGGGTTTACGCGGGAAGACCTCACAGTCCACTTCGGAGTGTATCGGGTGAGCGCGGGTGCGGCCGGACCTGTAAGTGGCCGGTTTCTGGCAGTGATCCAATCCTCATCTCGCACCAACCGGCGCTGTCAGCGGAGCGGGAGATAGACGACCCGGTTCTCCCAGTCGTCCGGCTCGCTCGCACCAGCGATCAGGATGAGTTCGTCGATGATCACAGACCGAGGGACGGACTCCGGGATCTCGATGACCCCCGGCATGGGCAGTCCGGCCGCAACGCGCTCGTAGGCGAAGTCGGCGAAGGTCGAGACGTCGTGGGTCACCACGAGGCGCTCCTCGCGGGCAGCCCACTCCAGCACCTGCGGGTCATCGACCTCGCGTAGACCAACCTCCTGCACGGGCACGATGTCGAGATCGGGCTCGCGTCGCTTCAGCCCCGCCAGTGTCTTGTGATCGAAGTTCTCGTCAGCCAGGAACTTGATCGTCATGCGTCCGGCCGGGCGAGGAGCTTTGCGCGGAGGCCCTCGGGCGGGAACCTCGTCTCGATCGCGGCCCGCTGAGCGACGCGTTGCTCCCCGCGTTCCACCAAGTAGGCGTTGACGTCATCCCGGTGGCGCACGCAGTAGGTGAAGATGGCGTAGATATCGCCGAGCGAGATAGTCGGATATGACTCGTGGGTCGCTTCGGGCGAGTCGCCGCGTTCAAAGGCTGCAACGAGAGTGTCGAGTGGAATTCGAGTGCCGATGACCATAAGCCGACCAGCGGCGTCCCTGGTCAGCGGAACCGGCTCTGGCTCGATCGCTGCTGCGGTCATCTCGATGCACCTCCGTTTCAAGCGTACCGGCGATTTCCTGCGCCAGCGGCAGGGATCCGTCGCTCAGTGTGGCGGCGAACCTGCCGGCTGGGCGCCGGCGATCAGATCATTCGCGAGCGTCTCCGCCATCGCCTCCTCCTCGATCGCAAGTCCGTGCTCGGCCATCACCTCGGCAAGCTTCGGGTCCCATGGCGTGGGGACCGGGCGTCCCTCGAGGGCCAGTGAAGGCACGTCGCCCTCGACAACGGTCAGGTAGTCCGCGGAGGTGAATCTCCAAGGGGTCCAGTGAATCCGCCGGCGGAGGGCGTGCGCTATCTGCAGGCCGGGCCAGTCGAAGTCACCGTGGTAGCGACACCCGGCTCCGCGTCCGGTCAGGATGGCAAGGAGTTCCACCACCGCGGTGCTGGGCTGGCCCCACGTGCAGATCAGTACCGGTGCAGACGCGACCGCATCTGAGCGCCCCCAGGCCGAGGCGGCAACCTCGACGATCGTCGGGTTCTCGCAGACGTGGACGATCTGGTCGGTGGGCAGCGCCTCGACACCGCCGGAGCGGACCTGGTCGAGCGTCAGAACCAGAGGCATCCGGGCGGTGCGCATGGCTTCCAGCGCCGCCGCGCTCGCCGCTGCCGACGCCCCAGCCGGAACAGACGCACCCGGAACCCCCAGGCACAGCACCGTCGACGCGACGTTGGACAGTACGACGCCAGCCGCTGCCCAAGCATCGCGGCTTGAGTGGGCGCCCGGCGCGAACGCAGCCTCGATGGCAGCAGCAGCCAAGCGGCCGAGTGGACGCGATACGTCGAGAGCATGCGCGTCGCCAGTGAGCCGTCGCGCGAACACAGACAACGGCTCCCCTGCCGACGGCAGATCCGCCACGACCGCTGCGACCATCTCCACGAGACGAGCACCGACGTCGGGCTCGTGGGCAACCCCGGTCCGCGCAGCCTCCGCCCGCGCTGCTCGCTTGAGCCCACCCGTGGCGCAGAATCCCTCCCACCAGTCCCCGAGTCCAGGGTGGTCGGCAACAGCGTCGCGAAGGCCGCCCGCAGCGTGGGCCCAGGCGGTGGCGGTGCGCCGCCGCTCGAGGGCTGGATCGACGACGGGTCCGGTCAGCGTCTCAACGGCGTCGGCGAGCCCTGCTGGCCACGGTCCCCGGCGCAGGATCGCCTCGACGTCGGCGAGCTCCACCCGCAGGCTCGCCCCCGGGCGTCGTGGCCGCCCGACCAGCCGCACCGCCGCGGCCCGCTGCGCGTCGGTCGGCTCGTCGAGCCGGACGACACCGGACAGTGTCGATCCGCGGCATGCGGTGATCCGGGAGCGCACCCGGGTCAGCAGCCAGGCCATCTCCGGAACGCCGAGGAGCCGCTCCAGCGCAGCCCGGTCGCCCGCGATCTTCGGATCCATCATCATCCGAACAGTGCGTCGTCCACCGCTGGCGAATCGTGTGCATCGCCGGCCCGCGCAGCCCCTAGGACCTCGGCGAGTCTGGTGCGGCGGGTGCCGTTCCACTGCCAGCGGGTGACACCGACGGCATCGACTCCTTCGACCCGGGAGAGCTGGGCGATGGCGAGCCCGGGCACCTGCGGGTAGCAGCCCCACTCCCGCTCGCTCGTCATCACAACGTCGAGGTCGAAGGTGGCAAGGAGTCCCAGCGCCTTCGCCCGCGAGTCATCATCCACACCGGCGAAGGCCTCATCCAGCAGGATGAGGCGTGGCGCGTGCGGACTGGCGGAGTTGTAGTGCGACGAGGCGGCCGCGAAGAGCGGCACTGACATCGCCAGGACGCGCTCACCACCCGAAGCCGGGCCCGTCGCCGGACGCCACTGGCCGTTCTGCCAGCGCTCGATGACGAAGGAGTGCCACTGCCGGTAGTCGAGCGCCTGCTCAAGGTGTTCGGCCCAACCGCCGGTCGGGTCGGCCTCGCGAACCTCCGCAATCCGCGCCTGGAGGAACCCTCCGATCGCGGAACGGTCAGCAGCCGTCCAGGTCGCGTCGGAACGGACCATCAGGCCACGCGCAGCAGCGAGTCCGGCCGGTCCGTCGCTCCGCTCCCGCCATCGGACGCGCAACTGCATGCCGGTGGACGTCTTGCGGGCGGCGAGCTCCGCGTTCATCCGGTCGATCTGTGCCTCGGCCGACAGCAGCAACTCGTGGAGCTCTCCGGCGATCTCGTTGACCAAGTGGTTCTCCAGGATCTCGCGTTCCTTGGCGCTGAGCAGCCGCTCACGTTGCTCCACGTCGTCACTCAGTCGTACGGCGAGCCGGTCGATGTCGACCTCCTCGCTCAGGTAGCGCACACGGGCCACCACCACCTCCCCCCGCTGGTCGAGAAAGGAGGTGTGGCCGTGGCGGCTCATCTGGGTAGAGAGCTCCTGCGCTGCCGTCGACATCCGCTGCTGCGCCCGGCGCCAGGCGTCGTCACTCTCCTCGACACCGTCGAGCTCCTGTTCGGCGCCCCGGGAGAAGGCCAGCGCGGGGGTGACGCTCCAACCGTCGTGCGCGTCCGGGTCGGGGACCTGGAGACCGGGCAGCGCGACGCGCAGAAGTCCGGTGGCAGCGAAGGTGCGCAAGTCACCGATCACCCGCTCACGCTCGGTGGCCGCCTCCTCACGGCGGGTGCCGAGTTCGCGGACCTTCTCCTCCAGGCTGCCGCGACGACCTGCGGTGTCCACCTGCGCTCCGCCGATCCGTGCCAGCTCCGCTCCCACCTCCGTGAGCGCGGCGGTGGTCTCGCCGAGCCGCCGCTCCAACTCCGCGACCGACGCACCGACGGTGGCGCGGAGAGCGTCTGCCTGGGCGCGCAGCCGCACAGCATCGGCGCTGGTCATGCGTGCCGTCTCGTCGCGCTCCGTCAGCATGGTGCTCGACTCAGCGGCCCGCGCGACGGCGGCCTCCCACGCGGCTTGTGCGTCCACGACACGCTGTGCCGCGGTGCGGCATTCGACCAGTGCCTCCGAGTAAGTTCCGACCGCCACCAACGCGGTCTCCAGAGACTCCAGCGTCGTGCCGGTGCCGAGATCGGCGGCAGCCTCGCGCAGGTCGACGGCTGCCTCCTCGGCCGCTGTCGTCGCCATTCCCCACGCCTCCGCTGTCTGCGCCACAGCAGCCTGGGCGACCTCCAGCTCGCGGCCAGCGGCAGCCACCCGCTCATGGGCCGCGGCGAGGTCGCGCTCGGTCGCAGCGGGGTATCCGGCGCGTTCAGCCACGACCTCCTTGGCAGCCTGCTCCAGCTCAGCGAGCAGGGCACGTGAGCGCCCCAGTGCCGCGGCGAGCTCACGCTCTTCGGCACGAAGCCGATCGAGAGCCTCGCGCCGGGTCACCTCACGAGCGCCAGCTCCGACATACTCGGCCCGCTCCTTGGCCCAGGCCCCCGGGCGGGACCGGCGCCCCAGTGTCCGGCCGCATCGATCCACAGGGCGGCCCCGGAGCCCTCGCCGACTCCCACGCGTGCAAGCACCTCGGCCACGACCGGCGCGGGCACAGCGTCGTCCGGGCCGACGGCCGGCGTGAGGAGTGCTCTCAGCGATGCGCCCGCAGCAACCTCGGGGCCGCCCGCTCCGAGCACGACGTCGCCGTCGACGGCGAGCCTGCCGTCCGGGAAGATCCAGGCGTCCAAGAGGCCCGCCGACTGCAGTGCAGCCTCGATTCCCGCCCGGTCGCTCGCTGAGACCCGGTCGGAGAAGTCGGTGAGCCGCCACAGCGGTGCGCCCGAGGCGTCCTCGCGTGCCGTCGGTGTGCGACCCGGTGCCGCGGGCGGCGCGGTGTCGTGGCCGGCCTCCAAGTCCGCGATCGTGGCCCGGATCTCACCGAGCTGCCCGTCGATACGGTCGATCTCGAGCTCTGCGGCGACCTTCCGTCGGCCCAGGTCGTCCAACGTGACCGACGCTGCCGACTCGACCTCTGCGCGGACCGGAGACTCGCCGTCCAGACTGCGCGCCCAGTCCGCAGCCACCTGGGTCAGCTCATCCTCTCCCGCTGCCGGAACCACTACCGCGAGCCCGCTCAGGTAGCTGCGGACCTGGTCGCAGTAGCCGACGATCGCCTCCTCGAGCGACGCGGAGGCCGACTGGACCTGTTCGGCGCGGAGGGCGCCGGCGGCTTCGGCATCGTCGAGCGCCCGCCGCGCCCGTGCAACCCCCTCCTCGGCGACGCGGACGCGGTCGGCGAGGCGTCGCACCTGTCCGATCTGCTCCCGGCGGCGGCCCAAGGCCCGCCGGGCCGCCCGCTCGTCTTGAGAGATCGACGGGTGGTCTGCTGCCAGGCCCGCGTCGACGGCGAGCCGGGCCGCGGCCTGGTCATGGCGTGCCGCGGCCGCGAGAGCAACCTCGTGACGGCGAGAGGCCTCCGCTGCAGCCGCAGCGTCCCGCTCGGCCCGGGCGCTGGCCTGCACCACCTCGAGCGCTGCCTTGTCAGCGGCCGACTCCTGGTCGGTCGCGGCCTTCTCCGCTTGCTCCAGTCGGGCGGCGTCCTTCATCTCCGGGCTCTCCCGGAGCGCCTTCTCCTGTCCCAGCAGAGCACCGTGTCGCTCCCCCGCGTCCTGCTTGGCACGGTTGAGCCTCGCCTCGTCCTCCCGGGCCGAGGCCAGCTCATCCTCGGCGGTGCGCAGGTGGCGGCCCGCGTGCTCGAAGGCGGAATTGGCCAGCCGGACCCCGGTGGTGTGCCGCCGCGCCGCCACCTGCGCATAGCCGCGATAGAGCTTGAGGAAGTCCTCGGCCGCCTTGAGGGTGTCTCGCGCGTCAGCGATCCCCGCGCGCTCCTCCTCCAATGAGCGGAAGGACTCGGCGACATCGGCGACCACCGCCTGGTCGAGGGGCGTGAGGGCCTCGGTCAGCGCAGCGGAGAGCGCTCGCTCGTCGGGTCGCTTCGAGAGCTGCGGCTGGCGCAGTTGGATGAGCAGGTCGATGAGGGCGGCGTACCGCTCCTCGCCGAGGCGGAACAGCGCCTCGTCAACCGCCCGACGATAGGCCTGTTGGCTGGGGTGGACGTGGCCGTTGCCTGCCAGCGCATCGCGCAGCCGGGCGTCAGTCAGCACGGTGCGGTTCTCATCCATCAGCCGCAGGTCGCCGATCCGTCGCGACGTGGTGAACCACCATTGCTTGACGATGCCCCGACCGGCGGCCGCCTTGAGACCGATGCCGAGCGTCAGGAAGTGCTCGATGCCGTCGGCGTCGACACGACCGAACTCGATCCAGGTGTACCCCGTGCGCTCGGAGGAGGCGTGAGTACCGCCGAGGAGGAGGTTCCACTCCATCCGCTTGTTCGGGTCGGCATCAGGCTCGACACGCCGCGGCGCGATCGAGCCGTCGAGCAGGAACGGCAGCGTCAGCGCGAGCACCTTCGACTTGCCGGTGCCGTTGTTGCCGCGCAGCAGAAGCCGGCCGTCGTGGAACCAGAACTGCTCGTCGTCGTAGTAGAACAGATCGACCAGCCCGAGCCGGAGCGGCTGCCACCGCTCGGTGGAGGGGTGAGGCAGCGCATCCGGGCCGGCCTCCCGGGGAAGGATCCATGCCGGTGTGCCGTTCGGGCTGGTCATCGTGCGTTCCTCTCAGCGATCGTCGGCGCTGCCAGGGCGAAGCGACGCAGCGCCGGCAACGGACGTACGACGGCTTCAGGTCCGATGCCCTCGACCCGGACGAGGCCGAGGCCGGCCAGTCGGTCGAGCGCCTCGGCGACAATGGCGTTCTCTGCGCCCGGCTCGCGGGTGGTCTTTCGCCAGTAGGAGGCGTTCTCCTTCGCCAGCGCCCTCACCTTGCGGCGGAGAGTGCTCACCTCCGTCGCGCCGGTGGCGGCGAGGTGCTCGGCGAGCAGTAGCGTCGCGTGGCCGTCAGTGCCCTGCTCGGGCATGCGCACGTCGGTGAGCTGGTCGTCGGGGTCGACCATCGCGATCCCTTCGGCCCGCAGCTCGGGCACCAGGCCGGTGGCCTCGGCGATCCGCCGCGTGACGCCGACCCGCTGTCCGCTGAGCAGGTAGGACCGCTCGGTCTCGGGCAACTCGTCGTAGTAGACGACCGGGTCGCACAGGAGCCGCCGTGTCACAGAGTGGCGCATCCTCCGGTGCGCCTCGTCCTCGGTGTACGCCGGCGGCGGTTCGTGCAGGGCGGCCTCGATGTCCTGGATGGCCGGCGCCGGACCCAATGCCGCCGCGGCCAACCCCGGCCCGAGCTCGGTAGAGAGCATCGTGGCCAGCACCCGGCGGTCGACGTCGTAGAGGGCGTCACCGCCAGACGACACGTAGGAGTCCTCGTCGCCCGCTACGCGGACGAGCACGCCATAGCCCAGCAGCAGCCGGATCGCGGCCACCAGGTCGGAGCGTTCCTCCCGGTTGCCAAGGGTGAATTCCACGCTCTCCAGGCCGGGCTGGCGCGCGGCGAGCACGATCTCGTCGGCCAGCCGTCCCAACGAGACCTGCGGGTCCGAGCGCTCCAGCACGGCGAGGCAGAGGCACAGCAGCACGTATCGACGCCGGGTGAAGCCGGGGTCGCCCTTGCGGGCGCGGGCGGGGTGTCGTCGTGCGATCGCGATCGCCGTCGGCCCGTGCGGCACATAGGTGCCGAGCAGCCGGACCGTCTGCGACTCCACGACCAGCCGCCAGCCGGTCTCCCTCTCGAACCACTCCCGCAGCACGTCGGCATGGCGCCGTGCCAGTCGGAACAGCTCCGGCTCGGTCTGCGCGCGGAGCACCGGCTGCACGAGCAGCGCTCGCAGCGCCTTCGTCCGGCCCTCGGCGTCACGGTCCTCCAGCGCGCCGGAGATCCGGGGCGCGAGCTCTATGCGGCTCACCCGTACGCCTCCTCGAACTCATCGGCCGACTCGTCGAAGGCCGAGGCGATGTCGACGAGGTGGTCGGGACCGGACAGTTCACCCTCGGGAGTGCGGACCACCGCGAGGCCGGCACCGGGCACGCGCCGCAAAGTGACGGTCAGCTCCCCGTCGGAGGTGTGCACCTGGGCCGTCTCGCCGCGCGGGCCCATCGCTGCCAGCGCATCGCCGAGCAAGCCGATGAAGAGCCGGAATGCGTCCGGGTCGAGCTCGCCGAACGCGGACAGCGGCCGTGGCCCGTGGGTGAGGATCCGGCGACGTGCCGCGGCTGTCTGCTCGGCCTCTTCGCGAGCCCGGGCGACGAGGAGGGCCTTCGCGTCGCTGCGGTCGGCGACCCGGACCGCCTTGCCGCGCCGCTCGTAGGAGCCCGTGCGCCGCAGCTGCGGGCTGATCCGAACCGCCGGCGCCTCCGCCCATGGCGTAGCGTTGCCAAGGTCAGCCGCCGCCCACGCGTCCTCGGTCTCGGCCGTCACGCTCAGGTGCCGGACCGGCGCGAGCCCGAAGGCGGTGCGCCACAGCCGGTGCCGGTCACCGTCATTCTCAAGGTCAGCGAACCAGCGGGCCAGGGTGAGGTAGTCGTGCGTGCGGTCAGTGCGCCCGCCCGCCCTGTCATGCAAGGAACGGACCACCGCAAGCAACGACGGGATCGCCGCCCGCGCGCGGGCGCGCAGCAGCTTGGCCTCGCTGTCGCGGCCCGGAGAGCTCACGAACCAGTCCGTCAGCCCCGACCACTGCCGCAGCCAGACATCGCGGCCCGCGGCCACGGCCGACTCCGCCTCACCCGGCGCAGCGTCTGTAGCCTCGCGCTCGGCGGCGGTCGTGGCCAGGAATTCCACTCCCTCGAGAGGGATCGATCCCAACAGCTCCGCGATCGCGGCGCCACGCGTAAGCAGGTCGTGGATAAACCGCTCGAGGTACTCGATCAACTGCTCCTTGTAGGCCAGGAACGCCTCCACGTCGGCGTCGTGGAGATCGATCGTGCGCTGGATCGAGCCCATGAACGCCACAGCGTTCTCGGCCAACTCGGCGAAGCGCTCCCGCAGACTGCGCAGGGCTTGGTGGGTCCGGGCCGGGTCGGCCGGCACGCCCGCACGGTGCTCGGCCACCGTGTCCCTGAGATGCGTGAGCAGGACGACGATGTCCTCGAGCGCGACGGATTGCAACGAGCCACGGGTGCCCAGCGCCGCGTCGTACTGCGCCAACGCCCGCTCGGCGGCCTCGCCCGGACGCGACATCTGGTAGAGCATCCTGCGGCGGTAGAAGTCTTCCAGCGCGGTCACCCGACTCGAGTCGGGGAACGCGAGGACGTTTCCCCAACTGGAATCAGCCAGGCGCTCCAGCGCGTCCGCGACGACCTGCGCCTCGACCGGTTCTCCGCCGTCGAAACGCAGCGCCTCAGACACCTGTTCCGGACGGACGTGGACCGTGAACCTCTCCTTCTCTGCCATGAGCGCGCGCATGACGCGTCGGTAGATCGGCGCGTTCGGTGCGCTGAGGTATGCGAAGGGCCCGTACGCGGCCCCGACGCCGTCGGAGTGGGCACTAGAAGCGGCTGGCAAGTCGGTCACGGCATCAGAGTCCATCGACACCCGACACAGATGTTGATTCTCGGCGCTGGGGGGGCGGATGACGGCCTTAAGGATTTGAACCCTAATCAACTCGCCTCAGATTCGACTGCCCGGATTCTGATCCACGCGGAGAATCACGGAGTGTGATGGGGCGTTCGGCCCGGTTTCTGGCCAGTTTCTGGCCGCTGGGTTCAAATCTTCGCGGCAAATGCAACCGGCCCTGACCAGCGTTTCCGCTGGTCAGGGCCGGTTCACATTGTAGCGGGGGTACTCCGCGCACCTAGTGCCGCGGATTTGAAGTAGTTGGACGGTTGGCCTTTGCGAGGATCTGGTCGGCGGTCTTCGTCCAAACGAACGGATGAGCACGGTCGTGCCAGCCGTCGATGAAGGCACGGATCTTGGCGTTGAGGTCCTTGACGGACTTGAACACACCGCGCCGGATGGCCTGACGCTCCACGATGCCGAACCAGACCTCGACGAGGTTCATCCAGGAGGC